>JACQPE010000201.1 GCA_016207685.1 Elusimicrobiota bacterium | reverse complement strand
TGAAAGCTGATAAGAAATTTCCGCGGCTTCGGAATCCGGAGTCAAGGGCGTCGCCGCCACGTCATAAATTTTTAAATTATCCATAAAAAGAGACAGGCGCTCGATATTCGATGAGGCGCTCACGCTGAACTGGTCCTCGGCGGTGATGTCGATTAAAAACGTTCCCGTGGTCAGGCGGATTTCCGCCGTGTTCGTGCCGTCCCAAAATTCCGATTGCTCGATCAAGCCCGAGCGCGGTTCGCGGTCCAAAAGACGCTTGACCAACGTTCCGTCGTCATCATTATTGACATCAATCGTCACATACGCGTCCCGGGAGAGGGTGTAGGTGATCTCAAAGGGCTCGAGGGGGATATTCAGCGTCGCCGAAGAATTTTCCGCGCTGGGAAACGTCGGAATAATTTCCGCTCCGGTAAAAAGAATTTGGCCCCGGGCCACGGAGATCTCCTTCATCACTTGATCCGTTGAGTAATTGCCGTACACATCCGATGAGATCAATACGGCGATATAGTTCCCATCTTCAACAAAAAGTCCGTCCTCATCGGTCCCGTCCCATGTTTCCGTGATCTTAATGCGGCCGGGGCGCAAGCCGTAAATCGAACGCACCAAGGTGCCGTTTTGAAGCTGCAGGTTGGGCCACCCTCCGGAAAATGTCGAAGTGGGCGAATAAATGTTCCAGCGCGTGCCCATCGCCTCCGATAGGACATAAGAAATCGTGGCTGATCCCGAAGAGCTTGAAATAATCGAACTGGTCCCCACGGAGGACGTGCGCAGAAGATTGATGACCATATAAGTCGTGATCGTGGAAATGCGGGTGGGAAATAACGTATCCGTGGCGGTGAGCTCGATCATGTAGCTGCCGCTGGCGATGCGCACGCCGTTGCCCGCGGCCAAGCCCACGGTGCGGCCGTCCCAGCCGTTAATGGGGTCCGTGACTAAAACGCCGCCGGAGCGAATCTCGCCTTGCACCAGGTGCGCCACGGTGCAGCCCGAAGTGCTCGTGCAGATATTCTGCGTCCCGGAAGTGTTGGCATCGAGATCAACTTGGCTGCCCGCATTTTGATTGAGCGACGCTTTAACGCGCAAGTTGACATACGCGTCGCGCCCCAGAGAATAGTTGTAATAAAACGGCTCCAGCCCCGTCACCGCCGGACTAGACAATGACGTCGTCACCGGCGCAATCGCGGATAAAGGCACAAATCCCCTGGTGACCGGCAACGTCACAATTTTGGGTTTTGAAGTTTTTATCACAGAGCTGGAAAAAACCGAATAAGTCTCATTTTCCGCGGCCCAAACCGTGGCCACGTAATTGCCATCCTCTACCGGCCTGCCCCCCTCATCGCGGCCATCCCAAACAATGGAAACGGTTTGTTTGGCGGGAAACACATTGACATAACGACGTATGCGCTGCGGACAATTGGCCGTATAATTCGCCGTCCCATTGGGCAGATTCAAGCAATCCAAGGGATAAACGTCAGGAATCGGAAATTTGGCCTGGTCATAAGGTCCAGGCTGATTTTCCAAAAATGCCGCGCTGGCCTGCCAAATAGAAAAATAAACCGTCGCCGCCTCGGTCAATTGAAAACTGATGCCCGCGTAACCCGTGGATGTCGTGTCCAATCCCTGAACGCTAAGATTGACAAGCTGCAAGGGATCAACGGCGACTGAAAATGTTGTGGTTGAGGCAATGTCATGGGCATGGCCGCCGGTTGTCTCTGCCAAATTGGCCAATGAATCCGTATCCCACGCAAATAATTGAAATACATAAGTGCCTGAAGACACAAGATTTCCATTTTCATCCTTGCCATCCCAGGATTCGCTGTTTCCCAGCTTGCCCTGCGTTGTATCCTCGCCCCAGCGAGCCTGGTTATCCACCAATCTTCGGACAAAGCGTCCTGCCCCCGACTGGGACCAGAGAACGTTGCACCCGCCTGTGGTCAAACTGCCGCCAAAGCCTAAATTTCTTCTTAAAACGGGATGAAAATTTGTCGAAGCATTTCCCGTATCCTCATCTAAATCCTGAATACATTGCCGATCGGCCTCATAATTGCCATCTGAACCCTTGAAAATATCAATGGTGACCAAGGCCGACTTGGAAAGTTTATAATTGAGATTAACAGGCAATGCCGCAACGCTTCCGTACACAGTCGGGCTGGAAACGACGGAATGGATATCCATAACATCCACGGCAATCGGAAACTGACCATCGCCGGGAAAATAGAGTGTCGCTTCAACTTCGGAATCGCCTGTTGAAAACTTGATGGTCGCTTCGGCGGTGTACACGCCATTGACCTTGCCAAAACCCTTTTCATCAACGAAAAATGAGCCGTCCCAGGAGGCGCAAATATTTGCAATCCCATCCGTCGCGTTAACATTAACATTGGGAAAACTAAACAAACGAACCTCTTCATCGGAGAGCGTGTTATCTGATTTTAAAACTCTGCGCTTGATCTTTAACGTCGCCTCACTTAGGCTGGCCAAGCCGCCAAGGCCGGGCCAGGAGGAATTTCTAACCACAAATAAAACGGCGGTCCTGGGGCTCACGTCCGAACTTGAGAAAGCATTAAAATCAATCGCCGGAATAACGTCATTGACCAAGCTGGCCCCGCCGGAAGGCTCCGCACCCATCCCGGCGCTGATATCAATGCACTCCAAATTAAAAACACTGCTCCCATTTGATTCGTCATAATACACATCAATGTGGCTAAAGGTGGATTTGCTGACATGAGCTTCGAGAAATCGCGGTGATAAAAAGAGAATAGCGGCAATGGATGCCCACGCGCCCAACGGCCTGCCCAGTCGTCCCATCCCCCCAAACATATTATTTTCTTTCACTCAATACAAACCAGATTCGCGCCCGGCAATCATTCTCCAACGCGCTCTTTCACTAGAATAGCGGGCGCTCAAGACGATATCAAGGGACAAACAAAAATTACTTCGACCGGCGGGTTAAGACGATTTGCGGTGGATCGTTTTCAAGAACTAAAAACACATCATGACCATAGGCCAAAAGCGCGGTCGCTGTGGATAAAAGTCCGGGGCCCGAATCAAGCTCAAACCCAATGACGCCCTCTGGGCGCCATTCGCCCTTGTCGCTTTGTCCCAAGCGAATAATGGCGCGGGTTTTGCCGTCAAGAATTAAGATCGAATTTCCTTCAGACCCTAAAGCCAGGGGCAAAATGTCTTCGGAAATTTTAAAAGCCGCCTGCGGCTTGACCTTTAGAGTGCGTGGATCATAGAGATAAATCTGGCGCTCCACCGTGTCTAAGACGGCCAAAAAGGGGCGCGGAGCGAGGGGTGGGGGGTGAGGATTTTCCGAAGGAGACCCCTCCGAACTCGGAACTCGGGACTCGGAACCCGGAACTGACAGGAGGGTCAAAAATAGGGATGACGCCGAAGGCGTGGTGACTTCCTCTAAAATTTGGGAGGGATCATTCGCGTCGTGTCGGGTAATTTTTCGGGCCACGGAGTCGAGAGCAAAAAGATATTTTCCATCCGAGGACGCGGCGATCGAATTGGGATGAAAAAAACTATTCTTGGGCTCATGGCGCTTTAAAACGCGCGATGGCTCCAGCGCCGATACCTCAAGCAGGGCTCCCGTCTTCCAGTCAGCGAGCCACAACAGATCGCTTTTCCCCGCCATGGCCGCGAGCCCGGAAGGGCTCTGCGCCGGCGCATCCCACGAAGCCGCTTCTTTAAAAACAACGGCTTTCTTGGTTACGAAAAACCATTGAGCAACGCGCACGCCTCCTGCTGCGGCCAAAACCAGCAATAAGGCCGCGCTCAACCAAAACCCAAGGCGAATCCACCGATCATGCTTAAGAATTCTTGCATGCGTTCTTTCTTTCCTCTGGGCGCTGTCCATTTCTTTATCGCCCTCGCCCCCTCTAGGGGGAGAGGGCTCAACAATAGGGGCGAGGGAACTCGATTCGGGGGCCGAATCTTGATCAAATCTCGCCGTAGGCGCCTCTGGAGAAACACCCGCGGGCGCATCAGCTCCCTTGGAAAAAGCCCAGTTTTTGCCGGCCCGCGACAGCTCCGAAATTAAATTTCCAAAAACCCTGGTTAGACGAATCTCTTTTTCCTCTTTTTCCGCGATCATTTTTTCCCAAAGCGCTTTTTCCTTAAAATATTTGCCCTCCCAATCGGCAAATCCCAGGCGCTGATTCTCCCAAACGCGCCGCTCCCGTTCCCAGAGCTCCTCCCATTTTTTTCGTTCGCGCTCCCAATTTTCAATGGCCAGGCGTTTTTCCCCTTCGATCTTGCTCACGGCTTGAGTTAAATCCGTGACCCTGTTCTGCAGCGAAACAAGTTTGGAGCGCTCCTCTAGCAAAGCCGCGGTGCTGGAGGTGAGCGCGGTCTTTGAGGCGTCTTCCAGCTTAGAGCCGGCTTCTTTTTCTTTGGCCAACGAATCTTCAAGTTCGAAAATTTTCTTCGAAAGACGTTGGACCTCCTCCTTGGCGGCTCCGTCGCTGGCGACGATTTTGGTCTCCAGTTCTTTCTCCCGACGCTTCATTTCTTCAATTTCAGCGGTCTTGGCGAGCATTTGATCCTTGAAACCGCTTAACACGCGCCTGTTTTCGTCGTAGACCTTTTCAAGCTCTTTTTGGCGCTCCAAAATCTGCTCATTCAAGCCCTTGACAATGGCACGGTTGAGCTCATCTTCCTTCGAAACAACGCGGCGCTCATTCTCAAAATTTTCCTGAAATTTCTGAATTTCGATCTGAAACCGGGCCAACTCCTCCCCTCGAAGCAATCGTTCTTCATCGAGAGCGGCGGTCAAGTCCCGCAATTTTTGCTCTTGTTCCTTGATGAGAACGCGCAAATCCTCAACTTCGCGCTCTTTGAGCTCGAGCATGTCAAGCAAACTTTGCTTTTCACCCTGATAGCGGCGCTTGCTTAAGCTTAAAAATTCCTCTTCCATCTCTCTTTCCATATCACCCCGCAACGCCTACAGGAACGTTCGTCAGCGGCAAATAGACCGTAAATTTTGCGCCGCGGCCCGGTCCAGGGCTCGAGGCCTTCACTTGGCCGCCATGGTTTTTAACGATCCCATACACCGTCGAAAGCCCAAGGCCCGTTCCTTTGCCCAGTTCTTTGGTCGTATAAAACGCCTCAAAAAGCCTGGAAAGGGCCTCCGGCGCGATGCCCTCGCCGGAATCCTCAACCTCCAGAACCAAACATTGGCCCGTTAATGAAACCGCCGTCCCGCCGGCCTCACGCGCGCGAACAATTAAACGGCCGCCTCGAGGCATGGCGTCTTTGGCATTGACGATCAAATTCAAAAGCGCTTCGGTTAAATCCACCGGGCTCGCCCAAAACGAGGGCAGCCCCGGCTCAATCTCCTCGATCCACTCAATGCCGAATTTCACCAGCTCGCTGCCGATCAAATCCTTAACGGACTGGAGCACGGTCTCGATATCCACCTGCGCAAATTCGGCGTCGCGCTGGCGCGAAAAGTCCAAGAGATTGCGCACGATGCGCCGGCAGCGCTCCGCCGCGGCTATGATCTTGAGCACATGGGACCGCGCCGGGTCCCCTTCCGGAAGCCGCTCGCGCAAAAGCTCCGCTTGGCCTAAAACGCCGGTCAAAGGATTGTTAAGCTCATGGGCGATGCCGCCGGCCAATTGACCCATCGCTTTTAACCGATCCCAACGGATCATGGTTTGCCTAAGATCGACGAGCTGACGCGCGGCCTCAACGGCCAACGAGGCCATGCTCCCCAGTTCACCGCGGCGATCTTCAAAAACGCCCTGTGGAGATTTTCCCGTGGCGAGCTGACGCAAAATACTGTTGAGATTTTCCGACTGCCGGCGCCACTTGTTTAGCCAAAGTCCGCCTAAAATCAGAATTCCAATTATGGAAAAGAGTCCCAGGAAGACCAAGGCCGTCAACGAAACCGTAAGCCGCTCGCGGCCGCTTCGATCCGTTGATTCAAGCTTTTGAGAAATTTCCTCAATCAACGGCTTAAAATGACCGCGTACAACTTGCTCGGAGGTTTTAAGAAGCGTCAGCGCTTCCAGCAGTGAAGTCCGGTCTTGAAGGCCTTGGGTCCGATCCAGGAATTCCGTCGCCGCCTGCAAGTCTTCCTGATAATTATCGTAAGCTTCCCGAAAAGGCCGGTAAAGCCCATAAGCCGCAAACGCCTCCACAGATGGCTTCCACGACTGCGCCTTGGCGTGCCAGGATTCGATGACCGCGCGCTTAACCGAAGCCACGGCGCCGGATGAACCTTGCTCCATGTCCAAAAAAAATGCCTGCAAATCACGGGCCCGGCGCAAGTCCAATTTCAAGGACTCTATCGTTCTCTCCCAAGACCGCCGCTCGATTTGGATGGCGGCAAAGCCGGCCAACAGCAACGCTTGGGACGCAACAGCGGCTGCAATCAAGAAAAAAATACGGCTGCTCCATCTCACGTGAATAGTGTTCTGCAAATTCCCCGACTTTTCAATGCCAAATTCAATATTTTCACCCCCAACTCAAAACTCGGAGCGGCGCCCAGGCGCATCCGGCGCCGCGAGCTCCCTTCGTGCCTCCCTTCGCGCCTCTGGCGCTTCTGGGTCCTTGGGCTCTGTCCCAAGGGCCGGCACTCCAGGGTCCCGCAGCTCTGCATGCGGGGCTACGAACGGCCGCAACTCGCAACTTCTTAATTTGTCCTAAGCCGGTCCATTTCCCGATAAACCTCGCGAAGGTTAACGGAACTTCCCTCAAACCGGCGAACAATGCGATTCAAGGATTGCCGGAGGGTGTCCGCGGGAGCGTTGAGCGACGCCAGTCTTTTGTAGCTTTCCCAAATCTGCTCAAAGTCCTTTTGTTCGCGATCCATTGTCGAACGAAGCTCCTGCCACTCTTGGGCAAACGCCGGGCGGCGCCCATGGAGATCAAGCTTGCTCTGCAGCAGGGCGACGCGCTCCATCAATGCGGCGCCGGCTTTTTTGCGTTCCTGATAAAGTTCCCAAAAGGCTTCAAAATCACGCTCCCCCGCTTCTTTGGCCGTATCGCGCACGACTTCAACAACCACTGCCGGCGGCGCGGGCGGCGGCACAAAAGCCTGCTGTTCGCTCGCCGTGATCAGACGCGCCAATAGGTCGCGCCCCTGCTCGATTTCAAGCTCCAGACGCCGGCGCGCTTCGCGTTCCTGCCGGTAAAGCTCAAACACATCGTCTTCGGCAGGCGGCTCGCCGAAGCGCAAACTCAAGCTCACGCGATGACTCCCCTGAACCGAACGAAGAGAGCCGAAACTCATCTCATAGCCGTAATCAATGCTCAAGGCGCGCGTTTTCCAGGAAAATCCCCCGGCCCCCATTGCCCAGTCTCGCGAGCCCGCGCCCAACGAGCCGCGAACCCCAAAAATACCGATAGAACCGGCTGGAAAAAAACGTTCGCATCCCAAGCTCGCTCTGTGGTCCAACAATCCTTCAAGCCGTTCAACCATTTCCACGCCGCCGGTAAAAACCGTCAAGGGGCTGACCTGATACGCCGCCGCCGCCCGATACCCCCGCCAAAGGGGATCCGAGTCATTATCGGCCATGGCCAAATCCGGCTCATTAACATTGCTTGCCAAAAAACCGACAGACCACCCCGAGAGCGCGCTCCAATGCCATCCTGCATCAAAACTGAAAGCGTCCTGGGAAAGCCCTCCGGCAAACACGGGGTCGACCTGGCCCGTGGCATTGCCGTTATTGTCCAGCGCGTTGGCATTGGTCTCAATATCGCCGAACGCCCGCCGAATCCATTTCGCGGTCAATCCCCACCGCCAATGGCCGCCGAACAGGGGGGACGGCAGAGACTCGCCGTAGGAGGCATAAAAAATCTCTTCGCTGAAAAGATCGACCGCCGCGCCTTGCGCCGATGACTCCACGCCCATGAAAGAGCGCGCCAGTCCCGCGGCCCCGGCCGCGCCGGGAGAGCTCTGCCACGGATAAACGAAACCGGCGTAGCTTTCCTCCAGCCCCGATTCATCTGAAAGACCCATCAGCAACCGGGCGTAATCCATGACAACTTCCGGATTGGACGCTAATGAAAGCCCGGCCGGATTATGCGCCATGCCATAGGCGTCGTCAGAAAACACAACGGCAGCGATGCCGCCTAAACCAACGTGCCTGGCGCCGAAGCCTTGAGATTGGAGATTGGCGGCAAAAGAGTTCCAAGCTCCAAGCTCCAAGTTCCAAGTTAAAAAAATAAACAGACCAATCAAAAAATTCACTCTTTTCTTTAGCTGGGAACTGGGAACTGGGAACTGGGAACTTTTGATTTGATCAATAAATCGAACGCCATCTTTCCGTTGGGAGTCTATACCAAAACCCCCTCCCTGCGGCCGCAGAGACGAGAGGCTTTGGGATAGACTCTTATCGGAAAGACTGGCGCCTTTACCAGTGGAGGGAACAATAAAATAGGCTGCGGGCTGCGGGCTGCGGGCTGCGGGACGAAAAAAATCTGAATCTTTCTGCAGCCCGCATCCTGTTTTTCTCACCGTGCCACCGCTAAGGTCCCATTAAAAATTTGCCCTTCGGCCTCAAGCTGGTAAATATAAACTCCCGAACCGGCGTAAGCGCCTTGAAAATCGCGGCCGTCCCACATTTTGCTGTCCGTGACGGGCCCCGCCGTCAAATCAGCCACGCGGCTGCCGCTCAAATCAAAAATTCGTCCCGTGATCGAAGAGTCCTTGGGATTATTGAACCGAAAAATAACCACATCATTGCGGCCGTCGCCATTGGGCGTGAGCACGCGGGGCTCGACTTGGGTCACATCAAAATCAAATGCCGCCTCCCTGTAAAGCTTTTGGACATAATAACCGCCCAGGCTCGCGGTTTCCAATGAAATCGTCTGGTCGGTTTTATCCACGTCGCCATAAACCTTAATGCGGCCCTGGCCGTTGTGCCAATAAAGACCCAATTCGCGGTCGGCGTTTTCCAGCCGGACGGTTCCCTCTTGAACCAATGGCGCGCCGGCGATATCGCGGGAGAGCGCCGATGCCGCTGAAACCTCGCCGCGCTCATTGCCCGCGTAATGCAGCACGACCTTGGCCTCGGATCGAGGAAAAACCAATCCTTTCGCTTCTTGACCGCTCTCCACGATTTCCGCCCAGAAACGAACGGCGGTATAGGTGATCCCGCGTTCCTCTTCATTGATCTCTTGAGATCTCAACCGCAACGCCTGCCCGAGGGGATTTCCGGAGGGACGAAGGTACGACGCCAGGGATGGGGCCAGGCTCACATACGAACGTCCTCCTAACACCGTCTCTGTCACAGTCGCCGAACTATCCACAATCATGCTCGCGCCGGGAGATCTGTTGCCATAAACATCAATCGCCTGAAGCCTGAAATACTCCAAGCCTGACGTGCGCACAATCAGGGAAGACTCGGTGGGACTTGTGGTTTTCCATAAATTCCAAGGACCGGCGGGAGCGGTGGCGTTATAAATCTCAATTGCCGACACCTCGTGAGGCCTGGGGACCGAAGAGGCGGCGATGAGCGAACCATCGCCGTTGAATTTCGGCGGCAGCCAGCTGATTAAAATAAAATCACGGCTGATTTTTTCGGCCAGCACGCCATAGGGCTCCCGCGGCGGGATATTCTCTCTTAAGGAAACCGACGAAAGCGTTCCCGATGAATAATTTCCCACGGCATCGCTGCTAACGATGAGATAATAAAAAGTCGTATAAAGAGACCCGACTCCTGGAATCAAATCTTCATAACGCACCAAGGAACCGACGGCGGCCGTGATTGTCGAAATAACTATGCTTCCATCGGCAAGTTTTGACCCCTTGCCCAAAGGGATTCCTTTTTTAAGCAGGCTTCGCGACGGCGCCGTGGGACTACTGCGAATAACCAACAGGCGCGCGATATCATCGGATCCAGGAACGCTCCACGAAAGCCTATTAAGATTATCCGTGCCGGTGTCGCGTTCGATCAAAAAGCCCGCCACATCCGGCGGAGGCACATTGTCGAGAGGCACCACGAATAGATTCGATATGGGGGACCGGTTAAACCGATCATCATAAGCCCGGACGGCGAAATAGAGACGGCTCTCGGAAACTAAGGTTGAAATTGTGCATGAATAGTATTCGCGAGGGTTTGTCGTTGTTGAAAAACGCACGATCTGGGCCAAGGCGTCGAATCGTTCGTCCGTATCAATGGGATTAGAGGAATATCCGACTTCAAAGATTCCATTAAAAGCCCCGCCCCTGCCGTTATCTCCCGGGCTTGACCATTCGAGAAAAGCCGTCGTATCGCCCCTAAGATTGACCGTCAGATTCGTAATCCGGGACGGCGCCACGGTGTCCCACTGGGACCATGAAAAAGCCAGATTGGAAGCGGCCGATAAATTTTTATCGTTATCCATGGTGAACACGCGAAAATAAAACGTCGTGCCGGGATTTAGGCCCTCAAACACCACGCCATTGCGCGAGCCCTGCCCGGTGGAAGTCGTGATGCTGATTTCGTTTAGCGATGCGGGGTTCATATCGGAAGCCGTGCTGCGGTGGATAGTAAATTGCGCCGGGGGCTGAAAATCGCCCAAATAACCATCCTCGCCGGTCGCGGTCCATGACAATAAAACCGATCCCTCATTGGCCCCGGGAACCGCCGTCAAATCCGAAATCGCGGCCGGGGGGACCCTGCCGATAGCCGTTGAAATGGGAACGGAAAAACTAGCGCCAACCCCCCGGTCATTTTGCGAACGTATCCTGTAATAGACCGTTGAGCCTTCGGCAACGGCGCCATCCGTTAAGCTGGTTTTCGTTGTTAAATCCGCTTGAAAATAACTAACGCCGTCTAAACTTTTCTGAACCAAGTATTGGGCGCTTGAGCCATTGCCGTTGGCGCCCCAGGCGACCGCCACGCTGCTGCCCACAAACGTAAATCCCAAGCTGACCACCGGATTGGCCAAGGTTGCCATGCCGTCGGGATTTGATGAGGCGCGCCCGGTGATGTTATAAGTCACGACCGCGCGCGAGGCCACGGAGACCCCCGGTGTCAGCAAGGTTTCGGCATAGGCTGCGGTAGAAACGCCAAGCTCCGGACCGACCCAATCCCCGGTCACCACATTAATCAATCGCTGAGCGCCTTCCGGCGCGGTTCCCGGGGTCCAGACCCAATAAATGGACGCGGTCGTCACCTCGGCCACCCGAAACCCGCCCCCGGGCGTCGGCGCGATGGGATGGGTCCAGATTTGCGTTGATATCGAAGGAAGGCTCTCTTCGTCGGCCCCATTAACCGAAACAGCCCGATAATAGTACACAACGCCATTGTCAAGATTGAGGTCCAAATAATTAAGAGCTGTTGACGTTGCGACCTGCACGACGTCTTGAGCAAACCCTGCGACCGTAGTCCTATAAACTTTGTATTTAACAACGCCTGATGAAAGACTCGCGTCCCAGATCAAATGCGCCCAATGATCATACACGGAAGGATTCATGCGCAAATTCGCCGGCGGATCGGGCGCCGCGGCAAATAAAAAGTTCCGGGTTCCAAGTTCCCAGTTCCCAGTCAAAAATAAAAAAACAAAAATTCTAAAAAAATTATCTTTTCTCTTGAACCTTGAACCTTGAACCTTGAACCTGTTGCTCTTTTTCACCACAATCCCATGGCCCCCAATGTCGTCAAAAACTCCTTAATGGAAAAAGGTTTAGGCAGGTAGGCGTCGGCGCCGGCGGCCATAATCGCAGCCTTGTTCTCCGGTGTGTCATAACCGGTGATGGCCAGCACCTTAATGAAATTAAATGCCGGGTCGTTTTTTAGCGCCCGACAAATTTTCACCCCGCTTTGGCCCGGCAGCATCAAATCCAAAATCATCAAATCCGGCAGCAGCTCGCCGCAGCGCCTTCCCGCGGAGAATCCCTCCTCCGCCACATAAATTTCAGCCTTGGGCAAAATTTGAGACGATTCGGGCAATAATCGCCCCTTGTAAGTCTCAAAAATAGACCGGATCAAATCAGGCACCGAAGGCTCATCATCAACCACCAGCAGCACCAAACTTTGCTCCCTGCGCGCGATCTCCTCGCGAGCCTGCTCCAAGGTGCGCCCCTGGCTTGTTTGAGCGTGAACCATCCGAATTCTTCGCAGAGAGCTGCCGCCATCATAAAGGCGGTGGCCTCCCTCAGTTTCCATCGCGACTTTCAAAATACCAAGATCCGTGTAATACCTGATGGTGGACGCCATGACCGAGGCCCGGCGCGCTAATTCGCTAATTTTGATGAAAGCCGAATCATGCTGCATACTTCATGTTTTAGGCATAAAAAAAGAAAATAACCGATTTAAATACATTAGTCCCTCCCTATTTAGAATTACCCCCAAAAGGAGGGGTTGTCAAGAAGGGCCGTTGGCGGTTTGCGGGGGAGGCAAGAGAGCAGATGGTCCTTCTGCGGCCTTGTCTGGAGGAGCCTGGGAGGATAAACAAAAACCATTGCGGCCGCGGTATTTCATCTCATACAGCGCGCGGTCGGCGCTGGCCATCAATGACTCCATGTCAGCCCCGTCTTGGGGATACAGGGCGATGCCCATGCTGGCCGTTACGCCAATTTCCTTGGGCGGATTGGCCGGATAGAAAAGCCGCACGCCGCGCACTGCTTGCATGATGCGCTGCGCGGCCTGCGCCACATCCTGCGCGGTTGTGTCTCCCAAAATAAGGGCGATTTCATCGCCGCCCCAGCGGGCCGCAAAATCGCTCTGGCGGATGACGGACAAAATGGCCTGGCCGATGCCATGGATGGCCTGATCGCCCATTTGATGCCCGAAGGTATCATTTATTTCCTTAAAAAAATCCAAATCCATCAAACATGCGGCAAACGGCTGCCGATGACGGTAGGCCCGGTAGAGTTCCTCTTGAAACCGCTGCTCAAAGTACCGCCGGTTGGGCAGCTTGGAGAGCGCGTCGTAGAGCGAAAGCTGTTCGACCTCCGAAAAAAGCCTTGCGTTATCCACGGCCAGCGCAATCTGCCCGGCCACGGACTCAAGAAGCTGGCGCGCCTGCTCCGAAATGGAAACTTGCGAAATCAAATTATCCACCACCAGGACCCCAAACTCCTTATTCTGCACTTTCAGAGGCAAATACATGACTTTCTCATGTTCATCCAAAGGATTCTCTAAAAGACGCGACCAGGGATTCTGCCTTAAACTCTGCAAAAGAACTTCCACCAGGTCGCGCCTGTCCTCCGACGTCACGGGGTAATTTTCCGCGTCAATACGCCGGATAACGCGCCGCAGATTGGCTTCCAGTTCCCCTACCAGGCGGGTTCCCGTTTTATCAATCAAATAAAGGCGGATGCGATCGAAACTAAAAAGCCGCTGAAGCCCCTCTAAAATCATACGCAGGCGGTCTTCCAGGCGAAGGCTTGTCACGAAAAGCCAAGAGAGTTTGCTGAATGATTCGATTTGCCGCGATTGCCGCTCGATTTGCTCCTCAAGCCGGGAAAATCCAAGCCATTCGGAAAGCTCCGCGGCGGCGTCCGTCAGTTGACGGATATCCGTGCGGGCATCAGCCAAAATCTCAATAACGCCGATTCCGCGCAGCAAAGGCGCTCCTTGAAACCGGACGTTTTGTTGGCTGCTATCCGGCGCGGTCCGGTTGCCGGAACGGACGTCAGGAATGCGAACCAAAAAAATGCGCGCCTCTTGGGACTGGGGGCTTTCGACGCTTTCCCATTCGGCGGCGCCCCGCAACAAATCAAGCATGATGCCGCCTTCCCATAATAAATCGTCCCGGCCCCCGGGCTCGATCGCGCCATGACCGCGGACCCGCCACAGTTCTTTGAGCGTTTCTCTGCGCTCATCAAGCAAAAAAATACCCGCTTCAACCGCCTTAAGCTCCGTTTGCAAAAACTGCAGCGTCGTCTTAAGAAGCATCGCGGTGTCCAGACGGCACTCGCGCAACCGGGCTCGCAACGATTCGGTTCCGGATAATTTGGCCGAATCCGGAAGCTCGGCCGTCTCCTTTCTCACAATGAAACGATCCTCGACGGCTCGCCATGCGCGCCATACATCGCTGAAATGAGCCGATATTCCGATGCGGCGCGGGCCACGCCGGAGGCCACTTTCATGGTGTCAATGAAACCCTCGCGCATCGCCGATAAATATAGACGCGCCAATGCCTCCTCATAAGCCCGTATCGTCGGCGCCAGATACGGCGAGCGCAGCGCCCACCGAGCATGCGACAGCCCTTCATGATAAATTTCACGGACAGAGGGATCGGCGATAGCGTCGAAATAACCTCCCCAAATGGCTGTTTTGGCCGGCAAAGAACCAAGCAACAGGGCGGCGCGCGTCCAAAGAGACGCATCGGACAACCAGCTTTCAACGGTTCCCAGAATCTGGTCCCCCGCGGTTTCAAGCCCCCGGCGTGTCACGCCCAAAATGTACTCGTGCGCGATCACCGTTCGATCATTCACTTTGGGCGGCAATGCCGAAACCACACGAGGGTCCCCCTGAATGACGGCGCGCGGCACAAAAGTCGAAATGCGGCAAAATGCCCGCTCCGGAAAGATCGTTGCCTGACTGATCGATAAATCGCCAAAAAACCGCCGCTCGAACCCGGCGGACTCCTCACGGTTGGCGGCCTTGGCCGATGAACTTAAGGTCAGAATCATCGCCTCAATCGCCCGCAGCGCTTCGGCCTGATGAAAAGCCGGCATCAGATTGAGCGGATCAAAAAAATCGCCGCCAAAGCTGAAAATCCACCACAACGCGGAAATAAACGTCAACGGCATCTCAAGGCCCTTATAGCGCCCCGATTGACTGATCGCAAAAACGCTCGTGATCCAACTTTCATAGTCATTAAGGTCCGCAGGCGCTCGATTCATCAAATGCAGCATATCTTTGCGATAAAAAAGAGCGGTCAAGCCCACCAGCCAAGAAAACGACAGCAACCTCCCGTCACCGTTGCCGTCAATGGAAACCGCCGCCGCGCCAGGGACCAAATTGACCGATGAGGCGAGATTGTCTTGACGGATTTTTCCGGCTAAATCGCTCCAACGGTCTTCTTCTTTGGCGACATCCTCCATGGTGGCTAAAAGATTTAAAAACTCAAGTGAATCCTGCCACACCAACGGATATTCAATAAGCGCTGGATATTCGCTCGCGGGATAATGTTCATTTTTAACAAGCTCCACGCACTCAACCCACATCCGCGATGAGGGCAAAATGCGCCAATGAATCTCGCCGGGCCTCGCGCCCGAAGAAAGCGCGGCATTTTCCAAAAGTTTAAGGCACTGGGCCTGCTCCTCTTGATCAGGTCTCGAAAGCAGCCAAACGATCATTGACGCCTCTTAGGGGATTTATTTTTTCCACATCTTTGAATAATAAAAATACGCGGGACGGGGCGCGCGTAAAAAAATGCCGTCGTCCGAAAAATCGGGGACCGAAACTAGGCCATACCATTCCGGATAATCCGCTCCATCGGCCGCGGAACCGGCGCCGCGGGGCTCGTCATCATGCCGGAGCGCCGCCTTATGGCTCCTCCAATCTTGACGCCACCATTGATCGCTCCATTCAAATACGGCGCCGCCCAAAGCCCGGCCATAGCCCTGCCCCAAGGCCGTTTGCCGGGCAATATCGGCCCAAGCTCGTTTGTGGGCTGTTAGCTGAAGCTGCAGAGCCCCTTTGCTTGAAACACCCTGCGCCAAGGCCGGCATTCCATAATCAAAAATCATCACGGGGCCGCTCCAATAATCCTTAAGCGCCAGCCAAAAGCTCTCCCCAAAACCATAAAATCCGCGATAGGCGCTGACGCCCAAAATGTCAACGACCGGAGAGATCTCCCTGGCAATTTCAGGCAATCCGGTCAAATCCTGCGTGACAGCGATAATGGGATGCCGGGGATCCTCGCGCCGCACGGTCTGGGCCGCCTCCTTAAAAAATCCTAAATAGGCTTTCATTCCGGTTTCCGACCTCGCGCTCTGGGTCATAAATTGATGGCTGAAACCCAAGGACCAAGCCAATAAATAACTTTTGTTCGCGTAACGATGAACCACCGATGCCAATTGTGAAAGTTCCACCCGGCGAACGGATTCATCATCGTAATAAACGCGCCGCACCCACGGCGCCCAGGGTTTGCTGCGATCTGTTCCGAGGCTTTCCGAAATAATAAATCGAAGGCCCAGCTTCTCAAAAGCCTCCTGCAAGATATGGTCGTCTTCAGGCAGGGATTCAAGAATCACCGTGTTAAATCCCGCCATCGCGATCAAGCCCAACTCGCTCATTTTGGGTTCGCCCTGGTCGCGCCGCCCGTTGTTATTGGAGTCAAAAATGACTTCTTCTATGTCGGCAACGCCATTATCGTTTCGATCGCTGCTCCACCCCGAGCTCCAAAAATTGGACGGCTTCTTTGCCGTTGAATCTTGATCCTCCGGTTCTTCCAAAGATCGGGCCAGCTTCTCGACCCATGTTGATTTCTCCGGAGAAAAATCCGGCGCTGGAAAATAATGAATCGCGCGAATCAAAAAAGGCTCGCCCCGAAACCGCATTTGCCAATGCCCGTTTTCATAATGGGTCAAGCTCACCCCTGACGGCCACCGTTGTGTTTCCATGACCCCCAAAGGACCAAGGTCTTTTCTCAAAACCAACGCCTTATCCGGAAAAACCTCAAGAAGCCGCCCGGGCCAGACGCGCAAGATATCATTGCCCAAATCGCGGTCAAACCCGTTTTCCACTTGAATCTCACCGCCCACATAACGAAGTCCGGCCTGGGGATTAAGCCGCGTGAGCGCCTCAAGCGCATCAAGCGAGCGCACGCCCACGTAAGGTGATCCTGAAACTTCCCGGCCCGGCTCGATAGGAATTAAAACGCCCGGAAAATGAATCAGGGCGGCATTGTAGGCTTTCAACGCCTCCTTGAGACGTCCCGAACGCTCTAAACATTGAGCATAAAAATACTGCCTGCTGCCTTCGGTAAATTGCGGCAATGGGGAACGCGCCGGGTCAAAGGAGCTCCAAAATTTGAGACATTCCTGAGGAGACGCTGCCCAAACATGACTGAAGCGCCAAAGCTCCTTTTTCGCAATGTTTTGCTCCGAATCATGATCAATGGTGTTGGGATAAATTCCAGCATCCAAACTTTTTTTCAGTTCCGCTTCATTGTCAATGCGGTAGCGATATTGCGGACTGCCCACGCCTTCAAAACGGCCATAGCGGTCATAAGGAACAGCGGATTTCACGGCCCAGGATACGGAAGCGCTCAAACAAATTGGCAATAGCCGTAATTTTTTAAAATTCTTGAATATCATTACCATAAAGATATCTCTCCTCTCATTAAAAAAGCAGGGTCTTAAGGAACCAAACAATTGGGACTAAAGTCCCTGCCCAAATTTAGGTCTTTAGAGAAAATAAAAAGACCGGTTCTGTTCTCGCACTCAAATTTTATCACTGCTGCACAAGGAATTAACGCGGCGCATTCCCTAAAGTCCCAAGCCGGACCGACGCAAGGTCCTAACGCTTAAGTGCCCAAAGGACCCTGGTTAAAATCCTGCCGGCGGAGTAACTTAATGACTAAGATGCAAAACAAAAGCGCAGTTGGCGCCATCATCTTTTCTCTTGCGGTCGCGACAGCGTCCAATCTTGACGCTCTCGGCTTGTTGGGCCTTGCGGCCTGCAACCTCGGCTTGCAATCTACCGTAGAGGACTCGACCACGCTGGAGACGGGGGGCGCGGCGGACACGGGCTATGATTGCCTCTCAACAGTGGACGCGGTGGAAATCAAGGGTGCACTATTAAACATGAACTACTTCTATCTCACGGGTTGCGACTATGACTCCCGTTGCACCGCTGAACTTACGGTCAACTTGGTTCAAGGGTATTCCTACATCGGAGGCCAGCTTTCATTGACCAACACCATATTTATCTCAACAAGCGGAACCTTTACCTCACTTTTTATGCTTCCTACCGATGCGGCTCTGGACCCTACCGGCGAATCCTCCGAAGGGTACACAATTGGTTCATTGACGTTGGAGGTGACCGATCACCAATACGAACGCCGCTATGTCATGACTCCCTACGCCGCGAGCGAACCCCTTTGGGAAACTCCTCAGGCGCCGGTTAACGGATCGAACGGCGCATGCGTTGGAACCCTCGCCTCCATGGGAGTTATTTTCGACGCGCTGAATGCTCAAGAGAAAACATACGAGGAGTAAACATGGTTGGCGAACTGGGACTTGCATTACTATTGACTGCTTGCGGGATTGACAATGAATTAGTTCCCAAGACCAGCGAACCAGACGCGCCGCTGGAAACTGCGGATACTGCGGATACAGGCATCTCCTGCCTCATCGGGTCCACAACCGATTATTTCGAGCAGCAAATCCCCAACCAAATGGATGTCCTATTTGTGGTGGACAATTCGGGCTCCATGTCTGCAGAACAGCAGCTCCTGGCGAGTAACTTTCCATTGTTTCTTGATTACTTCCAAGAATCCGAATCGCCCATTGATTACCATATCGGCGTCGTCACGACCGATATGGATAATTCCAGCCACCAGGGAAAACTCCGCGACGCCTACGGTTTTCGCTACATTGATTCTGATACGCCCAATGCGGACGTCGTCTTCTCCAGCATGGCTAAAGTTGGCATAAGCGGATCGTCCTATGAAATGGGCCTGGACGCGATCTCCTGGGCCCTCTACTTCCAGAAGGACTATAATGCCGGATTCCTGCGCGATACCGCGGGGCTGCATATTGTTGTCGTTTCCGATGAAAACGACGAATACTCCGCTACCAAAAAGGAACAATTGGCCAAAGAACTGATCGAATTGGGCCAGCAGCGGGGCCAAATCAGTTCTTCCTCAATCAGTCCCATGAAACCCAATTGTTCCACTGATGAAGGGGCAGAATACCTTTACCTGACCGAACATGTGGGCGGTTTTAGCTACCCCATTTGCTTGGCGGACTGGTCGCCGACACTCGATGACCTCGGCAACCAGTTGGTGCAGCTCAAAAAAGAATTCTATTTAACCCAAGATCCTTATGATCAAACTTTTACCATCGTGGTCATAACACCCGACGGGACTGTCTCCAATGTCCCTGCGGCGGATTACTCGTACAACGAAGAACGCAACAGCATCATCTTTGACGATGATAAAGTCCCGCCCGAAGGCTCGACAATCGCCGTTGTTTACGATACGGAAATCTGCAACTAAACCTGAAGTTAGGCCCAACGAGGAAAGGGCAGGGAAGAATCAACCGCTCCCGCCCGTTGCGCGCGCCCTCCCGCCTTAAGCCGCAAGCAGCCCGCGACGCCGATCATGGCGCCATTGTCCGTGCATAACGGCGCGCTCGGAACGAAAAATCGCCAGGATTCTTCATGGGATGCTTTCAAAAGCATCCGGCGCAGCCGGCTGTTGGCCGCAACGCCTCCCGAAACAACCAGCGTCTTGAGCCCAAAGCGGCGCATGGCCATTTTGGTCTTAAAAATTAACGTGTCGCAAATCGCCTCCTGAAAACTAGCGGCTAAATCGCAAAGACCCTTATGCGTTGCCGGCCGTCCATGGTCCCGCAGCCAATAGAGCGCAGAGGTCTTAAGTCCGCTGAAAGAAAAATCCCAGGAAGATTCCATAAGCGGCCTTGGGAATCGAATGGCGCGCGCATCGCCTTGCCGCGCCAACTTGTCAATAAGAGGCCCTCCGGGATAACCCAGCTTCAGCATCTTGGCAAACTTGTCAAAGGCTTCCCCGCATGCGTCATCAAGGGTCCGGCCCAAAACGCGATAATGCCCCCACTCTTTCACCACCACCAAATCCGTATGTCCACCGGAAACAATAAGGCCCAAGAATGGAGTTTTAAGGCGTGGGTATTCAATCAGCGTGCACGCCAAATGCGCCTCCAAATGATGCACTCCGATCGCCGGTAATTTCCAGGCTTGAGAAATGGAGCGCGCCACGGTCTCCCCGATCAACAACGCCCCCTTAAGGCCCGGTCCGCGCGTGTACGCGACCGCCTCAATTTGAGATTGAGGCCTCTTGATGCGGGCCTTCTTAAGGCAATGCGACAAGACGCCAAAAATTTTTTCCAAATGCGCCCGGCTGGCCAATTCCGGCACCACGCCGAAATAGGGCGCGTGCAACGGAATCTGGCTCGCTAGGGCAGCGGCTCGAATTTGATAGCCTTTGGACTCAATTATGCCGACAGCCGTTTCATCGCAGGAGGTTTCAATACCGAGAATCATAATAAAAGAGATTGCGGGATTAGGAGATTATGAAATTGGGAAGGCGAGATCGGTTAGAAAAGGCAGATCTTTCAATCTCTTAATCTCTCTTTTTATTATCGCGGCATCTGCAGCAAGACATTCCTGGCTTTGAGAAGTTCAACGGCGCGGTCAAGGACGACGTCGCGCAAGGAGACCTTGTCCTTCTCCTCAAGAAATGGGTCCACGGCCTTGTCCTTGGCCGCTGCCTTTTCATTCGATTTTTGATCTTTATCCTTGGACGACTTTTTAAAAACCTCCTGAATGGGCTTTGTCTCGTTTGGCTTATCAGGAAAATAAGCCAGGTCAAACGACTGATAAACCTTAGCCGCCGTCTCGCGGTCCACCTTGACTTCGATATCCGGGTCAATACCCCATTTTTGCTCGGATTCTCCGGCGGTCTTTTTATCCTTGCCCTGGGTTTCGCTGGGCTTTTCCTCCTTGGCCGCATTGGCTTCGGGCGATAGCGGCACCCCCTCCGGATCGTCACCTTCCTCATCTTGCGCCTTCTTGCGCTTATATTCTTTTCGATGAATCAGGCGGCCGTTGGGGGTGTAATAATACGCCGTCGTCAACCTCAATCCCGCGCCGTCCGGAAGATTAAGCACCGTCTGCACCGAAGCCTTGCCGAATGTTCTCGCTCCGATCAAAATCGCCCGGCGATGATCTTGCAGCGCGCCGGCCAAAATTTCGCTGCCCGAAGCGCTTCCCTCATTGGTCAACACGGCCAAGGGCAAATTGGCATACGGCGCGCGCTGCGCCGCCCGGTATTCCACTTTAGAATCCGCTCGGCGGCCCTGCGTGTAGACGACGATCTTATTTTCACCGATAAACTCCTTGGCCGCCTCGATCGCCGACGGGAGGAGACCGCCGGGATTAAATCTCAAATCCAGCACCATGGCCTGCATCCCCTCTTTGGTGAGCTTATCCATCATCTCGTGCATGTCCTGCGGCGTCTTCGCGTTAAACTCCGTCATACGGATATAGCCGATGTCGCTTCCCGGAATCATGCGCGAATAAATCGTCTGTATTTTGATCTCTTCACGCGTCAGCGCAAAATCCATCACATTTTCCTTAGGCTCAACGCCTTCTTTTTCTTCCTCCAAACGAGCCACGGTAACGATAACCTTTGTCCCCGGTTTTCCACGCAGCTTTTTGACGGCGCTTTCAATGGTAATATCCTCGGTTGACTGGCCGTCAATTTTGATAATGCGGTCGCGTGGGTACACGCCGGCCTTAAACGCCGGCGTTCCCGGCAATGGCGTCACCACGGTCAACCAGCCGTCCTCCCCGATATTGACGCGAATACCGATGCCCCCGAACGCGCCTTCCGTTTCAACCTTCATCTCCTTTAAGGCTTCGGGTTTTAAAAATTGGCTAAACGGGTCCAAGGTGCGCACCATGCCGGCGGCGGCGCCGTAAATCAAATCCTGAAATTCCACTTCCTCGACATAATTTTCTTCAATATGATCAAACATCTCAATCAAAATCCGAATTTTTTCATAAGCCGAATCGCTCGAAACACCCAGATTGTAAGCGACGCCGGCAAACACAAATGTTAAGACGGCGGCCAGCCACGGGACGGAAAATCTTCTGCTTATTTTTTTCATGATTCGATTAAATCGCAATAGCGACCTCCTGACAATCTAGCTTAACACCTTGCGAGACAATTTGCCATAGCGATTAAAGGTAAAGGGTCGCCTCGGCGTGAACCCAATCCAGCGCTTCGCTCCATCCGGAGAGCCAATTAATCCCATAAGAATCAGGCATGATCAATGTTCTGATTTTATTTAACACGCCCCTACCCGAAGGCCGCGGCTCAAAACTTGCGACAGGGATACCCCTTTTGGCCGCGGCAATCACCGGGTGCAGACGCAAACTCATGATAGCGTTGCATGCTGTTAAAGAATTCAGAAAACGATCAATGTCACCCAAATATAGAACGGTTTTAAGGGGTCTTCCCAAGCGGCGCATGATTTCCAGCGCCTGCCACTGATCTTTGGCCGGGTGCGAAAGAAATAACGTAAAAAATTCTTGACGAGGCCCAACCCGCAATAATCGCACCAAGTCTTCAATAAGTTCATCAGATTTCAAGGAGCCATTAAGCGCCAAACCAAAACCCGGGCGATCGGCTGTGCCGGCGCCGATCGCCTGCGGGATGGGCACACCCCAGGAGGGATCAGGTCTTAATGCGCCTAAATGTCCCAAGCCCAACTCGTCAAGAAGAGCCGATGAATACCGATCGCGCAAATAAAAAATCGTTTGATCTTGGGCGAAATCTCTCATGATCCATATCAATGCCTCGCGAGAAATGCCGGATCGCCATGGCCCCAGGCCGGCGCCGGAAAAGATGACACGGTCCTTGGTTCTCTTCTTGGCCCATGCGGCCGCAGCCGCGTAATAAAATGGACTTCTTCGGCTCGTCAAATCTTGAAATAAGCCTCCCAAAAAAACCGTTTGATCCGGTTTCTCTCGGAACGGACTAACCCATGCCCGCCAACAAGGAATAACGGCTGATTCCGGTCCAAAAATAAGCCCTTCGGTGTTCCACAGGTCCAAACGCAATTCATGAAGAAAAGCCTGATACAGCCAGTCATCGCCAAAATTGCCCCGGCCAAAATATCCGGCAATGGCGATCATGGGCTTGCAACGGGAAGGGAACGCCAAAAGATCATTTTTTTAAATTGATGACTTCTACTTCCAATCAAACGATTGCTGAATGCGGCCAGCATCCCCGCCGTGGCAAAACTCAAAAAACTCCGTGCTGCCACCAACGGCCAAGGAGTGTGCGCGTGAAGGAAGCTATTCACCGTTGAAACCGGCCCCAAAAGCGCCACTGCCTCCCAGCGAGTCAAATGCCGCCGGCTGTCCTGAAAAATAATCATCCAAAACATCCACCCTGCAATCTCCTTCAAACGGGGACGGATACCGATGATCACCTCCAACCAGTCGCGAAGCGCGTGTTCCATCTCAAACACAGGCGCCGCGCGATCAAGACGCAATAGAAACGCTCCCAAAAGGAATCCCGCCAGTAAATCCGGCCAGTCCCATTTTTTTCGACTGCCGGCCAAATGCCAAATCCAGGGAAGCAAAAATGCGGCGCGAACAATGCCGGACGATTCAATTTGATAAACGAAAATATCGCTTTGAAGCGCCAGCCATGCTAATGACCCCAGCAAAAGAACTATCGCAAATGATTCCAACGGACCGGTCACATCCTGGCGCCGGAGCAGCCAAAGCCAACACGGGGTAATGATGGCAAAAACAAAAACCAACAAGCGCCGCCCCCAGATAAAATGTCTTGCTTCAATTCTAATCTCTCGGGGCTTCACTTTCCCCCAAACAAAACCGCGGTCGCGAAGCTCCGCAAGCAAGGACGCAAATCGCTCGCATTGAATCATCCAAGGCTCCGTCGCATCAATCCAAAAAACAGCCCTTCGAAAACCCCTCTCCCGAAACGCCCTCAAATAACGCGCGAGCAGCCCATTGGGCCTTTGAGACCAATAATGAAAATCCCTCTCCTGATTAAGACAAAAAACATCAACGGCTGATTCAAGGCGTCCGGATTTCAAACATCGCTGCGCCCCCAAAACCATGTCAATGCGGGCGTTGCGGCCCTCAAGCATCCCAAGCCGCAGCAAATCTCGATCCATGGCTTCGCGTTCTTCAAATTTTATCGCCTCATCAACAATAAAAATAAAATCAACCGGTCCTCGTCTTGCCAACACGGCGCCGAACGCCACGACAAGCAACGCCGGAAAAACCAAAAAATAAATAAGCCGGCGCGAACTTCCCCGCATCAAACAATCTTAGAAAAGAAAAACCAAACTCCAGTCAAATCGCGGCCCGAAAGGAATCAGGTCAAGGAAAAAGTATCTTGCGGCCAAACAAGGACGGGGAAACGGGGAAATGTAAAATGTGCAGATGTGACCCCATTTTTCCTACGGAGATGCCGCCGAATCTTCGGCGGCCGGCGATTGCTGGTCACCGCGGTGGTCTTCCGGAATTTCAGGCAAGGGCATGTCCTCTAGCGAGCACAGGCCGAATTGCCGTAAAAATTCATTGGTCGTGGCATAGAGGATGGGGCGGCCGACGGTTTCTTTGCGGCCGGCGGTCTTAACGAGGTCGCGTTCCAGCAATGTTTCGAGCGCCGCGATGGATTCAACGCCGCGGATGTCTTCCACCTCGGCCCGAGTGATGGGCTGCTTATAGGCGATGATCGCCAAAGTTTCAAGCGCCGGACTGGAAAGTCTGAATGTCGTTCGATCTTTATGAAGTCGCTTAACCCACGGGGCATATTGTGGATTTGAGGCCAATTGCCAGCCGCCGGCGACATCCAGAATAACCACGGGTGAACCACCCCTGGAATAGCGTTCACGCAAAATTTTAACGGCCTCTTCGATCTTGCGTTCGAGAAGCGCGCGCAAAGCCGCCCTGCCGATGGGCTTGACAGCGCTTATCGCGGCCGGATTTTGGCTTTGAGCGTCTTGCGCGACCGCCTCTTCTTGTGCCGGCGCCGATGATTCAATCCGACTCCCCGGCAGTTCGCCGGATAATAAAGACGGCTCAACGTTCTCCGCGGTCAAATTCCGATCCCCCCCCTGCGCAGGGCTTCGGGGGACGTCTGGCACCCTGGGCCCCTCCGGGGCCCGGGCCGGCACTCGAAGCTCTGCGGAGGGTGCTGACCCGCCAGAGGCGGGTCCCCAGCAGCCCCCCTGCGCGGAGCTTTGGGGGACGTCTGACCCGCCAGAGGCGGGTCCCCAGCAGCCCCCCTCTGCTTCCTGCGGCATCGAAGATTGCGGCAAGGTCTCAAAACCTGATTCCGGAACGGAAGTTAAAATCTTGCGGATTCGCTCAACCGTTAAAGGTTGATCGCTGGCGAATAATAAAACCTCCACCAAACGCTCCATCGCCCCCTCTTCGTTTAATAAGAAGCTCATAGAATAACAGTTCCGAGTTGCAAGTTGAGAATTGAGAGTTGGAAAAAGCAGAAGAAGAATCTAATTCTGAACCTGAATTTATCTTGAAGCTCGAAACTTGGAACTTGGAACTTGGAACTCTCGCCTTGTGTCATACCGGCAACGCCTTAACCAAATGGATTTCACCAAAAACACCTTGCTGCATCACTCGGATGGCGCTGCGTTTGATGAGTTCGAGAATCGCCAAAAAACAGGCAACCAGTCCCAGGCGGGACGTTTCATCGGCCCAAATTTCGGTCAAGGCCAGCGTTGCGCGCCCCGCGAGCAATCGCTCAATCTTCTCCATTTTGGCCTCAACCGGATGCGCGTCCATGGTGATCGAGAGGCTATGGCCGTGAGTTTCCTCAAATTCCATCATGACCCGCTCGAAGGATTTAAAAATATCATCAAACCCGTTTAAGAGCGTCAATTCTCCGCTTTCAAAGACAGGCGCCGGACGAAACGCGTATTGATCCATTGCCTGTCGTTTTAGGGAAAGCTCTTGGGCCAGTTTGGCGAAACGCTGGGCCAAAATAAGCTTGGAAACGAGTTCTTCCCTGGGATCGGCCCCATTTTCATTGTCCGAAATTTTTGGCAACAACATCTTCACTTTAATCTGCATCAAGGTCGCAGCCATGATCAAAAACTCTCCGGCAATATCGGCCTTTATCTGCCGCGCCGCATCTAAATAGCGCAAATACTCCTGCGTGATCTGTGAAATGGGGATATCAAAAATGT
>JACQPE010000202.1 GCA_016207685.1 Elusimicrobiota bacterium | reverse complement strand
CTCGATGCCTTGATTGCAGTTAAGGAACGCCTCGACGGCAGCCTGACATTTCGGCGCAGCTGCGCCCACGGTGTTTGCGGCTCGGACGCGATGATGATCAATGGCCGCAATCAGCTCGCCTGCAAAACTTTGGTCCGCCAATTTCTCCCAAAGACCGGCGTTCAACGCCGCCCCATTGAAATCGCGCCGCTTAAAGGTTTTCGCGTGATCAAAGATTTAGTTGTGGATATGGACGGCTTTTTTGCCAAATACCGCAAAATCAAACCTTATCTCATCGCGCCGGATACGGGTCCGGACGAACGCGAGCGGCGGCAAAGTCCCGAAGAATTATCACGCTATGAAGACACCACCAAATGTATCCTCTGCGCCGCCTGCACCACGTCGTGTCCCACTTTTTGGATGAACGACAATTACGTGGGCCCGCAGGCCATCGTTGCAGCGCACCGATTTATCATGGACTCTCGCGATCGCGCGAGCGCCGAACGCCTGGAGCTCATGGCGGATGCCGACGGTGTATTCCGCTGCCGCACCGTCACCAACTGCCTTGACGCTTGCCCCAGGGATATCAACATCGTCAGGGCGATCGCCGAGGTCCGCCAAAAACTTGTTTCCAGTTTGAAAGATACGCAATGACTCGGCCCTTGCTGCCATGGCTATTGGCGGCAATCCTCAGTGCCGGTGGTAGCCTGGCCGCCGAAACAGCGGCCGCCGCGTTTCCTCGCGCGGCCGTGGTCGTCAAACTCGAACGAATTCCTTTTGCGGCCGAACTTCTTCCAAGCCGCCGGCCGGTCAATTTTTGGGCGTACCAAGAGGGGACGCAGCAATACATTCCCGCAACCGCGCTGGGACATCTTTTGGGAGCTAAAATACACCGTTATGACAAGAGCGCCGCTATCACGCTCCATCTCAACCGGCAAAAATCACTGCACGTGATCCTAGGTGAAAAACGCCTTCTCCTAGGATCTAAAGAGCTGCGCTTAGAACGCCCCATTGCGCGTTCTCCTGAAATCAAAGACTTGTTGATTCCCATTGAAGCAATCGAGAGTTGGTCATTCAGGGATTACACGCAATTCGATATTGAACTTCTCGATGACAACAAGCTCACCGCCTGCCCCATCGAAACCCTTGATTTGCCAAGCTTAACGGAAACGAAGGATTACTGGGACGTCCTGTTGCGGCTTCAAAAAAACAACGCCTCCTACGGCATAACGTTTCATCCCCCAAACGCCAAAATTAAAACTCCGGCTAAGCTTATCCTGCGCTTGCCATATACTAAAATCGCCCCAACTCCCAAACAAACAGCGGCCAATGTTACCGCGCTGGCCGGCATCCCTTGGAGCGCCGGCACCGATCCCAATGAGCGTTCACTCCTTCTTTCGTTTGCCTTGCCCAAAGGAACCACCTTTGATCAAATCGAAGCCACCGAGGAAACCTGGCCTTCCAAGAGGCTTCATATTAAAATCGCAAAAAGCCAAATATCCCGGATTCCCCCAACACTGGAATCCAAATCGCCCGTCAGCCGGACCGCAATTAAGCACGGCGCCGCCAAGCCCACCGCGGCCCCCATGTCGGCGCTTCCCCAAACGCGCTCTGCGGCGGCGTCCAAAAAACCGGTTCCGGCCGCAACCGGCAACCGCAGCCTTGTGATCATGCTCGACGCGGGCCATGGAGGCAAAGACTCGGGAGCCATTAACCGAGCCGGCATTAAAGAAAAAGACCTTGCCCTGCAACTGACGCTCAAGCTCTCCCGGGCCATCAAGAAAAAAATTCCCTCGGCACAAATCGTTCTATCGCGGGGGCATGATGCGACCGTGCCCTTGACGAGCAGGGTCTACATCGCGCGTAATAAAAACTCCGACATTTTTATCTCCATCCACGCGAATGCCGCCCGAACTAAAAATCGCGGCGGCTTTGAAGTTTATATCCCAAGCGTCATCTCCCTGGACCCCGCCACTGCCGAAGTCATTCGTCGCGAACATTCCCAAGAGCCCTCCAAAAAAACGAAAAAAATCAGCCCCGAAGCCAGTCTTATTCGCCAGTCGGAAGCGCTCGCCCAGTCCGTCAGCCTGGAGCTTGATGAGCGCATCGGCGAACGGATCAACAATCGCGGCATTATTCGAGGCGACTTCCTGGTGCTGCGGGAATCGGCGGTCCCTTCAGTCCTTATTGAAGCCGGGTTCTTGACGCACGCCAATGACGTGCGCTACCTCGTTAATCCAAAATTCCAGGACGCCTTCGCCGAAGCCGTGGCGCAAGGCGTCGCCGGCTATATCAAAGGCGCGGCCGCCCATTGAACGCCCAGCCGGTCGGCGTGTTCGATTCGGGAGTGGGCGGCGTAACCGTTCTTAAAAAACTCCTCCAAACGCTTCCCCTGGAGCGCTTCGTCTACTTCGGCGATACCGCACGGGTGCCCTATGGCAACAAATCGCCTGAAACGGTGCGTCGTTACTGCCGAGAAATCGCGAATTTTTTATTGCGCCCCGAAATCCACGGCCGGCCCAAAGGCGAAAAGATCAAAATGCTCGTCATCGCCTGCAACACGGCATCCGCGGTGGCAGCGGCCGAGCTCTCCAGAACATTGCCGGTCCCCGTCCTCGGCGTGGTCAAATCAGGAGCCCAAGCAGCGGCCCGCGCCTGTTCCTCGGGGCGCATTGCGGTCATCGGCACCAAGGCGACCATCAATAGCCGCGTCTATGAAAAACACCTGCGCCGCGAAAGGCCATCGCTAAAAATTATTTCCCAAGCTTGCCCCCTGCTCGTTCCTCTCGTCGAGGAAGGCTGGTTTGACCATCCCGTCACGCGGCAAACCCTAAAGCGCTATTTAAATCCCATTTTGGCCCAAAAACCCCAGGCCCTCATCCTAGGCTGCACTCATTATCCGATGCTCGAATTCCCCATCCGCCGGCTCTGCGGCGACACCGTCGCCATTATTGACTCGCCGTCAGCCGCGGCCCAGGACACGATTCGATATCTCCAAAAATTTAATCTGGCCAGTTCTGGTCAAGTTCGAGGCAGGCGCGCGATATTTTACGTTTCAGATGATCCCCTGACATTTCAAAAAACAGCCCGCCTTTTTTTAGGCCGCAGTTTGCCCGGACCTGTCAAACAAATCCGCCTCTCCTCATGAAAAATGGGCTTTGCCTGATTCTACTCTCCGGAGGAATGGATTCGGCAACGGTCCTTTATTGGGCCAGGAACAAAGGTTACCAATGCCGGTGCCTGATCTTCGATTACGGACAACGCCATCGCCGCGAACTCAATTCCGCCAAAAGCCTAGCTCACGCCGCCCATGCTCCTTTTGACCTTATTGAGATTAAGCTGCCCTGGAAATCAACCTCATCATTGCTTAGCCCAAAAATCAACATTCCCTCTCACCCTATCGAACAAATCGGCAAAAAGGGCATCCCCTCGACTTATGTTCCCGGCCGCAACACGCTTTTTTTAGCCTATGCGCTATCCGCAGCCGATGCCTTAAAAGCCCGAGCCATTGCCCTGGGTCCCAATGCCCTGGATTTTTCAGGTTATCCCGATTGCCGTCCGGCCTATTATCAAGCTATGGCCAAAACTGCGCGCCTGGGCACCAAGCGCGGCAGCGAGGGAAACCCCATTAAACTTTTGACCCCCATTATTCATATGAACAAATCCGAAATTGTGCGCCTTGGAGAATGCCTGGGCGTTCCCTGGAAACTCACCTGGTCCTGCTACGCCGGCGGCGCCCAGCCTTGCCGCCGCTGCGACTCTTGCCAACTCCGCGCCAAAGGTTTTAGGATAGCCGGCATTGCCGACCCATTGCTAAGCCCCATTGATTCGTTATAATTTTTTAGATAAGTCCAACATCCAAAGTCTTATGTCTGAAACCCAAAACTTGCGCAATGATAGCCGTGGTTGGATTACGGAAATTTTCTCTTCGATTCAGGGAGAAGGTTTGCTTTTGGCAGCGCCCATGATTTTTATTCGCTTTGGTGGTTGCAATTTGCGCTGCACCTGGTGCGATGAGCCGGGTTCTTTGGCGCTTAACTCCGGCAGGCCCATGACTGTTTCAGCAATCCTTGACTCTATCTCCCAACTCTCAAACTCGCCACTTCCTTCATGGGTCAGCCTCACCGGCGGCGAACCGCTTTTGCAGGCGCCTTTCTTGAGCCAACTCATCCCCCATCTCAAAAATCGTGGTTTCAAGCTCTATCTTGAAACAAGCGGCGTGCTTCATGAATCGCTCGCTCAAATCGCCGGATGGATTGACCTTATTTCCATGGACATTAAACTGCCCTCGGCTCTAGACCCGGCATGGCGGCCCAATTATCCTAACGGTCATTCACAAGGCATGGGTCCCATCTGGTTCGACCGCCATGATCAATTTCTCTCGATCGCGCCTGACAAGACCTGCGTTAAAATTGTGGTGACCGGCAAAACCAGCTTGTCCGAATTTACAGCCGCCCTAACTTTGGTAAAAAAATATCCCAACGCTCCGCTCTTCGTCATTCAGCCGGCCACGGCGACAAACAATGACTTGCCGCCCAACCAAAATCATCTAGAAACCTTGCTGGGATTGGCTTGGCAAAATCTCAATATCCCCGTGCGCCTCATAACCCAACACCACCCCATTTGGAAATTGGCCTGAAAGCCTCCGGTCTTAGTAAATTCAAAAAAAATATTTTAAAAAGCGGAAGGGGCCAAACAAATCGGTCATTTTGAGCCCTGTTTCCCTTGAAATGTAAAATATGTAGATGTGACCCCATGTCCCGGGTGAGCCCAAGTTCAAGAAAGAAAATTCTATCATCACTTTATAAGCGATGGAAAAATCGGCCCCAAAGCTAAAAATTCTTATTGTGGATGACGACGGCGTCACGCGCCGGGTGCTGGTTTTAGCCTTGAAAGGCAAGGGATACGAGGTATTGGCGGCGCCGGGCCCTGTGGAGGGCTTGGAGCTGGCCGTGCAAGAAAAACCCGCGTTAATCATATTGGACATTTACATGCCGGCCATGGATGGCTTGGCAGTTCTCTCGCAACTGCGCGATAATCCGGAAACCGCCAAAATTCCCGTGCTCATGCTCACTGCGGCTGAAAAAATGGAAAGTATTGAGACTTCCTTTGAGCTGGGGGCCAACGCCTATTTACCCAAACCGATTCATATCGAGCGCCTTCAGAAAAAAGTCGCCGAGCTTCTGACGCCGGAGCCCGGACGCAAACCTTAGTGGCAGCCAGACCCAAAAAAAAATCCAAACACTTTTCCATGGCGGCTGCCCCTTCGGCTGCGCAGCAAGCCTTGAAGGAGAGCGAGGTTGCCATCCGCGCGCTTTACAATATCACATCCACCCAGCAGCTTGGCTTCGAGAGCAAGGTCCAGGCGCTCTTGTCTTTAGGGAGGCAACGTTTCAATTTGGAGACTGGTGTTTTGGCAAAAATTGAGGATAGTCGTTATGAAGTGCTGGAGGGCCAATCCCCCGAGAATACCTTGGCGCGCGGAACGATTTGGGAACTTGAAAAAACATTCTGCGAGCGCACGATCGCGGAAGGCTCGCCCTTGGGCATTGAACACGCAGAGATCTCGCCTTGGAAAGACCACCCCGCGCGTCAACATCATCAAATAGAGGCTTATTTAGGCGCCAAGGTGCTGGTGGGCAAACAAATATTCGGCACGCTCAGCTTTTATAGCCAGTATCCCCGGCAACTGGAATTCGCTGAGGCGGAGAAGGAATTTTTACAATTGATGGCCCAGTGGGTCGGCGTCGAGATGGAGCGCCGAAATATCGAGGCTCAACTGGCCCAAGCGCGCGACGCGGCGATCGAGTCGGCCCGGCTTAAAAGCGAATTTCTGGCCAATATGAGCCACGAAATTCGCACGCCCATCAACGCCATTATCGGAATGACGGCACTGTTGCAAAGCCATGAGTTGAACACGCAACAGCGAGAATGCACGGAAACGATCCGCGCCTCCGGAGAAGCCTTATTGGCCATTATCAATGATATTTTAGACCTCTCAAAAATTGAGGCCGGTAAGATGATTTTTGAAAATTTGACCTTTGATCTAGGCGACTTGATCGAAAGCACTCTGGAGATCCTCTCTGCCAACGCCCAAATGAAGGGAATTGAGCTTATTTCTTTAATTGACCGCGACATTCCTCCCTACTTGAGAGGAGATTCAGGCCGTCTGCGGCAAATTTTGATGAATCTAGTGGGCAATGCCATTAAATTCACCGATCAGGGACACGTCATGGTCCGGGCCTCTCTGGCCCGTTCCACCGATTTTGAAATCGTAATCCGGGTAAAGATTGAGGACACCGGCATTGGCATTTCCCCTGATAACCGCAGGCGACTATTCCAAGCCTTCAGCCAAATAGATAGTTCGACAAAACGGATATTCGGCGGCACGGGATTGGGTCTGGCCATTTCCAAAAAGCTGATAGACTTAATGGAAGGCGCGATTGGCGTGGAAAGCGTTCCTGGTCAAGGATCAATATTTTGGTTTGAGGCGCCTTTTCCCAAACCGCCGCCTTCAGAAAGCGTGGCGCCCGCAAGAGACGAACTTATGGCTTTCGACATATTGGTGGTTGATGATAATGCGGCGCAACGGGCCGCCCTCCAGGAAAAGCTGTCGCAGTGGGGCATCCACAGCGAAGGAATCGCCGGCGGATCGGCAGCTCTGGCCGCGTTACGTCAAAAAAATCCAATTCCCTGCCATCTGGCTCTCATCGATATGCAAATGCCGGATATGGATGGCTTGATTTTGTCCCTGGAAATGAAATCTGATCCCCGGCTGGCTAAAATTCCCATTGTGTTGATGACGTCTTTGGCTCGGCCCATACGATCCGATGTTCTTGACTCCGCCGGGATTGCCGCGCATTTATCCAAACCCCTTAAACAATCTTCGCTTTATCATTGTTTGGCCATGGCCGCCGGTAAAAAATCCGCATGGGTGATTTCTTTGCCAAAGGCGCAGACGTCTCTGATCAAAGAACGCAAGTATTTCCGCGTGTTAGTGGTGGAAGATAATAGTGTAAATCAAAAAGTTGCCTTATTTCAATTGAGACAGCTTGGATATGGCGCCGATGCGGTAGGAAACGGCCAGGAGGCTTTGGATGCCTTAAACCGATTGCCGTATCATTTGGTGCTGATGGATTGCCAAATGCCGGTGATGGATGGCTATGAGACGACCCGGGAAATTCGCCGCGGGGAAGGGGGCGAGCGGCGCTTGCCCATTATTGCCATGACAGCCCATGCTTTATCAGGAGATCGCGGCCGATGTTTGGAGGCGGGAATGGATGGCTACCTGTCCAAACCCGTTAATGCGCAGGAACTTGGAAAAATGTTGGCCCAATGGGATGTTCCGGTGAACCTTCCGGTGATTGAAAGCGTCCGCCAGTTGGCGAATCAAGAAGGGGATAGCGCTTTTAAGGAATTGATCCAATCGTTTATCACAGAGGCATCAACCAGGTTGGTGATGATGGGTCAAGCTATGAGTCAAAAAAATGCGAGCGCGCTCAAGGAAACGGCGCATGCTCTAAAGGGCGCCAGCGGATCCCTTGGAGCGTGGACCATGCAGACCTTGTGCAGCCAAATTGAACATGGTTTAGAGTCAGGGACCATGGATGGCGTCGGCGAGCTTCTGGAGGCGTTGTCAGAAGAGCTGGAGCGGGTCCGCGTATTTTTTTCAAACCTGTAAGAAGAGTAGAAGTCATTAGACCTAATGCTTAAATCCATATGAAAACATTTAACCCAGCCGCCCCTCCCTTAAACCTCCGCCGTTGCCAGCCTGAAGTTCGTCAAGGCCGCGATGTTCCTGAATCTTTGCCCGTAATCTTTAATCCT
>JACQPE010000200.1 GCA_016207685.1 Elusimicrobiota bacterium | reverse complement strand
CCGTCCGCAGGACGGGGGAAACCGTCGGGACTGGTTTCGAGTTTTTGGGGGCTGCCCCCTGGGAGCCAAGTCCCAACCGGCGGGGTAGACTGAAAATTATCTTAGCGGCGATGAACTCGCAACTCGCAACTCGCAACTTCTTCATCACAGGCTCATCTCCCACCCCAGATAAAGCTCCCGTGCGCGTTTATCGTTGAGAAGAGTTTCGGCGTCGCCTTCAAGAAGAATTTTTCCGCTATGAATCAAATAAGAGCGGTCAATAACCTTTAGGGTCTCGCGCGCATTGTGGTCGGTCACGATAATGCCAATGCCGCGCTCTTTGAGGCGGGATAAAAGCCGGCGCAACTCATCCACGGTCACAGGGTCAATGCCGGTAAAAGGCTCATCGAGCATCAATATTTTGGGCTCCGCCGCGATCGCCCGGGCAATTTCCAGACGGCGCCGTTCACCGCCGGAAAGCGTATAGCTCAATTGCCCGGCCACTCTAGTGAGCTCAAACTCCTCCACAATTTTCATGGCCTCATCGCGGCCGGCGCGCCGGCCCCAATTCCTTGTCGAAAGAACCAACAAAATATTTTGAATAACGGTCAACGAGCGAAAAATCGAATTTTCTTGGGGTAAATACCCCAGGCCCAATCGGGCCCGCCGGTAGAGCGGGTAGCGCGTTACATTTTTGTTATCTAAAAAAACCTTTCCCGATGCCGGGCGCATGAGTCCCGAAAGAATCCTAAAACAGGTTGTTTTGCCCGCCCCGTTGGGCCCCAAAAGCCCCACAATTTCTCCGGAGGAAGCGCGGATATGGATATTTTCCAACACCTTGCGTTTTCCATAATAATGAGCCAGATTCTCCGCGCGCAGGATCATAATCAGAGTATTGAGTATTGAATATTGAATTTTGGAAAACCATTCTTTTTTCCGTATTTTGTTCCAGCCAATATTCTATATTCCATATTCAATATTCTATTTCTTGGCATACGGCGTCCAGATTCCCTTGGCCTTGGTCACGGTCATCATGGAATGGTTTTGCTGGTCCACGGAATTTTCTAAAATATCATAATCCATTAATAACTGCCCATCCATAAATAGGCGGTGCTCCAAATGGCTGCTCCGGTAAGCAGCGCTTGAGACACCGGGGCTGTAAAATTGCGCCTTTTGGGCAACCAAATCCCAGCGCGCCTCATCGCTTGTAATGGTTAATAGATCCTTCCACAAAGAACGCACGTGTCCTTGAGCCAGCCCCGTGCCCTCCACGCGATTTTCTTCTGCATGATCGCCGTAAATATGCGCCGTCGTTCCATCCGATAGAAAAAGCTCGATATCCACATCTTGATCCATCGTCACCAGTCCCGTTTGCGGATCCCAAACGCTCTTGTAGGACTTAATATGGTAATTTTTCACCTGAAAATTCATCGCAGCCTCCGGCGCTTGAGCGCCGTAGGAGTCCAGAGCCCAACGTCCGAAGCCTGAAGTCGCCAGAAGCGACAAAAACAAAAAAATTCTATTTTTTTTCTTGGACTTCGGACTTCGGACTTTGGACATTGGACTTTTTTTATTGGACTATTTTGTTAAATCTTCTTTCGATATCATTCCCGACCCTTCGACTATTCCGCTGGACGTCGTCAACGTATAGCCTGTTCCTATGGGAACTTCGGTTTCATGGCGGCCGGCCCAATAGATCAATTTTGATGTCGTCAGTTTCCAATTTTTAGCAACGACGCGGTATTCAACATTATCCTCAAAAGTAATATCTTTGGAATCCATTGTTAGATGTCCTTTCCGGCCGCTGGCCACGGCCAAAAGCCGGCCCCTGGCTCCTTTTTTATAAATCTTAAGTTGAGGTTGTGTCACAAAAACTCTGTCTTCCTTGCGCCTAATATCCGCTTGCCGCGCGTTGAGCACATAAGACATTTCCTCGCCTTCGTAACTAGCCATGGAAAAATTTGTCATCTTGGGATCTCCAACACGGAAATTGTTCTTACCCGGGATAACCGCTTGAGGCGCTTGGCAAGACGTCAAAAATAGAAACAGTCCAATGTTCCAAATTCCAGGTTCCAGGTTTAAAAAATTACTGATTTTATTTCTTGCTTTGACTTGGAACTTGGAACTTGAAACTTGGAACTTCTTACAAAGGAACATTCGTATGTTTTTTGGAAGGATGCTGCCGTCGGGGATTTCCAGGGAGCAAAAATTCAATCGCGGTAATCAGCTTCTCTCTGGTTCTGGAGGGCTCAATCACCTCATCTACATAGCCCTTTTGTGCCGCCACCCAGGGACTGGCGAAGTGTTCCCGGTAAGCTAAAATTTTTTCATTTAAATACGCCTGCGGATCCGGCGCCTGGCTGATTTCGCGTGAATATAGAATTTGCGCCGCGCCTTCGGGGCCCATAACGGCGATTTCCGCGGTTGGCCAAGCGAAATTGATATCGGCGCCGATATGCTTGGAACCCATGACATCGTAAGCCCCGCCGTAAGCTTTGCGCAAGATGACGGTCACTTTAGGAACCGTTGATTCACAATAAGAAAAAAGCAATTTGGATCCATGCAAAATGATGCCGCCATGCTCCTCCGAAACGCCGGGCCAATAGCCGGGCACGTCAACCAAAGTAACGATCGGAATGTTAAAGGCATCGCAAAAACGCACAAACCGCGCGCCCTTTTGACTGGCGTGAATATCCAGACTTCCCGCCTGCTGCGATGAATTATTGGCGACCACGCCGATCGAATGTCCATTCAGCCGGCCAAAACCGACCACAAGATTCGGGGCGTAAGATTTCGCAACTTCCAAAAAATTACCGCCGTCTAATACCTCGCGGATTACAATCTTCACATCAAAAGGCTTGCGGGGATGCAGGCCCGATATTTCCTCAAGGCGTCCACCGGCGCGCCTGGGGTCATCATGGGACGCCACAGTAGGCGGCATTTCCGCGCAATGAAGGGGCAAATAGGATAAAAGCTCGCGGATTGTCCTAAAACAATCTTCCTCGCTGGATGAATTAAAATGGCAAACACCGCTTCTCTCCGCGTGCACGGCGGCGCCGCCGAGCGTTTCAAAATCCGTCACCTCGCCCGTCGCCTGGCGGATGACTTCGGGTCCCGTGATAAACATGTGGGAAATTCCTTCGACCATAAAAATAAAATCCGTAAGGCCCGGTGAATATACCGCGCCGCCGGCGCAAGGGCCCAGGATCACGGAAATCTGCGGCACCACACCGGAAGCTTGGACATTGCGGTAGAACACCTCCGCGTAACCGCCCAGGCTCATGACGCCTTCCTGAATCCGCGCGCCGCCGGAATCAGCCAAACCAATCACCGGTATCCGGCTCTCCAACGCCGTATCCATCAATCGCGCAATTTTATGGGCATGCGCCAAGCCCAGCGTGCCGCCTAAGACGGTAAAATCTTGCGCATAAACGGCGACGCGGCGCCCTTGGATTTTCCCCAAGCCCGTGACCACGCCATCGCCCGCCAATTCCTTGTCCTTAAGACCGAAATCCGCGCAATCGGTCTTAACCAAGAGACCCATTTCCTGAAACGTTCCCGGATCAAGCAAGGCGTCAATGCGCTCGCGCGCCAACAACTTGCCCCTCTCCTTTTGAGAGCGCTGGCGCTCGGGACCTCCCCCCAGCAAAGCGCGCTGGGCGCGCTCCTGCAGCTCCTTAATTCTCGTCTGCATACAGAAAGATATTTAGATATTGCGATATTGGGAGATTTCTCATTTTTACGATCTTATAATCTCTCAATCTTTAATCTCTATTCTCACGGCATTTCCGCCGTCGCGCCGGGGTCTTGAATCACCTTGATGGTCGCCTTATGGCGCAACCCTTCCACCAGCGCCTTGAGCTTTTTTTGAAAACTGCGCTGATGGAGAAACTGCGTCAAATCCTCTTGGACCTCCATGAAACGCACAGGCGTCGGCGCTCTCTTTTCCTCGACAACGATCAAATGATAGCCGAATTCGCTTTCCACCGGCTGCGACACTTCTCCCACGGGCATACCAAATGCGGCCTCCTCAAAGGCCGGCACCATCCACCCTCGAATAAAATAGCCCAAGTCGCCTCCTTTGGCTTTAGACTCCACGTCCTCGGAGTGCTTGACCGCCATTTCGGCAAAATCTTCGCCTTTTTCAATGATTTGCTTGCGGATATCCTTAACCGCATTAAGCGCCTTGCTCTTGTCGGCCATCGAAGCGCCGGGCAAGACCTTAATAAGAATATGCCGTGCGCGCACGCGTTCCGCGGACCTGTCGCGCAATAGCTGGGCGAGTTTAAGAGCGTCGTCCCGGTCTTCAGGCAAAATTTTGCTCTCGACGACGGTCGCGCTTGACGCCATCAAGGCTTTGAGCTGGCTAAAAAATTCTTTCACCTCCGGTTCCGCCGGAGGCGTAATTTTGGCCTTAATTTGGCTGTCAATCAACTTGATCACAAGAAGCTGCTTTCGGATACGCTCTTCAAAATCCTCGTAAGTAAGCCTCTGGCGCTTAATTTCCGCCTGAAACATCTTCTCCGCATCGGCATCGGCGACAGGCCGCCCTTCTTCATCCTTTTTGAATCGGCCCTTGACCTCATTGACGCCATTCTCAACGTCTTTGGCGAACACTTTAAGGCCCAATTTTTTTGCCTCTTGCAACAACAACATGTCGTCAACCATCTGTTGAAAAACTTTGGATCGAATTTCTTTGGTTTGAGGAGCGTTCAACCCTCCCTGGTTCGATTTTTTTAAATCATCCAGCACATTGGACAAATTCGAATCATAATCGCTCTGATACAACGCCTCGCCATTGACCGTGGCCAAAGTTTTTTCAAGAACTTCGGCATGAACAAAATTCAAAGTCAACAAACAAAAAAATAAAAAAGTCGTTTTAGCGATTAGAAATTCTAAACTCTCGCTCTGATCCCCTGTCCCCGGCCCCTGACCCTTAAAATTGTAAATACTGGCGCAACGTCTCATCACGAACCTCCATAACGTATCGCTTCTTCCACTCTTCGATCAATCCATCAAGTCTCCGGCGTTCCAAAATTTTCTTAACGCGCTGTTTGATCTCATCGTTAAATGCCGCTTGCGATGAGCCTTCAAAATAAATCAAATGGTAACCCACCTTGGTCGCCATCGGCCGGGAAATCTGCCCTCCCGCCATAGATGCAGCCGTCCTGGTGAATGACTCCTCAAGCTCGCCATCCAAAAAAGGAGGGATGCGCCCCCCGGCACTGGCGCTTTGGGCCTCAAGCGAATTTTGGGCGGCCACCCGGCCAAATTCTGCGGCGCTGGCTGCATATCCCGGGCGGACCAACATCGAATATACTTCTTCGGCTTTTTTCTCGTCCCCAAGCAAGATCTGCCGCACACTGTAAAGCTTGGGGTGCTCCCTGAAATACCGCGCCGTCTCCTCATCGGAAACCTTAAGCTCCCTTTGGCGAAGCTGCGTCAATAACGAATCCGTCAATAGGCTCTCGCGGTACAAACGCAGCGCGCGGTCCTGCTCTTTGCGCAAGCGGGCCAATTCTGCTTTAAAAGCCGCCTGGTCGTCCAATCCCTGCGCCATGGCGTGACGCACGAGTAATTTTTGCTTGGCAATGGCCTCCAGAATCGTTTTCTTTCCCTGCTCGGTGCGCAAATACGGCACATACTCCGGTCCCAGCTCTAAAATTCGCGCCTCCATCTCGGCTTTGGTTAAATAAACCGGCCCCAACTTAAGCAACACGGAATCCTTATCTTTTTCCAAGGCCGGAACGCCGCTTTTCGAGCAAGAAGAGAGAAAAAAACAAAAAACAACAAAGAACCCCGGCAGCAAAAACCTACGCATCGTTCTAATCTAGCAAATCTATAAAATAAGGACCCAGGACTTGGGACTATCGCTCGGCGAGCTTTTTCTCCAACTTATCCAAACGAAGCTTCATGGCCTCATTTTCTTCACGCAATTGGGCCACTTCCCCGCCATCCCACCATTGGGGATTGACCATGATAAAAACCTTGCCTTCTTTTCCTTCGAAAGATTCGAGCGCCACGCCGAGCACCCGGCCGGCCTTGGCGGCCTTCATGGCGAATCCCGGCTTGGAAGAACTTGTGACGCGGTCCCCTGCCTCGATTTTACCCCCCTCATCCGTTGCCTTGACGGGAACGCGGCCGACTAATGCCAAGGGAAATTCGCCCTCTTTCATTTTGGGATGACCACCAAACGCGAGTCCTATTGTCCCCTCTTCTACTCCCCTGGAACCTAAAACAAGTCCTGGCGCTGTCGAGTAAACACCGGCCAATCCATCTTCATAAGGCTTGCTTGACTTAAACATGGCGTTACTGGCGGCGTTTCTCAAGACAACAATGTCACCGGCTTCCATTTTTTCTCCCCCAACAAAAACCTCGGCCAAATCCCGACAGCGGGCGTAGGCGGTGTTTGTTTCCCAAACGCCATTGAGAGCGTCGCACGAAACATACGTATCTCCAGCGGACACATAAAGGGCATAATTAACGCCCGAACCTCCCGATGCAGAGGCACGGAGCGCATAATTATTGACCGCGCTTCTGACATACGCATCAAGACCATAGTTCGTTGTTGCGTCAGCATCGCTTATATAGGCATAGAGAGCCTTATTTGTTGTGGCAGCGTTAGCTGAAAAATAACCCCCAAAGGCCTCGCCGCCTCCTATGCCACGAAACTCGCCGCCATAAGCATAGGCCGTGCCATCCGACCCGGCATTGACCACGGAATATACGCCACGGAGAGTCCCTGCTCCTAACCCTGAAACATACCCATAGAAGCTGCCGGCAGTGCTGTTGACACCCGTGACCTTGCCATAGATTGCGGTGCGGCCGCTTCCCGAAGACTCCGCCTGAAAAACATTGTAATCGTGCAATGTGGAGGCATAGTTGTCCACCACATGCATCGTATGCCCAGGGCTTTGGGTGCCCACCGCAACCTTATCCGCAAAATAGGCATCGCCATTGGCGGCAAAAAACGACCAATTCTTGCTGCTGGAGCCTGACACGTTGCTGTAGATGCCATAGGCATCCGACGCGCCGCTTCCCGAATAATAAAGTTTTAACTTCATATTCGTCATCGAAACCGTTCCAATCCCCACTTGATCAGCAACATAAAGGTTCCCTGCGGCCGCGTACAATGCCCAATTTTTCGATGTGGCGCCGGAGACATTCGCATAAATGCCGTACGCGCTGGCGCCCCCTGTACCGTCAAGGCTGACGTAAACTCCATAGTCGTCCGCGGCGATCAAGTCGAGTTTGCCGTAGGTGATGGCCGTAGTTCCAATACCCACGCCGGATCCGGAATTAATCGCTAAATAAGAATTCTCCGTGACGCGCAAATTCTTATAAACGCCCAACGGGGAGGGATACTGCGACGTCACCGTGACCTTTTCGGCGAACATTGGCCCGCCGGAAAGATTAAATACAATTAGTCCAATAAGCAACTTCCTAAACATTTTCCCTCCCCAGTCTGTCATTGCGAGCCCTTGTTGCGAGGAGCGGCAGCGACGAAGCAATCTCATAAAAAGCATTCCCTTCATTTCTGCGCTAATTTTTTCTCGAGTTTATCTAGGCGCAATTTAAGCGATTCATTGTCGTCCCTTAGGCGGCTGACGGTTTCGGAGAGCTTGGCCACTTCCCCGCCATCCCACCATTGGGGATTGACCATCATTTGAATTTGTCCTTCCTTGCCGCTAAAGGGACTAAGCGCCATGCCCAAGACCTGGCCGGAACGAATGGCCTTCATCGCAAAGCCAGGTTTGGATGATGAAGTCAAGCGGTCGCCGGGCACGACAGGGCCGCCATCATTGGTTATTTTGACCAAAACCCTGCCGGCCAGGGCCAAAGGGAAATCGCCCTTTTTCATTTTGTGGCCCAAACCCAAGGTGATTCCAGGCTCCTCTTTTTCATCCGGACCAAGAATTATTCCGGGGGCTGTCGAATACACTCCGGCGAGACCTTCCTCATAAGGTTGGCGGGATTTCCAAAGCTGATTTTCAGCGCCTCGCAAAACAACGACGTCACCGGGCTCCATCGGCTCGCCGGCCCGGTAAACCTCCGCGATATCCTGGCAGTAAATATAATCCCCGCCATCCACCCAGTTATCATTGGAGCAGCCGCCGATTTTGACCACGCCGCTTTTAACGTATAAACCATAATTATTAGAGGCACCCGCAGCCTCGGCATAGAACGCGTAGTTAGAATCCCCCGATCCCGACGCCATGGCGTAGACCCCATGATTATAATCCGCGCCTTTTCCCCAGCCATAGACCCCAAAACTCTTATCGGAGCTGCTATCGCCGGCCGCCTCCGCGTAAACCCCATACCCATTCGTCGCATTATCCGCCGTGGCATAAACCCCATAACCATTGGTTCCCTCATCCGAATCGGCCAAAATGCCCTTGGCCGTAACGGCGCCGCGCGCTGAAGCAGTAAAAGCAATCGCGCTATCGGCGCCTGATTGCGGGTCTGTCACAACGTAGCCGCCGTTAAAAGTCTTGGGGCCGCCGCTGGAGGGCCCTTTGCGATTGATAAAGAATGCATACTGCTCCGAACTCTCATCGTACAGATGAAGATTATAAGCAGGGTTGGTTGTGCCGATGCCCACATTTCCGCCGTCTTCAACCATAAACACGGTGGTGTCCGCATCTTTAATCTTAAGAATATCATCGGCCTCATCCTGACGAACCACCAGCTTAGCGCCCGTGTTGGTTGTTCCGATGCTGACAGAATCCTTCACATAAGCATTGCCCAGCCCGTAAAAAGCCCAGTTTGTTTCGTAGCCGGACATTGAAGCCCAGACGGCATAGCCTTCGCCTGCGCATGTCCCCAGGCAAGATCTAGAGACATACAATTTAAGATTATCGGAAGAATCGCCGGTTTCCGCGCCAATTCTCACTCCATCATTGACGTAAATATCGCCATCGGCGCCGTAAAAGGCCCACTGATTCCCCCCGCCGCCGGAAACACTTGAGTAAATGCCATAATGCTCCCCCGATCCGCTCATCGTAATCTTGAGTCCATACGTCGCCGAATTGGCATCGTAAAGATCAAGCTTTGAACCACTGGTTGGCAAGGTCGTTCCAATACCCACGCCGGATCCGGAATTGATCGCTAAATAAGAATTCGCCGTGACCCGCAAATTCTTGTAAACGCCCAATGGGGAGGGATACTGCGACGTCACCGTGACTTTTTCCGCAATAACCGCAACAGGAGTCAAGGCGAGCGCGGTCCAACAGGCGATTATTTTTTTCATAAATCCTCCGCTCAAAAATATGGACTATCCCTATTTTTCCGCTAGCTTCTTCTCCAGTTTATCCAAGCGAAGCTTGAGGGACTCATTTTCATCGCCCAGACGCGACACCTTTTCGGAAAGTTTGGCCACCTCGCCGCCGTCCCACCACTGGGGATTGACCATGATCAAAACCTTGCCTTCCCGGCCGCCGAAAGATTCCAGCGCGATTCCCAAAACACGTCCGGCTCTTATCGCTTTCATGGCATGGCCGGGCTTTGAGGAGCTTGTCAGCCGGTCCCCCGGCTCAATTTTTCCGTTTTCATCCGTCACCTTGACCGGCACGCGGCCGACAAGAGCTAAAGGGAACTCGTCTTTGTCCAACTTGGCCGCGCCGCCCAACGTGATGCCGCTTTTGCTCTCGCCCTCTCCCCGCGTGCCCAAAATCATGCCGGGATAAGAAGAATAAACTCCGGCTAAAAATTCATCATACGGCCCGGCCGACTTATAAAGCCTATTGGCCGAATCCCTTTTATAAACAACAACATCCCCGGGCTCCATGGGCTCTCCCAACTTATAAATTTCCGCCAAATCCGTGCATCGCTGATAGGTCCCCATGTCGGTCCAGGCGCCGTCGCATTCCATATAACCATAGCCAGCGGCAACATAGAGCCCATAATTCGTCGCTCCGCCCGAGCCGCTGCCATAAAGACCATAAGTCGTTCCAGCTGAACCTATATTCGTCGCAGAACCTTTAACGCCATAACTCGTGCCCCCCGATGTATCGGTCACGCTCGTGTCAACCCCATAATTGGTGGCTGCGCCGCCGGAAGCGTAAAAATAGCCCCCTTTATTTGTTGTTCCTCCGGCAGCGCCTCCATAGAGCCCTATCTGTAAAACGCCCGTGGCTCCGGAATAAAAATACCCCGCGGTGTTGCCATCGCCAACATTGTAAACTTTTAACGTCTCGCCGTCATTATCTATATTGCTGTACAAATAAACCAACGGCTCGTCATCGCTGATCGTATCGTAAACATGCAATTGAGCGCTGGGGTCAGTCGTTCCAATGCCAACCCTGCCCCCGTCTTCAACAACCATGACTTTGGTTCCGGAGTCTGACAGGTCAAGGATATTATTTGTAGAATCCTGCCGAATGAGCAGCTTGGCGACAGTAGAGCCTGAATTCGCCGTGCCAATGGCCACATTGTCGGCGAAATAATTAAGTCCCGCGGCGCTATAAATGCTCCAATTTGTGGCATAGCTAGCCACTGAACTGTAGAGCCCGTAGCCTGTCCCGCTGCCGCTGCCCGTATTTCGGATGTCCAGCTTGGAATTTGAGGTTGGGGAAGCCGTCCCTATTCCCACCTGTTCCGCCACATAAAGATCGCCCGCGGCGCCGTAGAAAGAAAAATTATTGGTGGCTCCTGAAACATCGGAATAAAGCCCATAGGCATTGGTTTGGCCTGTTCCATCTAATTCAAGATACGCTCCATAGTCGTCCGCGGCGATCAAGTCGAGTTTGCCGTAGGTGATGGCCGTGGTTCCGATACCCACACCGGTTCCTGAATTGACTCCCAAATAGACGTTTTCCGTAACGCGCAAATTCTTATAAACGCCCAAGGGAGACGGATAGTAACTGGTGACCGAGACTGTTTCAGATCGAAGATTTCCCTGACAAAAAATCAAAAGGCTTAGCAGAACTCTCGCCCCCCTGCGCAGGGCTCCGGGGGACGTCTGACACCCTGGGCCCCTCCGGGGCCCGGGCCGGCACTCGAAGCTCTGCGGAGGGTGCTGACCCGCCAGAGGCGGGTCCCCAGCAGCCCCCCTGGCTCCAACCTCTCGGACGAGCGCCCCGGAACAGCCGCTCTGCGGCCCCGGGCGCCGGAGTCTCTGATCACGGCCCGGCGCCTCAAGCGCCGCGAGATCAGCGAAGGGCTTCCCCCGAAGGAGCGCGAAAACAAGGAAATGATCCAAAATCAGCCCCCATCGCGCCATTGATTTCATATGATTTATCCTCCCATCTCTCAATACCTCAAATGTAGCACCAAACGCGTCAATGCGCAAGGCAGGGGGCGCCATAAAACAGGGAAAAATTTCCAACACTGGCCACGTGCCAAACGCCCGGAAAAACTCTTTAATGCCCATCACCGCTAAGTTAACTTTAGATTTTTCCACTTTTAATTTTTTTCGGGAGATCCAAGCTCTTTAAGAACATTCAAAGCTTGATTCGCCGCAGGGGGGTCCGTTGAAAACTGAACTCTGAAAGCTTCTTTAGCGTGTTCAAAACGGATGCGTGGGCCAAACTCCTTGAGAAGCCAGACGATGTTGGCGCCGCCGGGCTGCCGGCCCGGCGCCAATTCGAAACGAAGCCATGAATCATCCAATTCATCAAGCGCGGCGACGCCCGCGTTACGACTGGCCAGGCGCAATTCAAACAAAGTCTTGAGGTTTAGGGCTTCTTGCGGCAAATCGCCGCAGCGGTCGCGCAACTCATCAAAAATCTGCGCGATGTCCGCAGCGGTCGCGCATCTTGAAAGCCGGCGGTAATAGGAAACCCTCTCCATTTCGCTGGACAGCAGCGACCCGGGAAAATAAGCCGGAAAATTCAAATGCACAACCGGCCATGCGCCGTCATCTCCCAGCCCTTCCTGCCGACCCCCGGCGCCTGACCCCTGACCCCTGATCCTATCAATCTCCTGCCTCAAGAGTTTGGAATACATCTCCAGGCCCACGCGCGAGACAAAGCCGTGCTGTTTCTTGCCGATGATCTCTCCGGCGCCGCGAATCTCCAAATCGCGCAGGGCCAGCCTCATGCCGGAGCCCAGCTCGCAAAATTCTTCGATCGCGCTCAAACGCTCGCGCGCGGCCGCGCCCAAATCCTGCAGGCGAATATTTTTGGGGTAAAAAAAGTAAGCATAGGCTTTGATATTGTTCCTGCCGATGCGCCCCCGAAGCTGATAAAGCTGGGCCAAGCCAAAATTTTGCGCCTCTTCAACAATCAACGTGTTGACGGTGGGGATGTCCAAACCGGACTCGATTATAGAGGATGCCACCAAGACGTCTATTTCCTTCTCTAAAAAGCGCTGCATCACGCGCTCGATCGAAACCGCGGTCATTTGTCCGTGGCAAATTTCCGCGCGCAGTCCCTGCGCCGCCGCCTCAAGCTCGCGGGCCGCCTCGGGTAGCCTCCTGATCTCATTGGCAACGTAAAAAACCTGTCCCCCGCGGCCGAGTTCATACTGGATCGCTCTGGTGACGGCTGTCCAATCCCAGGGCAAGACCGATGATTCGATGGGGATGCGTCCCACCGGAGGGCTTTCGATCGTGGAAATCTCTTTAAGCCCGGAGAGGGACCCCGCCAGCGTCCTTGGAATCGGCGTCGCGGACATGTAAAGCGTGTGCACCTGGGATGAAAACATCTTAAGGCGCTCTTTGTGGGCCACGCCGAAACGGTGCTCCTCATCAATCACCAAAAGGCCCAAATTCTTGAAATGCACGTCGCGGCTCAATAACCGGTGCGTGCCGACCACCACGTCGAGCGTTCCGGCTTTGAGCGCTTTGAGATGCGCCGCCATCTCGCTTCTGGGCGTGAAGCGGGAACACAAGCCCACGCTGACGGGATAGCTTGACAGGCGGCTTGAAAAATTCCGGAAATGTTGGTCCGCCAAAATTGTCGTGGGCGCCACTAAAACGGCCTGCCGGCCCTGCATGATGGTCCTAAAAATCGCCCGAAGCGCGACCTCGGTTTTTCCAAATCCCACATCACCGTGCAAAAGGCGTTCCATGGGCTTGTCTTTTTCCAAATCGCCGAAAATTTCCTCGATCGCATGCTTTTGATCCTCGGTTTCCTCGTAAGGAAAACTCTGCGCGAATTCACTTTCCCACTGGGGGAGGGCTCCAATTTTTTCAGCCGGAAGAGCTTGGCGCTTGGCCCAGAGACGCAGTAAATCTTGGGCAAATCTCCTGGCCTCTTCGCGGACGCGCTCCTTGATCTCGCTAAATCGCCTTTGATCAAGATACGACAAGCGCGGCGCGTAGTTGGAGGCAATCGTCGCATAGCGGTGAATCAGATGCATTTGATCAGGATTGACAAAAAGCCGGTCTTTCTTGGCAAATTCCAGCTTGATAAACTCGCCATGTGGCCGGCCCTCCATGTCCATGACGCGCTCAAGGCCCCGGTAGCGGGCGATTCCGTAAATCTCATGGACCACATAGTCCGCAAGTTTAAGCTCCAGGAGGCTCGCCTGAAAAGCGCGTGTGCCCGGCCCTGGCCCTTTCCTATTTCTGATAATGGCAGGCAAGCCGACCCGCACGGGAACTTTGCTAAAGAGTTCTTGAGTGTTGACCAGCCAGAGCCGGTGCCTGTCATCTTTAAAACCTTGGCCCACAGGCGCCGTCACCCATCGGACTGGTCCCCAAGACAAATGTTCTTTTTGGGCCGATTCCGTAAGCACCTCGCGCGCGCGTTCCTCATCCCCAAGGGTCGGCGCGGCAAAGAGTATTTCATAACCGGCTTCCCAGGATGCCACGGCTTGCTTCCAAAAAATCTTCAAATTTCCCGCAAAAGAAACGTTCGGGGTTAAATTGAAAAATCGTCCCGATGAACCCCCGGCAATCGTCAATCGGGCGGCCTTTAACCAATCCGGCGTCCCTTCATTAAAGAATTCTTGGTCGCCGGTAACCATCAAGGAGCGATTGAAATAATCACCAAGAACGCCTCCGGAGCCGGACCGCATGGGCAGAAGCGACACGCGCTCAACAAAATCCGCGCTCGTCTGTGTCGCCGGATCAAAAACCCTCACAGACTCGATTCGGTCATTATTAAAAAGCAGCCGGACAGGCTCGCGCAGCGCCGGTGAAAAACAATCAAGCACTTGGCCCCGCGCGGCGTATTCACCGATGGATTCAACCACATCCGTTCTTTGATACCCCAAAGCGCTTAATTGGCTCAAAATTTGGGAACGGTCAATGATTTGGGACACCTCCACCATCGGCGGCCTTTGCGGATTCAACGATTCCCAAAATTGCCTTTGATGGCATGGCGCCAGAGCGCTCTCCATGCTGGCAGCCAAGGCTTTGATACGGCCATAAGCCAGGATCTCCAAAACCCGGTTGCGCTCGGCCGGATACGAATCCGGCAAAAATTCCATTGCCGGCGCCGCGATGGATAAAATCGAAGCCAAGGCCTCCGTTTCACGCGCAAAGTCCTGCGCCTGCGATTCCCGTTGAGTCAAAATAAGCCACTGGTGGTCTTGATTTTGGGAATACAGGAAACGAAGAAAAAAATAAGGGCTTAAGCGATTTCTGAAGGAATCAACCAAATTGAACATTGGGCGGCAAGACCCCGCGCTCCACGCGGTTTACCACCCGCGCTTCGCTTCTCATTCCAAAAGGTCGCGCTCATCAACGAGCCCTACGGGGACGCCATTAGGATTAACGACAGGAACGTTGTCAAAAGGGCGTTCCCGAAAAATCTTAACAAGATCATCAAAAGACGCCTCCGGCGTTACGGCAATGGGGCGGCGCGTCATGACCTCTTCAATGGCGCGATCCATAAAACCGGCCCCATTTTTATTAAGCAACCGGCGCACGTCCCCATCCGTAAAAAAGCCCGTTAACCGGCCTCGTTGATCAACGACGCTGACGGCGCCCGAACGCGCTCTGGTCATCACAAGGAGCGCTTCCCGCACGAGAGATTCCTGGTGAACAACGGGGTTAAGACGTCCGCGTCGCATTAAATCCTTCGCTTTAAGACGCAAGCGCCGCCCTAAATTACCCCCTGGATGCAGCCGGGCAAAATCCTCTTTGCCAAAGCCGCGATAACGCATCAAAGCAATAGCCAATGCGTCCCCCAAAGCGAGCATCGCGCTCGTGCTCGCCGTTGGCGTGATATTGAAAGGACAAGCCTCCTGGCGCACGGGGGATAAAAGCGTCACATCAGCAAGACGGGCCAGCCGGGAAGTTTTAAATCCGGTCATGGCCACCACGGGAACCTTAAGGGCTTTAATATGGGGCAAAAGCGTCTTTATCTCATCCGTCTCTCCGGAAAAAGACAAGGCCAACACAGCGTCGTCTTTGGTGACTAAACCTAAATCACCATGGAGCGCGTCCACGGGGTGCATAAACACCGCCAGCGTGCCCGTTGAGGTCAGCGTTGAGGAAAGCTTGCGGCCGATCAGCCCCGATTTGCCGATACCGATCACTATCACGCGTCCGTTAAGGCGGCTAAAAAGTTCAACCGCTCGGGCAAAATCCAATGTTAACGATTCTCTGGTGCGAAGAATACCCTGGGCCTCAATTTTCAAAACTTCCCGGGCGATCGTCAATAATTTTTGTGGCCCGAAGACTTTGGACCTCGGGCCGTTGGCGGATCTCGCGGCGCTTGAGGCGCCGGGGGCGATGCTCCGGCCCTGGACGCTGGACTTTATTTCTTTAGCCACGGCGTGATTTCAGGCGGAAGATGGCGGATATTGAGAGGCGGCGGCAATTGCTTGAGAACAAAGCTCAAAACAACAAAACCCACGATCAAAACGGCATAAATAATTCCCAGCACCTTGCCATGCCACTTCCATGTGGGCAGCCATAAAGGAGGCGCCGCCAAATCATAGCCGCATTTGCGGCACGTCCTGGACTTGGCCTTGCATTCCGTTCCGCAGGCCGGACACTCAATCATGGGAGCCGGAACGTTGGCCTGCTGCGGCTGATTCTTGGAAACTGAATTATTTTTCGCCATTTTAGTTTAAGGCTGCAGATCGCAGGCTGCGGGCTGCAGTCAAAAACCGGACGAAACCGTTGATCACCCTGCCGATCTCGTTGATATTACTCAAAATTTTTAACGCGGAAAATTCTGGCATAAAATTCAAATCTCTTACCGACATCGCGCGATCATTTATTTTTATCCTGCATCCTGCCGCCTGCATCCTTCTTGACCAGATGATCAATTTTCATCAAAGTTTCCCACCATGATTTAACCAAATCAAGACGAATGGAATTCGATCCGTCCGACTTGGCGAGATCCGGCTGCGGATGGGCTTCAAAAAAAATTCCGGCAATGCCTACGGCCGCGGCGGACCGGCTGACAGGCTCGATAAACTCCGGCCGGCCTCCCGTGGCCGACCCCAACCCGCCGGGGAGTTGCTGCGAATGGGTCGCGTCAAAAATGACAGGAACGCCCAATTCCTTCAACACCACAAACGAACGCATGTCAACAACCAAATTATTATATCCAAACATATATCCCCGCTCGGTCAACATCACCTCGCGATTCCCCGTGGAGAGCGCTTTCTCAATCATGTTGCCGCACTCCCAGGGAGAAAGAAATTGGCCCTTTTTAACATTGACGGGCTTGCCCGTTTGCGCCGCCGCAACGATCAAATCCGTCTGGCGGCACAAAAATGCCGGAATTTGGAGCAAATCCACAACCCGAGCCGCCCGGGCCGCCTGCGAAGGGTCATGCACATCGGTCATCACGGGAACACCCAATTCATCACGCACCCGGCGCAGGATATCAAGCCCACGCTTCATTCCCAGGCCGCGCCAAGAACGAATCGAGCTTCGATTTGCTTTGTCATAAGAAGCCTTAAAAATGAATGGGATTTTAAGTTCCAAAAAAATTTTCTTGAGCCGCCGCGCCACCTGAAATGTGGTTTCTACCGACTCAATGGAACAAACCCCGCCTAAAGCCGCCAAAGGCCGGCTATTGCTCAAGGAAACCCCCCCAATCCGAACGAGGGAAGCGCAATTCATCAAAAGGCCTAAGCCCAAAAATAGCGAATAGCGAAACGCGAATAGCGAATCGTCACGGAAGGAATTATTTTTTCAGCCCAACGCTTGGCTTGTCGATCTTCGCTTGTCGCTTTTTTTGGAGTTCTTATCATTGATCAATTCCCCTTAAGCGCTGCCGCAATGAAATCCTTAAACAGGGGGTGCGGATTTAAGGGCCTTGATCTCAACTCGGGATGAAATTGAACAGCCACAAACCACGGATGATCTTTAAGCTCGATGATCTCAGCCAAATTGTCCTTGGGATAAACTCCGGAAATGCGTAACCCGGCCCCTTCGAGGTTCTTTCGAAAACGATTATTGAGCTCATAGCGGTGCCGGTGGCGCTCTAAAATTTCACCGGCATCATAGGCCCGCGCCGCCAACGTACCGGCCTTGATTTTGCAACGGTAGCTTCCCAGCCTCATGCTCGCGCCCAGTTGCTTGACTTTCTTCTGCTCCTCGAGCATGCTGACCACGGGATATTTTGTCTTCGGATTAAATTCCGTCGAATGGGCGCCTTTTAAGCCGGCCACGTTGCGGGCAATCTCAATCGTGGCCGTTTGCATGCCCAGGCAAATGCCGAAATAGGGAATTTTTTTCTCTCTGGCGATGCGGGCGGTTTCAATTTTTCCCTCGATTCCCCGGTCGCCGAAACCTCCGGGAACCAAAATACCGCGCGCCGCGGAAAGCTCGCTTTCCAAACCGGAACTCTCCACATCCACGTACTGCACGCGCACGCGTGAGCGGTTGCTGAAACCTCCATGGGCAAGCGCCTCCAAAATTGATTTATAAGCGTCTTTAAGCTCGGTATACTTCCCGGCGATGTGGATCGTAACGTCGTGTTCCGGATTTTTAGCCGCCTCGATCATCTTGATCCACTGTTCCATATCCCGATGGCGCGAGCGCAAACGCAGGAGCATTAAAATCTGCTCATCCACGCCCTGGCGCGCAAAAAGAAGCGGCACTTCATAAATCGTCTCAACATCCACCGCTTCGATCACGGCTTCTTTGGGAACGCTCGTAAAAAGAGCGATTTTAGCTTTCAATTCCTCGGTGATGCGCCGTTCCGATCGGGCCACGATGATATCCGGGTCAATGCCGATCTCGCGCAGCTTATTGACCGAATGCTGCGTGGGTTTCGTTTTGAGTTCTTCACTCGCGCGCACATAAGGCAGGAGCGTGACATGGACATAAACCACGTGATCCCGCCCAACGTCTTGTCGAATCTGCCGCGCGGCCTCTAAAAACGGAAGGCCCTCGATATCGCCCACCGTGCCGCCGATTTCAATAACCACGATATCCGTTTTAGCGCCCAAGGCGAGCATTCGCTTTTTGATTTCTCCGGTCACATGTGGAATCACCTGGACCGTTTGGCCCAAATACCTGCCCTCGCGCTCGGCCTTGATGACGGATTCATAAATCTGCCCTGCCGTCACGTTATTTTCGCGGGACATGTCGATATGAAGAAAACGCTCATAGTGGCCCAAATCCAAGTCCGTTTCAGCCCCGTCATGCGTGACAAAAACCTCGCCGTGTTGATAAGGATTCATCGTGCCCGCATCAACGTTAATATAAGGATCGAATTTCAATAACGTCACGCGAAGCCCGCGAGATTTTAATAAAGTCGCGATTGAGGCCGCCGCGATCCCTTTGCCCAAAGAACTAGCAACGCCGCCTGTGACAAAAATATATTTCGACGAATTCATAAAAGAATGAATATAGAATGTTGAATATTGAATACCGGCTGAAATAAAATTTTAAAAATTTTTTCTTTTTTTCCAATATTCAACATTCTACATTCCAGATTCCCTCATATCGCTGCCAGCAATTCTTCTCTTGAAACGGTGGCCGTGCCCACCTTGCCCACAACAATGCCGGCCGCGGCGTTGGATAAACACGACGCATCAAGAGGATTGGCTCCGACGGCTCGGGCCAAAGCATAGGAAGCAATCACCGTGTCACCCGCGCCGGTGACGTCAAAAACCTCCCGTGCCACCGTCGGAATGTGCGTGATCTTCGCCGAATCACCCCGGCCCGGATAATTGGCATTAAACAGCGTCATTCCGAGGGCCCCTCGGGTGATGATGACCTCGCGCAGACCGAGCGTCTTCATGATCTTGCGGCCGATCATTTCCACGCTTTCGTTGTCCGTTTTCGGGAGCTGCCCCATGCCCAAGAAGGCTTCGGCGGTGTTGGGCGTCACGCAGGTCACCTTGCGGTACAATCGCATATTTTCAGGCTTAGGGTCAACAAAAATTTCAATTTTTTGCCGTCGGCAACTTTGCGCGAGCCGGGAAACAACACGCGGCGAAATAATTCCTTTGCCATAATCCGACAAAACCACAACATCCACGCGCGGCAGCACCCCGTCTAAAACATCAAGAAGACGCTGCTCGAAATCCTGACCGATGGAAACTTTGGATTCGCGATCAAAACGAACAATGTGCTGGTGGCCGGCCAACACTCTAGTTTTAAGGCTCGTTGGCCGGGCCGGGTCGAGCAAAACCCCCTCAACGTTAATTCCCCGGCGCTCAAAATCCCGGACCAGACCTTCACCAACGGAATCCATGCCGACAATCCCGCTTGCATAAACCTTGGCGTCTAAGCTCACCAAGTTAAAAATCACATTTCCCGCGCCGCCGGGGCGGTCTTCCTCGCGAGTCACTTCAACCACTGGGACCGGGGCTTCCGGTGAAATGCGGCTGACATTGCCCCAGATAAACCGGTCCATCATCAAATCGCCGATAACCAAAATCTGGCACGATGAAAATGACCCGATAATTCTTTGAAATTTCGCCTGTATCATGACTCGCTCTCCATGAGCGCCTGGGCCAATAAAGGCAGCATAATCTCATGGTGCCCGATAAAATTAAAGGCCTTTGATCCCCGCTCCTGAGTGGGCCGCTCGAGCACATTGACCCTTGGACGGTAATGATAAATCATGTCGAAATTCGCCGCAGTAATATTTCGAAAACTCCGGCCCAAATTCTTATTGATCGCCAATGCCTTCAAAAATACTTCAGGCATCAAAACATTGGAACCCCAATTCATCACCACGCCCCCCTCGTCCAAACATCCCACGACCTCGGTTAAACGCAAAAAATCCTGATAACTGGCCTTCCCCCAAGCGCCGCCGTCGCAATTGGGATGCTGATAAATGATATCGGTGCCGATGGCCACGTGAACCGTGGCCGCCAAGTTAAGCTCATAAGCGCGCGCAAAAAGGCTTAGCGCTTTATTGGGAAATTGGCTCTTACTGATGCGCGCGCCCACTGCCTCCCCGATCCCGCGCCCCTTAAGCGCCGCCTCCTTGGCCCATCGGTTGAGATGCTCCCCTGTTTCCTTGGTGAATCCAAAAATCCCTTTTTTAAGCTGCGCCGCAACGTCTTCGCTGGTCTCCCCGGCGTAAGCCAGCTCAAAATCATGAATTACGCCCGCGCCGTTGGTGGCCAAGGCCGTGACCCAGCCTTTTTCCATTAAAGAAATCAAATAACGGGATAAACCTGTTTTAATAACATGCGCCCCAAACATGGCCACAATAGGCTTACCCTTATCGCGCGATTGACGCAGGCGATCAACGAATTCTTTTAATTGGCCCGCTGCCAGAATAGAAGGCAAGCCTTTCCAAAAATTATCGAATGAAACTCCGGCACGGGGCGCGCTGCCCAAAAATTCAAGATGAACCTTGCTCTGGCGGTCTTTAATGGAAATAAACTTTCGCGGTTTGATTTTGGAAACGCCTCGACCAAAAGGAAGAATCTCCGGCATTTTCGCCGGAAATGAATGTTTGGGCATTAACGTTTCTAAACGGTGACTGCCGCTGCGGCAGGGGCCTTCTTTTTCATCATCAAGCTCCATTCCCCCTCGCCCACAACTTCATCGCGCTGGTTTAAAATTTTAACGGCGAAAAAAACCAGCCCCTGCAGGGGTCCGAGTCCGCGGGTTTTGCTAACCGTATACTCTCCATGAATGGTGTCACCAAAAACAACGGGTTTCAAAAACCTCCAGTTCAATCCCGTGAAAGCCACCACGCTTTCACGGATAAAACCGACCTCGTGGGCGAGTCCGGTTAACACTGAAAGCCCCAGCAGCCCGTGTGCAATCGGCTGCCCGAAGACGCCTTTTTTGGCGTATTCGACATTAACATGGATAGGGTTAAAATCTCCCGACAAACAGGCAAAGTTCACCACATCCGTCTGCGTGATCGTGCGGGCCGAGGTCTTAATCGAAGCTCCCACTTGATAATCTTCAAAATACAATGAATTTCCCATAGCCTAATTATAAAAAATCGATGTGCGTACAATCATGCCAAAAAAACTATTCGTCAATTCTGACGGCGTCACCGTAACTCGTCTTCCTCAAATCGCCGCCGCACCGCTTCAAGCCCTTGAATCGCATCGCGCAACAAGGGCATCCGGGGAATGGGCTTGTTTGAAATCCGCTCCAAAGAGACCGCCTGGGACAACAACTCTTGGGGCATCTCATTGTTAACGTTGATCCCGACGCCGCAGGTGAGCCAATCATAAAGGTCGTTGTTGACGCTGCCTTCCAAAATAACACCGCAGACTTTCTTAAGAGGGCCATCGGGCGATCTCGCCAAGACATCATTGGGCTCCTTAACCTCAAAGTAAGCGCCCGGAAGCGCGCGGCCGAACGACCGGCAGAGCGCTTTAGCGCAGGCGACTGAAAAATCCGGAGCGCGCTGCGGTGAAAACTTAGGCTGCCAGAGGATCGAAAACCACAGCCCTCCCAAGGTCGAATGCCAAAAGTCCCCCTTGCGGCCATAACCGCCGGTTTGCTGCCTGGCCACGACCACAACGTCTTTAACGTTGCCCAGAGCAGCCATGTCCTTGGCCGCGGCTTGGGTTGAGGTGATGGAATCAAAATGGCAAACTCGGTACATCCCCCCATTGCCGCCAATTTTGATATTGCGCAAATAACGCTCAATGGCGCGAGATTCCTCATTGACTCCCGCTTCAGACATGGGCAGCGTCAATGCTCTTTCATGGCGCGACACTCTTCATGCTTTCACTCAAGTCTCTGCTGTGGCCGGTACTTAATTTCAAGCGCGCCGGGCTTTGAAGGGTCAATAAACCAGTTGCCTTTCTTCCAAATCCATTGAATCAAAATCTCCACGCGCAAGGGCTTGCCGTGATACAGAACCGTGCTCTGAATTTTATCCACCTGACGCATGATGTCCAGCAATTTCTGAAAGGACGCTTCACTGGGAATTCCAACGCCTCGGGCGGTGGTTGTCGCATGAAGAAAACCAATGCCCAAATTTCCATTGATATTTTTGGCCCATACCGTCGCGCGTGATTGCGGACCCGTCCATTGCCAAGGACCGGCCCTAAAAAGATACTCCTTGCGCGCGAATGACTTTTCATCAACAACATCCAAACTCCCCTCCTCTTGCACCTGCAGCCAAAACTCCGCGGCCGGGATGCCCGCTATCTTGCCGGAGGGATCCGTAAATTTCGACAAATGGTCGGAGATATCTTCCGGTGTCGCCTCGACGTTGCTCGCCAGCGCCTCCGCCAGCCCCGCGGCAAAAGCCTGCGCGCGAATCTCGAGCAAAACCAATCCTTGTTGGTGTTTCTTCTCAATATGCGCTCGGCCGTAATACACGCCGCCAACGATCAAAGCCAAAACCGCAAAAAATCTCACCCCTGAATTCTACAGATTTCCTATTGCAAATAATGTCCGGGGGACTCATGCTATAAGCCGGGAGGGGTCACGATCCGCGTAACGGCCTCCGCATGAATCATGAGCGAACCCATACGTTATCGCGTTTATCACGAGGGCAAGGTCTTGGGGCCTATGGCCGCGGATGAACTCAAGAATCAACCATGGTATCACTCCGGCGTTCTTGTTTGCGCGGAAAACGTAACGGGCATCAACGCTGCGGATTGGAAAAAAGTCGAAGAAATTCTGGATCTCATACCCAAATCTTCCGTACCGGCCGCTCAAACAGCGGCCAATGAAAACCCCAGCTACCGCGCGCCCCTCGCCACCCGTGTTGTCAACATCGAAAATCTCGCTAATAATGTCGCCAGCAAGCAAATTTCTCTGGAACAAAAAATCCAAGAGGAACTTGATAAAACCAACCAATTGTTCAACAAATCAATGGCCGAAATTTACGCGCAACTTTCCAAACAAACCGGACAAATTGAGCAGCTCCTCAAATCATCCCAAGAAGCCCTTGCCGCCTTAAGCGGCGCTGAAAAACGCATCGGCGCCTGCGAAGCGGCAACGCCGGAAATTCCCAAACTTAAATCAGCCGTTGAAACGCTCCGCCATGATCTGGCAACTCAATTGGAAGAAATCCGCTGGGAGCGAAAAAAAATCGAATCCGCCGCCCTTTCCCAAGGAGAGGGCGCCGGCATCCTGGGGTCCTCCGGAACCCGAGCCGGCGCCCGAAGCTCTGCGGAGGACGCCGCAGGGACTTCCGGGCACATGCCCAAGCCGGCCTCCGCTTCGCCGGCCCCGAATCCAGCCATCGCCAAAAGCAGACCACAAGAGCAGCCCATTTCAGAGCCGCCCCCGCCTAAGTCTTCCACGACACAGCCACTCAATAAACTAGAAGGCGACGTATCTGAAAAAACCATGCCTTTTGTTTTTCTCAATAAAGAAAATCCCCAACGGGCCTCCCCAAAGACGACAGAGCTAAAAAAATCTGCGAATATAGCAACGATCACCGGTAACTCAAAATCTAAAAAACTGATTTTGGCAACCGTCGCTCTCTTGATCCTCATTGGCGTCGCTGCCATGCTGATCCAGCCTAAGAAAAAAATCGCTCAAAAAACGCCGGGCGAAACATCGGCAACGAGCGCCGTTCAATCATTTGAGAAAGAGGCCGCTAAAATCGCCCAGAACGAAAAGGCTTCAATGACGGCCGCTCCGCCGGTTGAGTCCACCGATGGAGCGGCCCAAAAACCAGCAAACCCCAAGGCGCAAAAAACCGCAGCCTCGGTAGCTCCTCCTAAGGCCGCCCAAAAAACACAACCCAAAGCCGCAAAAAAATCCGCTGGCGCGCCAAAAAACGCACAATCGGCATCGGTCAAAGACTCAGCATCGCCGGCTCCAATGGATGAAAAAACCGGCGCAGCGGCCGAACCCGCGGCATTACCCGGCCTCATGCCCGGCATGGGCGCTCCCGAAACCCCTCCGGAGGAACCCAAATCCCAAGACTCGCCTCCGGCCGAAGAACCCGAACCCGCCGCGCCAACCGACAAAAAATCCGAAACCAAAGACCAATCAACGGATTATTTCCAATAAATTGCCGCCGGCGGAAAAGCATCTGCTGATATTAAGGATTGCATATCTTTTCCATCGCCATCCGGAGATGCGCGAATTTGGTACAATTCTGGAAACGCTCCTCTCGGTCGCTATGGAACGATCAACTGCCGTTAATAATGGAGAAAACTATGCCCGCCAAACCACTTTCAAACCGTGCCAAAAAATCGAAAGCCGAAATTCAGGAAGAATTCGACAAAATTAAAGAACAGCTAGAGCAAGACAAGCTGGAATTTAACCCTAAAGCCGAAAAGCTGGCTCAACAGTGGGAGGCAGGGGTCAAGGAATCGCTCAAAGAAATTACCCCTGAAGGCATTGTTCAAAACATTGCATCCCTGGGAGTTGAAATTTCCAAAGCGCTTTCGGAGCTTTCTTCCAAACTGGTGAGCGAAACAAACCTGTTAAATTCGTTGAAGGAAGCGGTTTCCCTTGAAAAAAACGAGCTCGATAAACTCCACAAAATAGACGTCGCGGCGACGGCCCTTGATCAACTGATCGAAGAATATAATCAACGAAAACAATCGTTGGATACCGAAATCATCGAAACTCGCTCTCGCTGGGAGAGCGAAAATGAATCCAGGGATCAGGAACAAAAAGAATTTGAAGAAAACTTGAAAAAACAGCGGCAGCGGGAAAAAGAAGAATATGGCTACCAAACAACATCCGAACGCAAAAAAGAACAGGATGCCTATGAAGAATCCCTGCGGTTAAAGGAACGTCAGAATAAAGAAAAACAGGAACTGCTGGAAAAGAACTGGCAAGCTCGCGAGGCGGGTCTCAAAGAAAAGGAAGACGAGCTTAACCGGCTCAAGAAAGAAGTATCCGAATTCCCGCAGCGGCTCAAAAAAGAAACGGAAAACGCTGTGACGGAGGCAATTAGAGCCTTAAAGATTCAGCAGGCCCAGGAAATCCTCGTGTTTCAGAAGGACGCGGAATCAGAAAAGCGCCTTTCCGAACTCAAGATAAAGTCCCTCGAGGAAACAGTGTCCCGGCAATCGGGCCAAATTGAAACCTTGGGCCAACGCCTTGAGGAAGCCAAAAAACAGGTTCAGGATATCGCGGTCAAAGCCATTGAAGGAGCCTCCGGCGCCAAAGCTCTCACCCATGTCAGTCAGCTCGCCATGGAGCAAGCCAAGCTAAGAGCCGGGCAGCAATAGGGGGTCCGGGCAAGAGTATAAGACCAAATTCCGCACTTGGGGAAACTTTACATTGGGAAAAGTCCCGAACAAAAAAGTGCGGAATTTGGGGTAAAGTGAACGCCTGGCGCCGACACGCTATTCGCCGGGGCAGTCGGGGGGATTAATTCCCAAGAAATCACAGCGATCTTCAGGGGTGACAGCAGCGTCTACAGAGGATTCCACCCTTTCAGCATAGGCGTTTTGTCCCAGACGATCGGGCATGTTGCCTGCTTCATGGTGGGCGTTTCGCCGCTCCTCGCGGATTGCCTCATCTGTCCAGGCCCTGAACCTATCGCTTTTCAATAGTTGCCGCTCCATAAGATTCCATGCTTCCGATCCCACCTTTCGCGCCTTCTCTGTCGCTTTCCCAACCGCGGGAATATCCTTAATGGCGCCATCAATGGCATCCCCCACCCATTTTTGTTCTTGAGGCTGGCGCATCATTTGCGCATTCCCTGTCTCGGCCCAATGCCCATTGGCAGCCCGGGTCACCTCAACCAAGCGAACGCCGTCCGGTCTAAAATCCCTCCATTCGCGCATCGAACCATCACGCAGATACTCGCGCCAACGCCAAAGACCCGCTCCATTTTGTTGATTCTTGGCCACCTGCCAGTCGCTGCCCTGCATAGGCATGACAGTTTTACTATCATCACGAGGCGTAAAAACTACGGGCACGGCCACTGCCAAAACGCGGCCGGGGTTCTTTTGCGTTCCGTTAGGCATTTTCCACGCCGTGCCAGGCTCAAATTTTGCTTTTTGCATTGAACTTTTATCGGGATATGCGCTCCTCACCACAACCAATCTCAATGCGCCATCATGACTGCCGGGCCTTGCGCCTTGAGTATCCGACACCAAATTCATGACCCAGAGCTTCCTCGAGGCGGCATCTTGAAGCCAGTTAACCAAAGCAGGGATATTGTCCGGATTCCAACCCTGCAATTTAACCAAAATTTCAGCGGCGGCCGCAATTTTCCTGCCCAAGGCCTCTCCTGCTCTTGGTATCATTTCGTACTGTACGGTCTTTAGGTAATAGCCAAAATTTAACCGGTATTGCGAAGGAGACTCTTGGCCGCGCCGCGCTGCCAGCGCGGCATAGGCCTCAAGGGCCTGTTCAGAATTATCATCCCAATGAAGAATACTGATCCCGGGGTTGTCTGCAGAATAGGCATAGGCAAACACAGGATCGGAAAGTCCATACAAGGACGCATCATTATTGCCCTTGACAGACTTGTTAAAATACAATGCTGCCCAACCATCCTCAACGCAGACCGATTCGTGCCTATGCATAAAGGGCTCGCCAAGCGCGATCATTTCGGACGTGTCCAAATTTGTTTCAAAAGTAACGAGAAGCGCGCCGTTTTCGAAAAACTTTTTGATAAGAATACGTTCGCCGCGGTCATTGCGAACTCTATCGATTCTGGCCGTCATTGTAGGATAAGACTCATACTCATGGTTGGCGCATAGAACCGCAACGTCAGGGTGCCAAGCCCACTCTTCATAGCCCCCTACCCTCAAATCTTGCGCGTCCTCTGCCGTGATCTCAATTTCCTCTCCAAAAATTTCAAATGTCATGAAAGAAACTGCCAGTCCCACAAAAAATTTTTTCATCATGATACTTTTTCCTCCTTTCGCATACCGCATATTGAAAGTATAGCCCCCCCCCTGGTTAAAAACAAGAACCAATCCTGCCCTCAACGGGTCAAAAATTTTCCGGATTTGGCTTTTGGAAAATGGCCGCGCAAATAGGTTGCTTTCCCAACCTTGCGCGGCCCCCAAAAAAAGGCCGCATTGTGGGATTTAAGGATCAAGCAGAACACCTCCGGTGAAGCCGGCCTCAAAGAGTCCTCGCGCCCTGCCTCCGGTAGGATTCCCGAAGAAAAGTGCCAGAACTCGTAGTCGCTCGGTCGAAATCCGGAACGAATTTATCGCCGTGTATACTATTGGGATATAAATTTCAAGGAATGCCAGGAACTGAATCCGCAATGACAATAGCAGTTATATTTTCTTTTGGAAGTGGAAGTAGGCGACATCGCCGTCTTTCATGACATAGGTCTTGCCCTCGGAGCGCAGCAAGCCCTTTTCCCGCACCGCGGCCTCGCTGCCCAGGTTGTCAATGTCCTTGAAAGAATAAATATCCGCCCGAATAAATCCCTCTTCGATATCAGAATGAATTTTTCCCGCGGCCTGCTGGGCCGGCGCGCCATTGGCGACGGTCCAAGCATGAGACTCTTTGGGGCCCGCCGTAAAAAAAGTAATGAGCCCCAAAAGCCGGTAAGCGGCGCCGATCAAGCGCTCCAAGCCGCTTTGCGTTAAGCCCAAATCCTTCATGAACATCGCCTGGTCTTCGCCTTCAAGCTGGGCGATTTCCGACTCAAGCTTGCCGGATAAAATAAGGCAGCCGGCATTCTCTTCTTGGGCAATTCCGGAAAGATGGACCTCCGCAGATTTCATTTCTTCGGGTAATTCCCCGGCATTGCCGACATATAAAACAGGCTTGTCAGTCAAAAGCATGAAGGGCTTGGTTGCTTCTAAAGACAAATTCAACCGGCGCGCCGGTTGGCCGGCAGCCAAAGCCGCGTGAACGGATTTCAGCAGTTCCCAGCGCTCCTTGGCGGCCTTTTCTCCGCTTTTGGCCTGACTTTGCGCCTTGTCAAGCTGTTTTTCAACGGAAGCCAAATCCGCCAAGGCCAGCTCCGTATTAATGATGTCAACATCGCGCCGAGGATCAACTCCGCCCATCACATGGGCCACGTCGCCATGGTCAAACATCCGGACCAAGTGGATAATCGCGTCCACCTCTCTGATATGGGAAAGAAATTGATTCCCCAATCCCTGCCCTTCGCTCGCGCCCTTAACTAGTCCCGCGATGTCCACAAAACGAATCGCGGCCGGAATCGTCTTGGCCGAACTGAAAATTTCCGTCAGGCGGCCCAACCGTTGATCCGGCACCGAGACAACGCCCACGTTCGGGTCAATCGTGCAAAAGGGATAATTAGAGCTTGCCGCATGGCCCTTGGTCAACGCGTTAAACAAAGTTGATTTCCCAACATTGGGAAGTCCGACAATGCCGATTTCCATTGCCTGAAACCATACCAACTTTTAAGCCGCCGCATCAAGAAATGGCCCGGGGCAAGAGACGGGAAAAGCTTGGCGCGCGCTTAAAATGTAAAATGTTGAGATGTGACCCTATTTACGGAAAAATAAAAAAATTGAATAATAGGGGTATGAGAAAATTTTTGTTGATTTTTTCTTTCGGCTTTTTGGCATCGTGCTCCTCCGGAATTAAAACGGTCAAAAGCAAAGATTTTGACCCCTCCCAACCTTTGCGCGTGGCCGTCCTAAAATTGAAAGGTCCTGATTTGGAGGTGGCACAAGCCATTCCAGATTCTCTTGTCCCGGATTTGATGGAAATGAATTTCGCCGTCATTGAGCGCAGCCAACTGGAAAAAATCATGCGGGAGCAAAATCTCCAATTCACCGGCATGCTCGATATGAACACGGTCAGGGAAATCGGCCGGATTGCCGGGGTTGACGCGTTAATGCTGGGCGACTTCACCATTAAACAAAGAGAGGCCGTCGAACATCGAATGATCAATCCGGGCGAACCCCAGCACCCCCCCCATTGG
>JACQPE010000196.1 GCA_016207685.1 Elusimicrobiota bacterium | reverse complement strand
GGAGCAATCTCCCACCGATCGAATCGGAAATTCCGCACTTTTTTGTTCGGGACTTTTTCCAATACAGAGCCTTTTCAAGTGCGGAATTTGGGATTATAGATGGCGCAAAACGGACTATTGAAAAGAATTAAGGGAAGGGTTAGACTTCATTCAAGATGGGCGTTGTCTGGGCGTTTTGCGCGGGTTTGGCGACCGCGGCTTTGGTGGCGGTAGCGGTTTATGTGATCATCACGCTTAAACAACTGGAGCGCTCGGCACGGGCGCTGGAGCAACTGCTGATTCATCTTGATGAATCCGCCAAACGTATCAATGACACCACCGCCGCAGCCTCCTCGTTGGTTCAAGGCGTTTCGAACGCCCTGGGCCAGACGCATCCTCTAATCAAAGGACTCCTATGGGGCATTAAAAGCTTTTTTTCCAACCATCGAGGTTCGACTCAATCCCAAACAAAGGAGAGTCCGGAATATGAGCGAAAAGAGTAGCGGCAATGCGGATGCGGTTCTCGCTTTTTTAATCGGCGGCATGATTGGGGGCGCGCTCGGCGTTCTTCTAACGCCCAATTCAGGACGCAAAACACGCGCCGATTTATCCAAACTTCTGAAAAAATGGGCGGATGAGGGCGAGGATATCCTTGACGAAGGCAAAGAGCGCGTCATGGAAGAAACTCGTAAAATATCAAGCGCGGCCCATGCCGTCAAAAAAGCGTTTCAAGATTCGTAAGAAGCAACACTATATAGAATATCTAATGATTCTCTCTATGGGACCCTACGACTTCGCTCGGGACGCCCTTATTGTTGCCAATGGTTGCATTTAATTTATGACGATTTGGAACCGGCTGGTCCGGCGCATCGCCGTTGATCCGGAATTTGAGCGCCGTAAAAAATCCTTAAGCCAAATTCCTATTTTGCAGGGGCTCAATGCCACGCAGTTGGCGCGCGTGTTGTCCATGCTCTATCACCGCACCTACCAGGAAGGCGAGGCGATCTTCAATGAAGGCGAAATCGGCCGGGCGCTCTTCATTATCGAAACAGGAAAAGTCGCCTTAACCAAAAAAGACGTCCAGGGGCGCAGTCAACACCTGGCCACGCTTGAAAGCGGCGATTTCTTCGGTGAAATGGCGCTCCTTGAAGAAATGCCCCGCTCCGCTGCGGCTGTGGCACGCGAGCAGTCGAGCCTTTTCTTGATGTACAAAAGCAGCTTGGACGCTTTTGTCTTGGTGCATCCGGACATAGGCGCGCTCATCTCAAGCGCCCTGGCCAAGCTTATGTCGGGACGCGTGCGCATGCTTTCGGAGAAACTCTCATCCACCGAGCAAAACGGCAAAACGCCGTAAAGCAGGTTTTAGGGTGCAGGATGTGGGGCGTAGCGAGAAACCGGAAAAAAAATGCGGGAAATTCTGACGCCTTTTGTGCTGGCGCTTCTCGTGACCTACCTCATTAACCCGCTTATCTCTTTTTTCGAAAATAAAGGCTACCGCCGGCGCGCGCTTGTTGCTTTTCTCTATCTTATCGCCGGCAGCGGGCTGACGCTGGCCGCGTCTCAAGTCATTCCGAAAATTTCCCATGAAATTCCGGAGCTTCAAGCGAGCCTGCCCCAACGACTGCAGAGCCTAAAGATGGTGACGTTCAAAACAATAGAAAAAAACGCCAAACGCCTTCCCAACAGCAAAAAAATCATCCCCATGCTGGACACTAAAATCCAAGAAGCCGCCGGCTGGCTGCTGGCCTCGCTGCCGGATGTGGCCTCCGGCATCGCGTCGTTTTTTTCCCTGCTGATTCTTGTCCCCTTTGTCGCCTTTTTCTTTCTAACGGACGGTCCGCTTATTTTTGAATGGCTGCTGCGGGTGTGCCCCGGGCGTCACGTGGAAAAAATCCTGCATGTCTACTGCGCGATCAACGAGACCTTGGGCAGCTATCTGCGCGCCCTAATTATCGAATGCTCTCTCATCGGCGCCCTAACGGCCGCGGGGCTATGGTGGATTGATTTGGACTATTGGCTTGTCCTCGGTCTCTTGACGGGGCTAAGCGGATTCATACCCTACGTCGGCCCTGTTCTAGTAGGCATGGCGGCGGCAGGCTTGGCCCTGGCGCAACATGGCGATCTTAGCGCCGTGCTTGGAGTCCTGGCGGTATTTACCGGAGTTCAATTTATTGACAACTGGATTTTGCAGCCGGTCATCATGAGCCGCAGCGTGAATCTGCATCCGGCGGTGCTATTGTTTGCCTTAATGGCCGGAGGAAAATTTTTCGGATTCCTGGGCTTGATTCTGGCGGCTCCCGTGGCCTGCATCGTCAAAGTCACGGCACAAATCCTTCTCGAATACTACATGACGGAAACGGGCCTCAAAAAACCCCCCAAACTCCCCCTTCAGCAAACGTTAATTATTTGAAGAGTATTGAATTATTGCGTTCTTCTTACGACGTCGTTTCCGGCAAAGGGCGGCCATCTATGAGCGCCGGCGGCTCTTCACCGGTCAGGCGCGTCACCGAGCTTGAATAGCGCCCCAAATTGGTCGAGGCCGTATCAAAGGCGTCTTGCGCCTGACGCAATCGCTGGCCAAGACCTTCAAAATTTCCCTCAAAATGCTCGAAATGCTTTCGCGCCTTTCTGATATCTTCGATGGATTTCTGCATGTTTTGTGCCATGTCATAGTAATCATGGGCAATGGCGATTCCTTTGAGCGTCACGGCCAATGTGTTCGGAGAAACAGGAAAAACCTTAAGCTTAGAGAGCTGCTCCCAAAGACTGACGTTCCGAATCACCTCGAAATAAAGCGTTTCGCTCGGTAAAAACATGAACGCCATGTCCATGGAGCCTTCGTCCGGACGGATATACTTTTCATGGATTTGTTTGGCCTGCTCCCGGACGACGCGCGAGAGTTCAACCCGCGCCGCTTCTATGGCCACGGGGTCGCTTGATTCAAATAACGGCAGCACTTGCTCCCGAGGAAACTTGCTGTCAATGGGGAGATAATTTTTAGGAAACTTGACGATGGCATCGGGACGGCGCTCGCCGACGGCCCCCTTTTGAATTTCATAAGAGGTTGCCGGTAAAAAATCCGCAAGCAAAGCTTCCAGCGTCATCTCGCCGAAGCTCCCCCGCAAATGAGGCAGCTTAAGCAAAGAATTAAGCTCATTGATGGATTGGCCCACCACGCTTAAATGCTCCAGTCCTTGCTCGGCGCGAAGCAAATGCTCCTGGACCTTTTGGGATTGATCGAAACCTTCTTTCATGGTTTGCTCGAGTTTCTTTTGAACGACGTTGCCGATGTCAAGAAGACGCTCATCCACCTTATTGCGAATCTCCTCGAGCCGTTTCTCCAGCGAATCAGCGGTTTTGGTCAGGCGCGCTTCTTGGTCTTGGCGGTTTTTCGAGAGCTGGCCCTCCAGTTTTTCCCAAACAGCGAGAAATTCTTCGCCAAATTTATTGGCAATGGCCTCTTTGGTGTCGCCCGTGCCTTGAGCGATGCGGGAGGCAATGTCCGCTTGAAGTTTGGCCAGAGCATCCTGGACCGGGACCAGGTCCATCTTAAGGTCACGGCGCCACAGGGCAATGACGCCGGCCAAAACCGCGACCAACAAAATTAAAATAACGGCATCGAGAGCCATTGTTCCATTATGCGATATTGCCCCCTTCGGGATAGCCTGTGGCCGTGAAATTTCTATGATGATTTGATGAGCCAATGGCCCTACCGCACGATTATCGAGCCCTTCAAAATAAAAATGGTGGAACCTATTCCCTTTACTTCACGGCGCGAGCGCGAACGGCTCCTGCATCAAGCGGGGCACAATCTATTCAAAATTCCCGCCAACAAAGTAACGCTGGATTTGCTCACCGACTCCGGAACGGCTGCGATGAGCGCGCTCCAGTGGTCGGCGCTGATGCGCGGCGATGAGTCCTACGCCTGCGCCAGCAGCTTTTTCGTGATGGAGCGCGCCGTGCGCCGGATCATGGGATTCGCCCACGTCATCCCCGCCCACCAAGGCCGGGCCGCGGAGCGAATTTTGTTTTCCATGATCGGTCCCGGAAAAATCATTCCCGGCAACACCCACTTTGACACAACCAGGGCCAACATCGAAGCAGCGGGTTCAGTGGCGCTTGATTTACCTTGCCCCGAGTCAAAAAACACGTCGTCAATGTACCCCTTCAAGGGCAACATTAACCTTGCGGCGTTGGAGCGCGTACTCAAAAAATCCCATGCCAAAATTCCCCTGGTCCTCGTGACCATCACGAATAATGCCATCGGCGGCCAGCCGGTATCCCTTGAGAATCTGCGGCAAACCAAAAAACTGCTCAACCGCTATAAAATTCCCCTATTCATTGACGCGGCACGGTTTGCGGAAAATGCCTATCTTATTAAACTCAAAGAAGCCTCAAGCAAATCTTGGAGCGTGCGCCAAATTGTGCATGAAACCTTCCGCCTGGCTGATGGCTGCTTAATGAGCGCCAAAAAGGACGGCTTCGCCAATATTGGCGGCTTTCTGGCGCTTAACAACGCTCAATGGGCCCAACAAGCGAGGCAAATGCTGGTACTCACCGAGGGCTTTCCCACTTATGGAGGCTTGGCCGGACGCGATCTTGAAGCAATTGCCCAAGGACTTTGGGAGGTTTTGGATGAAGCCTATTTGAAATACCGTATTCGCTCCACGGAGTATGTGGGCGAAGGCCTCATGAAATCAGGAATTCCTATTGTTTTACCGGTGGGGGGGCATGCGGTTTATATTGATGCCGGACGATTTCTTCCGCACATCCCCGAAGATCAATTCCCGGGCCACGCCCTCGCCTGCGCGCTCTATCTCGATGCCGGAGTGCGCACTTGCGAGATGGGTTCTCTGGCGTTTGGCAAAAATGCCCAACATGAACTCGTGCGTTTAGCCATTCCCCGGCGAGTCTACACTCAAAGCCATATGGATTGGCTCCTTGAAGCATTTGAGATGTTGGCCAGGAAAAAAAATAAAATCCGGGGCTATCGCCTAATCAAGGAACCCAAAGCGCTGCGGCATTTTATGGCAACGTTGGCGCCCATTAAATCAGCGGCAGACAAAAAGCTAGCGCGCGCCTTGGCTGCGTAAGCGTTTTACGAGATCGGCAAGACCGGGAATATGGGGGTGAATGGCCAAGGCCGCGTCCAAATAAAGAATCGCCTGGCCCGCGTTGCCGCGCGCCAGATCAATGGAAGCCAGCGAAATATACGAATGATAAAAACGCGGATTCATAGAAATCGCCCGGCGAAACTCGGTTTGGGCTTCAGGAATTAAATTTAAATTCAAATAAACATTGCCCAAATTGTGATGGGTTTCCGCATAGGAATCGTCCAGTTGAACGGCCTTGCGATAATACTCCACCGCCTCCCGGTATAGCCTGCGGTCGGAGACTGCCATGGCCAAGTTATTCCATGCCTTGGCTAAATGGGGTTCATGACGCAGCACATAACGAAAATAGCTGACCGAATCCATCCAATGGGCTGACCGCCCGAATGAAATAGCTCCAAAAAAAATAGCCGCGGCAAAGGCACCTGGGGCAAGCGCTCTTCGAATCGCCTGCCAATGGCTCAAGACGGCCAATGCGGCAATCACCAATCCTAATGACGGCACATAAAGCCAATGCTCCCAGAATAATGAATTAATTTTGGCGAAGAGATTGCTCATGGGAGCATAGCTGGCAAAAAACCAAAATATTCCCAGCGTGATTCTCGGTTCGCGCCTCCGGAAGCAAATAGCCGCGGCAACAACGGCCAAGAGCAGGGCTAATGACCCCAAAACAACGGGATTAAAAAACGCCGCGTACACCGGCCATTGCCTTTCAGGATGCAATCCCATCGGCACCAAAAGAATCTTGAACGAAAACGCCAGCACGGTAATGAGCGTATAGACGCGGTAGAGAAAATTTTCCGTAAAAACCGTCGGTTTGTCATAAAAATTCAAAGTTCCGCCAAAATTAAGCGCTGTCAAGCGCAATGTCACATAAAACGCGGCCATCGCCCAAAACGGCCCGTGGATCATCAGCCATTGGCGCAGGGACAAGGCCTGTCCATGCTGTCGTAAACGCTCCTGCGTCAAATGCAAAGCCAGAAGCAGCGCCGGCGCCACAATAGCGCTTTCTTTAGAAGCAAGCCCTGCCGCAAAGCACCCCAGGGACAATAAATACCAACGAATCCTTCCGGGGCTAAACCAAAAAGGACCCTCCTTCTGTCCCAAAACATTGAGAAAACTCAATGAAGCGCCCAATATCCAAGCCGCATGAAGCGGTGTGGCCGTGCCATTAATCATGGCCACATCCTCCACATGAATGGGGTGATTCATCCACAGGGCCGCGGCCGCGGCCGCGATCCAAAGACCCGTCTCTGGAAAAATCCGTCTTAACAAAAGCCACAAAAGCACGCCATTGGCGCCCTGAAGCAAAACATTAATGAAATGAAACGCCCAAGGCTTAAGGCCAACGGCTTGAGCGACGACGAAATAAATCATCATCTGCAGCGGCCGCCAATGATTCGTTATTTGGCCGAAACCTTCTTTGATATTGCCCAAAAACAAACGCGGCAAAAAACTCCATCTTGTCAAATAGATATTTTTAACAATCATGTGCTCATCGTCGCCATAAATAAAAAATCCTTGGAGAGACTTGAAATAAACGAGAAAGGCCAGCAAAATAAATCCCGCCGTGATCAGGCCGGTCCATTCCTCCGCGCGCGGCGCCGAATGCGTGTTCGCGGGGACCGGCTTGTTGACGATCAGTTTAACTTTGGTTTTAGGCACTTTGATATCCCTGTGCACCAAGCATAGGGGGGCCATCGATTTTGGCGGCGGAAGGAATCGAACCTTCGACATAGCGCTTATGAGACGCTCGCTCTGCCACTGAGCTACGCCGCCTAAAATTCTCTTGACAACCGGTTAATTTTACCAGTTACGCGCCTAGCCTCAATGCCGTTCACTTAAGTCTAAGCGCGCCATCTTTGTCATAGCTGAAAGCGCTGCCTAAAAGGGAGGTTTGTGGAAGGGCCTGTTTATCGAGGGGAAAATGCTTATTCATAGCCGTTATTCAGGAATTAAGAACATTCACGATTTATAATGTCATTATCAACTTTAATTTTAGAGGAGTGCTCATGCAAGAGACGCTGTCGCCGAATACGCAAACCCAAACGAAGCCGGCTTCGGGTTCGGACAAAATAAAACAAATTTTTAGCCTGCAACGCGCCAACAGATGGGCGGTCGCGCAAGCAAGCGCCGGGGAACGGCGGGTCAAACTCAACCGGCTCAAAGGAGCCATCATGGCCCGGCAACCGGAGCTTCAAGAGGCAATCCATCGGGATTTCCGCAAAAATGCGGGGGAAACGGACTTAACGGAAATCTATCCGGTGATCTCGGAGATCAATCACGCGATCCGGCATCTTGCCTCTTGGATGAGGCCGCAACGCGTCAAAACGCCGCTTGCTCTTTGGGGAACGTCGAGCGAAATCCGCTATGAGCCCAAAGGAATGGTTCTCATTCTCTCCCCATGGAATTATCCTTTTAATCTGCTCATGAGTCCCTTGGTCGCCGCCATCGCGTCGGGCAATTGCGTAATGATGAAGCCTTCAAGCAAAGTGCCCCAAACCGCGCGGTTTCTTAAAAGCCTCATTGACGAAGTATTCCCGGAAAATGAAATCGCGCTTATTGAAGGCAGCTCGGCCGTGGCCGACAGCCTGCTCGAACTGCCCTTCGACCATATTTTCTTCACCGGCAGCCCGCGAATCGGCAAGACCGTGATGCAAGCCGCCGCCAATCACCTTGCCTCCGTCACTCTCGAACTGGGCGGCAAATCGCCGGCGGTCATTGACGAAACCGCTGATATCAAAACCGCAACAGAGCGCCTGCTCTGGGGAAAATTTCTCAATGCCGGCCAAACCTGCGTTGCCCCGGATTATTTGCTCATCCACGAGTCACGGCTTGGCGCTTTCTTAAATGAAGCCAAACGAGCGCTCACGAAACGCTACGGTCCCAATGAAGGCAGCCGCCAACAGAGTCCTGATTTCTGTCGTTTGGTCAGCACGGGGCACCTCGAAGGGCTTAAAAAAATCCTTGCCGATTCCATTAATGCCGGCGCTAAAATTGAAACCGGCGGCGCTATTGACGATAGTGAACGCTATTTGGCGCCGACCATTTTAACGGGCGTCACGCCGGAATCACCGATCATGAAGGAAGAGATTTTCGGCCCTATCTTGCCGGTGATTACTTTTCGATCGGTCCCAGAAGCCATCAGCCTTATCCAATCAAAAGAAAAGCCCCTGGCGCTCTATGTGTTCAGCAGCGATGCGCGGCAAATCGAGTCGCTGATCCGAAATACCACATCCGGCGGAACCTGCGTCAATACTCTAATTATTCATCTGGGCAATCCGCACCTGCCTTTTGGCGGCGTGGGCATGAGCGGCATGGGCAATTATCACGGCTTCTACGGATTCAAAACTTTTTCACATGAGCGCGCCGTGCTGCGCCAAGGATGGCCGGATATTCTTAAATTCTTTTACCCGCCGTACACCCCGACCGTGCGAAAACTAATTGACCTGCTAACGCGTTACTTCTAACTACTCGCCATTGGAATCAACTTCCAATGCTTCGGGCTCAATTTCATTGGGCCGGCTATCGTGCGGCAAGGCGGCAAAGGGCAGCATGACCGTGCCCAGGGCTTCGGCGCCGATTTTGAGATGATACTTGCTGAACATGTCGCCGTAGAGCTTGCCTTCAAAAACAGCGTCCATGAAACTGGCCTGGCGATATTGCTGGGTGTGAATAAATTCATGACTCAAGACATCGCTTGGGTCACCGTCAAAATTTTCATTTAAAACAATAGTCGGCAGAGAAAATCCGGTGGCGGACTCCAAATTGGCTCCATCGGTCAATTCATCCAAATTTCCCCAATATACCGGCGTGCCCAGTTTTAGACTCCACATGGGATCCCATTGGGCGCCGGAGGCAACGGCATACATTGAGCCGGCAATGGCTGATGGAAGAAAAAAATAATCAAGACGCCGGCCCCCATTGGTTTCCGGTTTGCCGATGCTCAAGCGCACGCCCGCGATATCGAATTGATACCGGTCCAACATGCCATAACCCAAAAATAAATTATCCCGCATGGAAGCGCCCAAAGAGCCCACGGCCTTGGCCGCGTAAGCCAAACCCAAGTAATACGGCGAATAAGCGCCCATTTTGTCTCCGGCGTAAATCAACGAACCTGCGACAGCGCCCCCGAGGCAACCGTCAACAAAACGCCGGCCATGGTCGGCGGTTCCAATGCCGCCGAAAAGGCACGAACTCGCCATATGAAGACCCAAAAACGCCAGGTCCGCCATGCCAAAGGTAATTTCCGGCTTGTTGCGCCCGCCATCAATCGCGACCCATGGATCCGTGAACACGGTGGGGTCCTCGGCCGGCGCCGCGGCGGCGCCATAAACCCACCCGCGGCCGCCATGACATGGCCATGGCGCCATGAGCCCGAGCGCGATCGAAACAGCCCAAACCTTGATGAAAAATTGCCGGTGTTTAATCATGGAAGCATTCTAGCGAAAATAAACCATTTTTCCGTCAACCGTAAAAAAATAAATTTTGATTTCATGCAGGCATCATCAAATGTTCTAAGCTCCCAATATGAGCAAAGGCCGGCGCCGGAAATCACGCCCCAGGGGCGCGATCGCCCTAGCGGCCATTGTTGCCGCATCCGCAGGGGCGCTCATCATATGCGCTCTGATCATTCATGCCGAACGCAAACTCTCCACCCTCGTCTTGGGCGGCCTGGGCGAAGCCTTCCCAACCAAAATTTACAGCGCGCCGCTCATTATCCAAGAAGGCTCATTTATCTCGCCACACCGGCTCATGCGGCGGCTTGACCGGCTGGGTTATCAAACGGTTCCGGCGCCGGAGCATCCCGGGGAATTTTCATGGCAGGATCCGGTCTTCACCATCTATTTGCGCGGTTTTGACTTGCCGCACATCAAAGAAAAACCGCGCCTCGTTTCACTTGATCTGGGGGATCAAAATCAATGGCGATTGCATGAATCAAACGACGGCGAAGCGTTTCAAGTCGCGCTTGATCCTTTGCTCCTGACGGACGTCTCCGGCGCTGAAAAAATCCGCCGCGATCCGGCCGAGTGGCGCGATTTCCCCCAATATCTCATACGCGCCGTTATCTCCGCGGAAGACAAACGATTCTTTGACCATTGGGGGGTTGACCCGAAAGCGCTCCTTCGGGCCTCCTGGCGCAATATCAAGAACCCGGGTCATCTTCAAGGAGGAAGCACCATTACTCAACAGTTGGCCAAAAACCTACTCTTGACGCCAAAACGCACCCTCTGGCGCAAACTCGCGGAGGCGGCGCTTTCCGTTTATCTTGAACTGCGCTTAAGCAAAGAGGAAATTCTGACGCTTTATCTTAATCATATTTATCTTGGTCAGGATGGAGCCACCAGCGTGACCGGCGTTAAGGCGGCCGCGGAACTCTATTTCGGAAAACCGCTCCCTGCCCTGACAACAAGCGAAGCGGCGCTCTTGGCGGGACTCATCCGCTCGCCTTACCGCTACAATCCGTTTCGCGACCCCGAGGAATCCCTTAAAAGACGCCGTCATATTTTGCGTCTCATGCGTCAAAATGGCTACCTAACCGGCGGCCAAGAACGCCTGCACGATCAAGAACCGCTGCGCCTTCGCCAAGC
>JACQPE010000195.1 GCA_016207685.1 Elusimicrobiota bacterium | reverse complement strand
TGGTCCTCTGGGCATCTTCCACAATCCTGCCAAAATAGCAGGATTGTGGAAAGTCCAATTTATAGACGGTATGGCGCATATTTATAGCCGTTATTCAGGTAGACCTTAGGCAGAGCCTTGGGTATACCACTCGTTCCACCAAGAGCATACTGCTTGATTTTGACCGTTACCTATTGTTCCGTGACATTTCCTCTGCCGGGCAAATTGACGAGGGATTGGTTGTTAATTGGGTTCATTCTGCCAGGTCTAACTCAAATAAAACAAAAAACACAAAACTGGCGTGCCTGAGGAAATTCCTCCATTATCTTATCCGCTTGGGGCTGATCGCGGTCAATCCGGCGCTGTCCATTCCTTATCTCAGAGAAAAACCCTTCAAACCCTATATTTACTCGCTAAAGGAAATTGGAGGGCTGTTGGAGGCCGCGTGCCGCTTTGAGGATCACTCCCGCCGGGATCGCTGTTTTGCGTGGAGAACCATGCAAGCGATGATCTGCCTTATCTACGCCTGTGGGCTGCGTCTGGGAGAAGCGCTGAACCTTCGGATCAAAGATGTCGACTTCTCGGAGGCTACCCTGTCACTTTGGAAAACAAAATTTCACAAGGAACGCTTGGTGCCACTCTCAGCGGAGATGGCGAACAAGCTTAAAGAGTATCTGGCTTTGCGGATCAAGCGCTATCCACCTGCCAATCCAGAATCACCTTTTTTCTGCCACGCGAGGGGAAAATACGCGGGGCGCTCCATTGAGACCTTATTCCGCAAACTCCTTGTCGTTTGCGCCTTGTCCAAACCCAACGGTCCGGCTCCCAGAATCCACGACCTGCGCCATAGCTTCGCTGTCCACCGGCTTTATCAATGGTATCAAGAGGGAGAGGACATCTTAAACAAATTGGCCCTGCTGTCCACCTACATGGGCCACGCCCAGTTAGAATATACCCAGGTCTACCTGACCATAACCCGGGCGCTGCTCAGAGAAGGCAACAGGCGCTTTAAGGATTTTGCTGAAGGCATTCCCCAGGGTTTTGTTGAACGGATAATCTCGCATCATGGCAGCCGCAGACCTTAAGGAAGTTCTTCAGGATTTCTTTAGCTCCTACCTCCTGGAACAAAAGCAGGTCAGCCCGCATACCTTGAAGAGCTACCGGGATACGTTCAAGCTGCTGATCGAGTTTGCTCGAAAGGGCAAAGGCCTTTCCAAAGCGCTCAATCCATCCGATCTGGATGTTCCGCTGATCCTGGATTTCCTGAAAAATCTGGAGGATAAAAACGCGGGACGCGGGAACTCTATTGCCACGCGCAATTATAGGCTTGCCGCCATCCGTTCTTTCTTCAAATACCTGTCCTGGCATTATGCCAGCTTGGAGCGCCAGGCAAAAAGAGTCCGAGCGATTCCCCTGAAAAAATCACTGAGTGTAAAACCTAATTTTCTTAACCGCGAGGAACTTAAAATCCTTTTTGACCAAGTCGACCCAGGTGAAAGTGAGGGCTTCCGGGACTTGGCCATCTTGACCTACCTCTACAATACGGGAGCCCGAAGTCAGGAGGTGGCCGACACGCGCATCAGCTGGCTCAACTTTGCCGAGCAAATAGTGTCCTTGACCGGCAAGGGACGCAAAGAAAGAATCGTTCCCCTTTGGCCCACCACGATCAAAGCTCTTCAAAGTTATATCAGCCGCCACCGCAGGAGGCCTAAGCTTGCGGGTCAGGATTTTCTTTTTATCAACCAAAGGGGAGGGGCCTTAACCCGATTTGGCGTCAGGCGTATCGTGCAGAAATACCTTAAAAGGGCAAAGAATAAATGCCCAAGCCTGCGCGCGAAGAGGCTTTCTACCCACAGCCTGCGCCATACCACAGCTGCTCACCTATTGGAATCGGGCGTGGAGATAAACGTCATCAAGGCTTGGCTTGGTCATGAGGACCTGAGTTCCACTAGCCGTTATCTTGAATCTGATGTGAGCCATAAAAAAGCCGCCTTGGAGAAATTTGGACCTCCCATTTATGTGACGAGTTCTTTGGAACCAAAACAGACCGGCTCTACGGAGCAGATTTTAGATTGGTTAAGGGATTTATAGAGGGAGAAAAGGCGCGTGGGCAGAGCCAAAATTAACAATTTTGGCGTGACTCTTTATGTGACAAGCTGGCTTTTTATGTGGCGAGCAAAGGAAATCAGCGCAAAGAAAATGGATTTTTCTCCTCTGAGAAATCCGGAGGAAGAGAAGGTCGCAACATAAGTCCCTGCGGATGGGTTAAAAAGGAAGGACGCGGGCCGCAACGGCCACCGGCGCGCTTCGATTGGCTAAAAAAACCGCTTAAAAGCCTAAATATTGAAATGCCAGAGGCGCTGCCCATATTAAACGCCCATGTAGTCACTAGAAAAAAGCTGCAAAGTCAAAGAAAAAGGGCTGATTTACGAGAGAGAATCAGTCGTTAGGATACTTTGGGTCGAGGGGTGAACATCCGATATAGCACGGAAATGCCAATTGGTCAAGGAAAAGGGGAACTCCGCATCAAAACGTTGCAAATCGATGATTGGTCCGCTAAACTAAAAGCATGCGCCGCTCAATAGCGCTGGGACGCCTTATCGGGACACGCCTTAAAATTTTTTCTGGCGCAGCCAGGGAGAATTTCTCAGCGGGTTTAAAAGCCGGGATTGGCCCAATGGCAAAGCGTGCCGCAAAGAGCACCCTTAAAAAGGCCCTAATTTTAGCCATCATTGCGGTTGCTCTGCACTGCGGCGCTTCGCTGTGGGCTTTCTCCGGCTCGCCTGTTCTGTTGCTCTTGGGCATCGGCTGCAAAACATCTCAGGATGATCAACAGGTGGATAATTGCGATCAAAAGGAGGATGAAAAATTTATTTTTGGCGCTTGCCAATTAAAGAGCGACCATCAATTCGACTTATCCACCGCCACGGGCCACTTCGCCATGTGCGTTGACTATGAAACCTCGGTAAGCACGTCTTTTTTGGCGGGCATGGCCGATTCCCTCGAAACCTCCTATAACTCTTTTGTCTCTTACGGCTTTCCCGAACCCAACGATGGAGGCGGCATTGAAGTTTACATCAGCCGGGATTACAATGGAGGCCATGCCGGCCATAGATGGGTTTCTTTTTACAGCGGAACCACAGCGCCCGGCGGTTTTTATACCATCGCCGCCCACGAGCTTTTTCACACGGTTCAAAGTCAAATGTACTGCGGAGGCACCGCTGGATTTAACGAAGGCGCGGCCTCCTGGGCCATGGATATCGTCAATGAAAAAACCGATAAGCTCAATATATGGAAGTCAGCGTTGGGAACGTGGCTGGCGGAGCCTTGGCAGGCGGATACAGAATACTCTCTCATGCCAGGTTTTTGGAAATATGTCACGGGCGCCTTCGCAACCCAAGGCAGTCTCGAGGATTTTTCCTTCGGCGCCTCAACTATGCTCGAGATGTGCCAGGCTCTGGAACAACAATATAAAGCCAAGGGCGACAAACTCGCATTGGAGGATTTTGACAAAGTATTGAAAGACTTGTTCGCAGAAAACCTTGAGGATTTAATGGCGCGGCTTTACGTGGCGCTTTACGCCAAGGACCTGGATCAAGAACGCGCCATGTCCGGCGTGGTGACGGACATTTACGATGAGGACTACCTGGAAGATGAAGAGGCGGGCCTCAACGACATGGCGCTTTTCAGAGATTCGGATGAGCTTTCTGCGGGCGCATCCTTGAGCTATGACAATTCCGGCGACGAATTTCTCTACTTCGGTGATGCGGCGCCTGTGCGCGTCAAATTATCCGACAGCCTCAGGGAAATTGTCCTTGAGACAAACGCAGAGCCTGATATCCATTACGCGGCGGCTATTGAGTACGAACGCCGGGACAATGGCGAGCCTGCTCTAAGGCACCTGGGGATAGTCGCCGGCAATGACACGGCCCAAACTTTGGAAATTTATACATCTGAATACCCGGACAGCGACTATCAAGCGGTTTATCTGTTGGTTATTCCTTTCTCCCTGGAAGAAAAGCCCTCTGAAGGCAACGGAAGCTGGTTTTCCTTCGCGATTGACGGGGAATAGGGGTGCAACCCCCTTTCCCGCCTTTTGGAAATTCGCCGCTAAGGTCAATACGCATTGGGGTTAGCGTTGAGATGACGCCCCCGATGAAGCCTCGGTCCGATTCCGAAATGCTACGTCCACGGACGACGGGTTCCATGGAAAGAGATATACATATTTTACAGTTCTGACGTCAGGGGGGGCGGACGCAAGAATACTGCGAAGTTAAAGCGAATGGGTTAAAAAGGAAGGACGCGGGCCGCAACGGCCACCGGCGCGCTTCGATTGGCTAAAAAATTCCAAAAAAGGGAGACGCCAAGCGCTTCCCTCCTGGAAAAAATTATACTTCAGATAGGGCAGGGGCAGGGAAATGTAAAATGCAAAGATGTGACCCCTTTTACATTTTCTTCTGAATAATGATGCGTTTCCAGGTTCCTTCGCCTTCAGAGACGGTTTCCACTTGAGCGTCGGATTGAAGCGACTTGTGCAGATAACGCCTTAACATCGGGTGCATGGGGTCGAGGATCGCGGAGCGCCCGGTCTTGACGACTTCGGAGGCCGCTTGTTGAGCCACTTGGAGAGCCTCAGCTTCGATTTTGCTCCAATAGCTGCCGATGTCAAAATACAAATCAACCCTTCGGGACATGGCGCGGCTGGCCGCGGCCTCGATAATCTCTTTTAGGGCTTCAAGCATGCGGCCCTCTTTACCGATCAAAAAACCGTTGTCCTCTCCTGCGTCGCACATCACGTAGATGCGCTCCTGCGTTTCCTGCCATTCCACGCTTAAACTAACAATCGTCACGCCGAGCCCCTCAATAATACGCCGCGCCAATGCCTCAATCGTTTGCCGTGTTGCCTCATCCATCATAACCTCCAATAAAAAAGTAATTAAGTAATTTTATCCATGTACTTGGGCAGAATCGTCGTCAACCCAAGGCTGACCACGTTGCTGGTCAGCCAATAAAGAACCAACCCCGATGGAAATTTAAAAAACATAAAGGTAAACATCACCGGCATCACATACATCATCATTTTTTGTGACGGGTCCGCAATCGTTCCCTGGCTCTTCATCGTTTGCAAAAACATGGCGCCGCCCATGAGGACGGGCAAAATATACGTCGGATCTTGCGCCGCCAAATTTTTAATCCATAAAATAAACGGCGCGTCATAAAGCTCATAACTATCATTTAAAGCGCCGTATAAGGCGAAAAAAATCGGCATTTGCAGCAACATGGTCAAGCAGCCGCCCAAAGGATTGGTGCCGTAGGATTTATAGAGCTGCATCATTTCGGCATTCATTTTTTGGGGATCATTTTTATATTTTTCTTGCAAAACTTTAATCTTCGGCGATAGTTCTTTCATCTTCTGCGAAAACTTCAGGTTCTTCAACGTGAAGGGAAGCAAAACCACTTGGAATGCCAATGTCAATAAGATAATGGCGAACCCATAATTTCCAGTGACCTTGTAAAAAGCGCCAAGCGTCCATTTGACCAACTTCTTCAATGGCCCCAAAAGACCGCCGTAGAGCATATTTTCAACGCCCAAATCCCGGAGCGACTGATCCCGCTTTAATCCCAAATAAAAAGGAATCTCCACGGACTCCCCGGGTAAGAGCCTGATGGAAAAACTCCACGGAGCATCCTTCCCGGCGCGCTCCCCAATCTTAACGTTAGGTAGAGCGTCAAATCCATGGACCAAAGCCAGATGATACCTGCTTGAAAGCCCCAGGCCGGCCAGGGGATACTTTTCCTCGATTGTCTCATCCACCTGGGTTTGTTTTTTATTTAAAAAACGCACAATAAGAGATTTGCTGCCTTTGTATCCGGTAAAAGCCACCGCCGGCTTGTCCTTGGTATAAGGCAAATGAGCGTCTAAATCAACGTTGAGATTAACTAACGTCCGGGGCTGCTTGGACTCAAAAGAAAAACGCAGAATGCCAAATCCTGGTTTCTGGGCCGAAAAAATCATTTCCTTGCGCAACGTTCCATTGGGTGATGCGCGCTCAACGACCAAATGATCTCCTTGCGCCGGCAATAATGTCCACGGATCGCCCCCCTGCAAGTCGCTCGTCGTGCCAAAAAATCTACCGTCCTCAATAATCAAGCGGCCGTTCCGGTCCGAGGCCTCCACGATGGGCCTAAGGGTCTTGATGGCGCCGCCTTCATGAACAAGTACGGTTCCCTCGACTGACGACAATTTGAAATCCGCTGCTTGAGGCTGCTCCACCGGCGCCAGTTGAGGCATGGGTCGAAACGCAGACTTGGCGGACGTGGCCAAAACCGTTTCAGTGGGGTGCTCCTCAAGCGCGCGAGGTGCCGGCTTGGGGAGCAAAAAGGTGTACCAAACCGCGTAAACGGCGACGGCCAGCGCCGCTGCGATTACAATATTGCGCCGGGGAACGCCTTGCTCTTCCATCACAACCTACTCTTGCCAAAATAAACCCGAGAAAAAGGATGACAAGTCATAAGCCGATGCCATCCCATTAACAAGCCTCTGCCGGCCCCATGAACGCGCACCGCTTGAAGCGTAAAATCACTGCAACTCACGGCATAGCGGCAGCTTGGAGGGAAAAGTCCGCGCGTTAACATTTGATAGGCCAAAATGGAAATAGTGATAATGTTTTTCACTGGAGAGACAATCCGGCGCGGAGCCACTCTTGCACTTGCGGCTCTTTTAGCCCGACCAATGAAACGGGCCCGGCCATGACAATTAACTCCCGCGTGGGCTGAATTTTCATTTGGCGCAACGACTCCCGCAAAAGGCGGCGCCAGCGATTTCTCTCAACAGCCTTAGGGTAAGATTTGCGGGGAATCAACAAAGAAATTTCAGCATCTTTGGAATTGTGCCGGCTTTCAATAAAACGAAGCGGCCCTTGGCGCCATCGGCGGCCATGACTAAAAAGGTTTTCAATTTTTCTACTTGTGGAACGATTCATCAAAAAGGCTATTGAGTTACAGGGTTATTGAGCAAACAAATGAACTATTCGAAATCAACACAAAGACGCATTAACTCTATAACCCAATAACTGATTTCGTCTAAACCAAAACGATATTTTTGCGGCCCTTGGCCCGGCGGCGCGATAACACGCGGCGCCCCCCTTTGGTGGCCATGCGCGCCCTAAAGCCGATTCTCTTTTTACGCTTTCGAACATTCGGGCGATATGTGGGCAACATAGGTTGCTATATTATAGACCATTTCCCGCACAGGAGGCGTCCTCTATGCTACGGTCAAAAACTTCCGCATTGCGCTTTGTCATTCCGGCGGAAGCCGGAATCCAGAAAACCGATAAAAGGGGGTCGGACAACGGGTTTCTCCGGTGCGATGGAGAAAGAGAGGGCCCAGAGAAGTCCCGGCTGCGGTCAATAATTCGGCCGCATATCGCTTTTTTAGTTCTTTTATCGATCTCTTGCGCTAAAACGCCTGTTGCGCGCGATGTTGTTTTTTTGACTGATTTTGGAACCAAAGATGACTCCGTGGCCATTTGCAAAGCGGTTATGTGGTCCGTCAACCCGCGACTTAAAATCGTGGACTTGACCCACGAGGTAGCGCCTTATGATATTAACAGCGCCGGCCGCCTTGTTGCCGGAACAGCATCTTATTATCCCCCAGGCACGGTATTTGCAGCTGTGGTTGATCCGGGCGTTGGAAGCCGGCGCCAGGCGCTGGCGATTGCCACCAGGAAGGGGCATTTCTATGTCGGTCCGGACAACGGCCTATTCACGCGCGTTATTGAAGAAGAAGGTCTTGAAGAAGCCAGACTCCTAACCAATTCTCAATACTTTTATAAAACAGGGTCTTCCCAAAAACTTTCCCATACTTTTCATGGCCGGGATATTTTCTCTCCGGTCGCGGCACATTTGGCGAGCGGCCTGGCGCTCGGTGAACTTGGGCCCAAAACGACCAGCATTATCTTGTTGCCGTTCACGCCTGCAAGAACCAACCAAAACACGGCTTTCGGCCAAATCGAATTTGTGGAAGAACCCTATGGCAACGTGATCACCAACATCACTTCCGGACTGCTGGATCGCCTTGGTTTAACCATAGGCTCATCAATCAGGATAACCTGGAAGGGCAAATCGCTCGATCTCCCTTTAGTCGCCACGTTTAGCGGTGTTGCGCAAGGCAAACCCCTGGCGCTTATTTCAAGCCGGGGCTATTTATGCCTGGCGATCAATATGGGAAATTTTGCGAAAACCTACTCTCTCGGCGCCGATGCCCAGATCAACGTATCATTGGCGGATTAACCCAAAATTTTCAGTTGCCATCGCGTTGATGTGTGATGCGGCTTGAACAAAAAAGTGCAACTGAAAAATTTAGGCTAATAGACCTAATGTTGTTGGGGCGGCCCGGATGGCGGCGTTTCCGGTTTTGATTCCGGCTTGACGGGCTTAAGCGACTTAATAAAGCGCTGGGCCACGTTATTGGCTGCGGACTTCAAACCTGAAACTGATTTGGCCTCGGAGCCCCGCGATGCGATGAGTTCGGAGGTTTGCACTTCCATGAGGCGAACGGTCAAGTAGTACGTATCCGATAAAAACGAAACGGACCCGGAAAACATCCACTCCACATTAAGAATCTTGCCGATTTGGACGGCGCACTCTTCCGTGGTGCAGCCTGTTTGCTGAAATTTTTGCTCCGTCAAAATTTTCTCCATATTGCCCCGATCCACCATGCGGAAGGCGTTGGCATTGACCACGGCGTTGCGGAAAAATTCCGTCACGGCATTGGCCTCAATCTCGGAAACGCCCTGGCCCACAAAATCAATGACCGCCACTTGAAGCTTACGGCCTTCGGGAATTGGAATCTCATTGTCCTTTTCCACAACCGGCCCGGCTTGCGCGTCTTGTTTGGCCTGGGCCTCGGCTTGACGGCGTTTTTCTTCTTCGGCCAGCCGCTCTTTAGCCAATTGCCGCCGCCGCTCGCGCGCCTGTTGGGCCTCCACACGCTTCTCTTCGGCGCGCTTGGCGCGTGCCGCTATTTTATCCGGCTCATTGAGTCCAAAACCCAATCTTAAGGAGGCCCTATGGGATAACCCTAAATCATCATGCGACAGCGCCGCGTAATCAAGGCTAATATCTTTGAACGTAAATCCGATCCCTGCCGTCGGATGCTCACCATCGAAGCCGCCTCGAATCGCCAAAATATGAAAAAGATCATATTCCAAACCGCCACGGATGCGCATGTCGGTTTCATTAGAAAAAGCGCCCTCGGCGCTCAACAGCAACGAGTCGAATAATTTTAATGCGGCTCCGGCGCGGCCGCCCGTGGGCAGCGAATCCACGCCGCCGTCACGGGCAAGCTCGGCCTGGACTAAATTTTGAGCCTGAACGCCGATCTGAAACACGCCGAATTTAAGCATCATGCCGATATCAACGTCACCGGCGCTGGCAGAAAGGCCCGCGACCTCTTGATTCAACATTTTTCCCGTTACCCCCAAAGACCATGACGGCGTGGGGTTCCAAGAAAGGCCCAATAAATACGCGCTTTTGGAATAATTAGAGACGGCGCCCGCCGTATTCGTCGCGTCGCGTTCTTCCACTTCAGGCGAGCCATACATCACCGCGCCAAAGCCGATCCCAACCGGCGCGATCCCGGAATGAGCGAATGACACTTCTTGCAGGCTGGCGCCTTCGAATAAAGTCACGTAATTTAATGACAGTTCGCTTTTATAAGGCATGCCGAGGCCGGCCGGATTCCAAATGAGCCCTCCGGTTCCCTGAGCGATCGCGCCGTAAGCCCGGCCCATGGCCAAGGCCCTCGCGCCGGAAGCGCTTTCAATAAAGGCCCCGGGGAGACCTCCGGAATAAGAAGCGGCATAAGAGTTGCGAGTTGAGAGTTGAGAGTTGAGAGCTAGAAATAGAGACCAAAAAATAAAGCAACTCTTCATTTGACTCCGATTATCCTTTTGCCCTTAGTGCCGCCGGCGTCAATCAGGCAAATATACGCATCCGCCGCCGCATAACGGCCGTCGGGCGTTTTGCCGTCCCAGGTCACTTCATTGGGTCCCATCCGCCCGCCGCTGGCCGCGGCGGCAAATGCATCATCCCAAACCAGTCCGCCATAGGGATCATAAATGCGAATCACCACGGCGCGGTCAGAATCCAAGGTGTAGCGAATTTTGGTCGTTTGCTTTTTAAGCGGCGAAAAAGGATTGGGGTAGTTGCTGACGCCGGTCAGCGCCGATTCCGGCGTCGTAAACTCCATAATTTGAAAAATCGTAAAGTGATCCACCGCTCCGGATACCGTGCGGCTTGTGGTATTGACCGATGAATTGGGAATCAGCGCCCAATAGTTGTCGGTGGCATCGTAAAAGAAAAGTTTTAACTTGCTCTCGGTTAGTCCCACGATATCGCTGGTCGCATAGGGCAGCGTCACGGTAACGCTTTTATTGAATTTTGTTGTTCCATTGGCCAGTTTAATATCGCGGATCACGCCGGAGGCCTTTAGCATCGTATCCTGCGGCACAGTCGGCGCCGTTGATGTCTGGATACTGATCGTTGTCGAACTGGTGACGGCTCCGGCCGGTATCTCCACGATCACGCCGTCGGAATTCGTAAATGTATTGTTGGCATTAGGGTCCACGGAAACCTTCACCCTGAACGCAAACGAATAAGCCTGCGTGCCCACGTTGCCCGCCCTATCCACGCACACGGCCAAAAAATACCAAATGCCATCGGACTGCAAGTTGGACACCGTTACCGTTGGGCTTGAGGCGTAGGTTCCTGACGACACCGTCGGCGCCGATGCAGACGATGCCGCCACGCTCCAATAAAATCCCGAAATGCCCGAAGCATCAACCACGCCGGCCGTGGAAATAATGAATGTCGCGGTTGTGGAAGGATAAGCGGTCCCCGTGCTAGGGTGCGAGGTCGATGTCATGGAGCTGGGCGCCGAAGGAACGGTTAAATCCACCGTCACCCCGTCCGAATATCCCGTATAGTCGCCGTAAAGGCCGGCGCCGTTTTTAGCGCGCACCCGGGCGTAATACGTCGAGCCTTCGGTTAAACCGGCGGCCACGGTCGTGCTCAAAATGTTTCCCAAGTATCCGTCATAAATACTGGTCGAACCGCTGGCCGTTCCGATTTGAAGATAATAGCCGGAAAGACCCGATTCCGCATCCGTGGAGCTTCCTTGAGTCCAGCTAAAACTAATCGTCGTCGAACTATTGATAAACGAAGCGCTGGCCGTTGGCGTGGAGAGTGATCCCGTCGGCGCGGTTAACTCAACGGTAATCCCATCGCTCGTGCTCGAATAGCTGCTATAAAACCCCGTTCCGTTGATCGCCTGAACGGAGGCATAGTATGTTTGCCCCGAGGAGGCGCCGGTCACGGTATAGGTCGTCACATTGCCCACATTACTCTGAAAAATAAAACCTTTAGTTGACGTAAACACGCGCAAATAGTATCCGGCGATTCCTGACTCCGAATCCGCGGCATTGCCGGCGGACCAATAAAACATCAGGGACGTTGTCCCCACCCAAACGCCGTCATCCGTAGGCGTCCCGGGGGCGCCGCTTGGCGCCGTGATGTCGCCGCGTGCGGTCATGGTCACAATGGGGGTGTTGTAGTAACTGTCCGTATCCGAAGAAAATTTAACGACAAAATAATACGAGGTTAACTCGGTCAATCCGGTCACCACCGTGTATGTTGAAAAAACCGTTCCTGAAGAAACAACGTTGGAAAAACCTAAATCTTGGGCCGCGGCCACCGTATACGAAGAATTCGCGGCTGCGGTCCATTCCAGCCGGACCGTTGATGAGGTCACGGCCGCCACATAAGGGGCCAATCCTAAATTATAAAGACTATACCGCTTCACGCGGTCATTGCCGCTGTCAACCACATAAAGACTCCCATCGGAAGCGATGGCCAGCCCCTTGGGAGATGACAAATCATCCCAGCCTGTTCCGCTTTGACCCCAACTCGTCAAATAGGCGCCGTTGCCGTCAAATTTTTGAATCCTGTGGTTGCTCGTATCGGCGATATAGACGCTGCCGAAGCGGTCCACGGCCACGCCTTGAGGCGAGTTGAATCGGCCCGTTCCTGTTCCATTGCCACCCCATGTCGAAAGAGCAACACCATAAGGATTAAATTTTTGAATTTGCTCATAGGACGCGTCAACCATATAAATATTGTGGAAACCATCAACAGCGATCTGCCTGGGGTTGCCGGTGCGGCCCAAAGAGCCTCCTGTTCCGCCCCAGGTCATCACAAAGGTTCCGCTTGATGTAACTTTTAAAATCCGGCTGTTGGCGGTATCCGCCACATAAATCACCCCCGTGGTCGTATCAGATGCTATGCCATAGGGACCGCTGATGCCATGGCTGTTATTGCTGGATAAAAGCGCGCCGGACAAATCATAAGTGTTAATCGAGCTATTGATACGATCAACGGCGACAAGAACCCCGCCGCTAAGCACGAGGGAGGTTGCGCTCGATACCCAGTTCGTCAAATAACCGCCACCGGCGGTAAATTTCTGGATTCGGGCATTGCCCGCATCGGCAACGTACACATTGCCTGTTTGCGTGTCCACGGTAATGCCATAGGGAGAGCTAAAAGACCCTGTGCTCGCGCCGGCGCCGCCCCAAATCGCGGTGACGACCGGCGTTGACACGCCGCTGCCGCCATAACTATTTGTGGGCGCCGTTCCATAACGTTTAACCCGGTTATTGCCGGATTCAGCCACATAAAGGTTACCCGATCCGTCAACGGCAAGATCCATGGGGAGACTGAAGGCATCCTGGGCGCTGCCCGATGCGCCCCATGACGTTAAATAAGAACCTGTGGCGCCAAATTTCTGAATGCGGCTATTACTCGTATCGGCGACATAAACATTCAAGTCCTTGTCAACGACAATACCTTCCGGATAGTTGAATTGGCCGGCGCTTGTTCCATAGGAACCCCAAGTAGACACCGCAACGCCAAAGGGATTAAATTTTTGCACTCGATGATTGCTGTAATCAGCCAGATAGACGAATCCCAAGCCATCCACAGACAAAGCGCCGCTGTAATAAGTGCTTAAATGGCCCACGGTAGCGGCGGCGGCGCCCCAGGACATCTTGAAGGTTCCCGTGGAGTTAAACTTCTGAATATGGTAATTGTTGCCGTCTAAGACATAAACATCCCCTGTCGTGGTATCCAAGGCCACGTCCCAGGGGGAGCTGAATTTCCCGGACTCGCTGCCTGAAGACCCCCAACCCGCGCGAAAGCTGCCGTCGGCATTAAGCACCTGGATACGGTCATTGCCCTCATCCGCGACATAAATCCAGCCGGCCGTTGATACGGCCATGCCGCGGGGCCCGTTAAAATAACCATTGGCCGAGCTCGCCGTGGTGGAGCCCCAAATCCCCGCAAAACCGCCGGTAGCGTCGAACTTTTGGATACGATTGTTTGTGGTATCGGCAACATATATATTGCCCGAGCTGTCCACGGCCACGGATTTTGGGCCTTGGAATGTCCCGGTGCTTGTTCCGCCGATGCCGAAGAGCAAATTTAAAGACGGCGCCGTGGTCCCCGACCCACCGCTCGAATTGGCAGGGGCCGATGCGCCATAGCGCTTGACTCGGTCATTGCCCTCATCCGTTACATAAATATTGCCCGAGGCGTCAATAGCGATTGCGGTGGGATAATCAAAATGCTCCTGGCCCGTGCCATTGGAGCCCCACTCCGTCAAATAGGAACCGTTCGCGTCGAACTTTTGAATACGGTGATTGTTGCGGTCGGCCACGTAGACATTGAGATTGCGGTCCACTGCGATGCCGTAGGGGTAATTGAATTTGCTGGCGCCGCTGGTGCCGTAGGAGCCCCAGGAAGAAACAAGAACTCCATATTCCGTAAACTTCTGAATACGGTGATTGTTGCGGTCGGCCACGTAGATCAATCCAAGCCCATCCACGGCAATGCTAAAAGGATAACTAAATGTGCCGTTGCTGCTGCCGTTGCTGCCCCAGGTGAGCAAAAAAGTGCCGCTTGAGGTGAATTTTTGAATACGATGGTTGTCCGTATCAGCCACATAAACATAGCCTGATGTCGTGTCCACGGCAACGCCCCAGGGATTATCGAACTTGCCGGCTGTCGTGCCCGCTGAACCCCAAGACATCGCAAAGCCGCCATTGGGCAAAAATTTCTGAATACGATGATTGCCGTAGTCAGCCACATAAACATACCCTTGGGAATCAACAGCCATTTGAGTGGGATTTGAAAAGTAGCCGTCAGTTGATCCGGAAGCCGGATTGCTCGATCCCCAGACCAAGGAAAATGTTCCGCTTGAGGTGAATTTTTGAATACGGTGATTGCTATATTCGGAAACATAAACATTGCCGTTGGCGTCAACGGCCGCGCCGGTCGGGTCATAAAACTGGCCATTGGCCGAAGTGGATGATCCCCAAGTCGCCTGTTTGGCGCTTCCCCAAGCGGCAGTCACATACGGCGCCGTGGTCCCCGACCCACCGCTCGAATTGGCAGGGGCCGATGCGCCATAGCGCTTGACTCGGTCATTGCCCTCATCCGTTACATAAATATTGCCCGAGGCGTCAATAGCGATT
>JACQPE010000192.1 GCA_016207685.1 Elusimicrobiota bacterium | reverse complement strand
GGGACCCACAGGGGTCCATTCGTGAGCGTTCCCGTGGCCGAGTTGCTCGAGACGTCGGCCGCGGTTAAGCCGCCGTTCTCGTTAAAGTGGAGGAAGAGCGCGGTATGGGATGACAAATAAATTGATTCAGCGATGGAAGCCAAGCCGGAGCCTGCGTCCTGGGCACGGATTTTGAATTGGGGAGCCAGTTGGTTGGTCCAGGCCGAGGTATCCGGCCCCAGAAAGCTCCCCGAAGCATTTTTGACCCCGTAAGAAGCCAAGGTCGCTCCGGGACCAGGCGTCATCGTAGGATTGGCTGAAGCTATGCGGATCGTGTAATCTGAGCTTTGCGTGATATTGCCGATCGCGTCCATGGTGAGAAAACGGATTTTGTTCAAGTTCCCGGAAGCGGCATCCGATTCCTGAAAGAAATGGACTTGCGTTGAGGTCAAGACTTCGCTGGCCCAGCTGGCGGCGCCGGTGGAGGGATTAATGAGCGCAAGGTAAGGGTTGGAGCTGGCATGATTCATCCACGTTGAACCCCCGTCATCAGAATATTTGTACAAGGCGCCCGAATACTCCAGCGCGATTTCCTGGGCGCTCATGGCCCTTTTGACGAGTTTCATCTCATCAAGCGTGCCTTTGGTATGCCAGGAATTGTCACCGATGGCAACGGGCCGGGCTCCAATGTAAAGCGGGTTATTGCAGGCTGAAGGCGGCGACTGATTGCCACCGCTGCCTACATAAACGCCGTCTACGTAGAAGTCTTGGTTAACGCCCGTATAGACATAGGTGTACATGTGCCATTCGCTATCGCTGCTGATTCTTTGAGGAGCGGAGACGTTGGAGCTCCGGAAGCTCGAAGGGGAGTGAGGGGCCGGCGTAAGGGTCATTAAAAATTCCCATCCGCAATTCCAGCTGCTGACGTTGAACCGGCTGCTAAAAAAAGTGCCGGCTCTAATGAGCGTTCCCGATTGTTTAAACCAAGTATTCGCAGTAAATGAATCCAGCATGTCTACATTAAGCGCCGGTGTTCTTGGAATGACCAAATAATCGGCGGCGCCATCCAAGGAAAGACCGGAGCCATGAATTCCCGGCGCCCGGGTCGCATTGCCCGCGGCTGAACTTGGATGATTCGCGTATCCTGATTTATCCAGGGGCGGCCATTCCTCAAAATCGAGATAAAGCACTGTGTCTGAAGAAATTGAAACAGGCGCTGATGAAATTCTCAATGCCGCGGGCCCTTGGCTTGTTGCTGTCACGCGGATATTGGGCGTCAAGTCATTGACCGTTAAAATTCCTCCGGATTCCGTTGCCGTGTATCCGGCGCCATCCACCTCTTCAGCGGTGACAGTGAGGGACGGGGCGGTATAGGGTATGTTAACCGTGGTTTGGGTTTGGGTCAGATTGCCGGCTTGGTCCCGGAATAGGTAAACAAACTTGTTGTTCGAGGCATGGGCGTTCCAGAAATTAAGCGTTCCCGTAGAAGTTTGCGAGGCCGTGGTGCCGTTGCTGCCGGTCGTTGAGACAGCGCCTGTTCTGGTGTATGTGGAGCTGTCGTAAATCCAAGTGGAGCCTCCATCCATTGTGAGTTTCCTGGCGCCGGAGAAGTAATTGGCCGCTATTTCATCCGCGGAGAGAGCGCGCGCCGTGACCCTGAAATCATCCATAGTGGAATTCACGAGCCCCCAAGTTAGAAGGCCTTGGTTGTTGGCAACTTCTACGCCGATATAGAGGTATCGCAAAAGCGATACGGAGTCGTCAAAGGTGGCTGTTGCGATCTCGCGGCCATTCAAATAGGTCGTCCCTATGTTGGCGTTATCATCGAAAGTCACAGCCAGATAGTGCCAAGTGTTATTGTTGATATGGGGTCCGCTGGTAATGGAGACATCGGTACTGTAGAAGGTCCTTAGGCCGCCGGGAATGCCTGTCCCGCCGCAATTTGCCATCCTATCGAGTTCAACGCCAAGACCCCTGGTGAGGTAGATAGTAAATTCGAAAGGACTTTTGGGGCAGTTATCTGTGTCGCTAGTTTTGTAAAACCAAGTTTCAACGGTTAGGGCCGTGGCATTGGCAAGCTGGGACATGGTGGAGACTAATAAGCCGGTCTGGCCGTTAGAAGGAAAGGACATTCCACCGTTGAAACGCCCGGTTGAGACAGCATGGGTGACGCCGGTTGCGCCGGGGAAGGCCGTTGTGATAACGACCTGATTGTACCCTGATTTATCCAAGGGCGGCCATTCTTCAAAATCCAAATAAAGGATTGTTCCAGAGGTTACCCCCAGCTTCTGTTGGCCGATCACCAGACCGGAGGCGCTATCTTGGACATCCGCCTGTACGGTTGGCGTAGAGATATTAATAGCATTGGAGCAAGCGGTCCAGGAGGTTTCATTTTTTTGGCGGCATAGGATGCTGGAGAGCGCAGGCGCGGCATTGTCGAATTGAAACGGCCCCAGGTCTTGCTGGGAAAGAATGTTGCCCGCTGGATCCCTGAAGTGAACGTGCATGTACCACCAGCTGCCGCTTGTGGCGGCGGTTTGGGTTGAATGGGCTTGATTGGAGACCGTTGCATCGGGCGCGGTTCCATCCCAGGAACCTGCCGTCTGATTCCAATCATATCGGTAGTTGTCGGCGATGACAGGGCCGTCAAAATACGGCTTAAAATAAAAACGGTTGTCAGCGTACCATGTTGTGGTGCTCCGATAGATAACTTCTAGGCCGGGTTTCAGAAGCGCGGTGATCACGGCGCTGTAAGCGCTGGCGTCCGTGCCCACGGTATCATCCGCCGCGGCCGAGGAGAAGTAATAGCTGCTCCCCGGTGTCAGGCCAACGATCCTTCTGGGGAAGTTAGTGTCCCCGGTGTCTTGGAGGTAGGCAATGGAGGACCCCAAAGATCCGTTGCTTTGGAGGTAGGTGGTGGTGACGTTTCCCAAGACATCGCTGCCTGAAGGCGTGGGGTAGGTGGCGCGAACGACAAAATAGCAGGCATCTTCGGTATTGCTGCCCAGGCCCACTGTCAGCGTCAGGGTCGAGGCCCAAATTTGGCTGGTAGTGGGCGCGCCGGGCGCGCCGCCCCCCGTGGTGCCGCAACCCGCATGAATTTCCCGCGCTGTTAAAAATGTAGATAAGATGAATATTGTTAAAAAATGACTTCTTTTTTTATTGGTTTGATTGGTGCGATTTTGGCGGGGGATTTGAGGGGGGGGAAGCGCGGTCATTGGATCGCCTCGCCGGGCGGCGCGCGACCGGCGATGATTTTAAGCATTGCGGGGGAAACACGCACGCTTCGCCGGGAAGTCAAAAAGCCGCTAAAAACCGGCGGCCAAAAACTGTCCAGGGATATTCCAAGAAAAACGGCGGCCGGCGATGCTTCACCCGGGCTGACGTTGGAGAGGGGAGCCGGCGCTAATTTTTCAAGAGAGAAAAATCCCTCTTCCCGGTTTGACGGCGACTCGACATTTTGAGCGCAGGCCGGATATTGAACCGTTGTCGCGCTCATGGGACCGGCATTGAGGAATAAAAAAAGCGCCACGAAAGGTAAAAAATAGAAAACAACAGGCAACAACACGACGGCTCCGTAAATAGCGGAAGCCATCGGAATTATGGAACTCAACAATTCAACAGCCAATGTTTCCCCCTCATCAATGCCTTGGCGTCGCTTTATTGTTTACTTACCCCCTGTTTGCCGCTTTGTCAATGGGAGTTTATTCACATCGCATGGAACATCGAAATGATTATGGGACAATTTGTATAAAGCGAAGAGAGTGATAAAGGTGATGGAATGGAGGGGCGTTCTTTTGGGCGTTTGTTTTTTGGGCATGCCGGCCGTGCATGATGTTTTTGGCGCTTTGCATTTCGGCCTGACTTCGGCCGTCAAGAAAAGAGGGGAAGAACTCCATGATAAGGTCCAAGAGCAACGGGCAGGGTTGGCGGTCAGCGCCGGCAGCGATCAGAGCGTCTCTATCGCTTCCCTCGTTACTCTTAGCGGCAGCGCCGTTGACCAGGGGACCGGCGGCGTTTTGACTTATCTGTGGACTCAAACCGCAGGACCCGCCGTGACCATCAACAGCAGCAACACCGTCACGACCACCTTCACGCCGGCCGAAGCTTCAACCTATACGTTTCAATTGGCCGTCAGCCAGGGCAATCTGACCGGCGCCGATGCGGTGAATGTCTTGGCGCGGGGCATTCAAAGCGGAAATTATTATGTGGATATTTACTATCAGGACCGGGTCTCCAGCGGCACCATATTGTTTTATGACCAGCTTGAAAGCGGAAATAACGGTCTTCTGGAGGTCAATATGGCGGGTCAAACCGTTTGGGATTACAGAATTCCGTCGGCCTATCTTCAAACCTCCACGATCGGCATGGACGTGGAAAAACTGGCCAATGGCAATTATCTATTTTTCACGGGAAACGGCATTTACGAAATCAATAGCTCCGGCGTATTGCAGTCATCCTATTCCGTGACCAAAATTTCTCACGACGCGCAGCGGCTGCCCAATGGCAACACCCTGTACAATTACGGCAAGGGCGATCAATATGGCGACGCGCAAATGACCATGATCAACAGCACCGGCGGCGTGGTCTGGCAGTGGTATGCGAAAGATCATCCTGGTTATTACACCATCCCCTCCAGCACCTCGACCGAGGAATTCACCCACGCCAACGCCGTGATCTGGCGCTCTACGAATAGTTTTTTTATTGACCTGCGTAATTTAGATATGACGTTGGAGGTGGATCGCAACGGCGATATTATCTGGCTGATGGATTGGAGCGTGTACGGGGGCGACGTTGACCCGCATGAGCCGGACATCCTTTCCGATGGAAACATGTTGATCTGTTTGCAGAAAAACTCGCCTTACGTGGCCGTGGAGATCAACACAACCACCAAGCAGGCGGTGTGGACTTATGCCAACACCCGGCTTCGAACCGCCCGCGACTGCGACCGATTGGGCAATGGCGATACGATGATCGTGGCCGTGGACACCGGCGGCACGCTCAATAGCACGAATGACGACTATTCCGTCATGCTTGAAGTCACTTCAGGCGGGGATATCGTCTGGCGGATGACGCTTAACACGGTAGCTGCCAGCTCCAGCCCAGGCTATTTTTTTAAAGCCGAACGTCTCCCTCCCGATTGGACAAAATCCACAACGGCAGATTAAAAAAGGTCAAGACCCCGTCTATTGATTGTTGCGGCGGACGCGCCAGCAGGCGTCTAGGAGGGCATTGTGGGAGAGTTCGGAGGTTTTGAGGCCGCCCGAGAGGGAGATTTGCTCGGCGAGATTCTGGCCGCTATGGATAGCTTCCAGCAGGGCTTCGTTGCCTTGGGATTGGAGCAGTTCAAACAAGTACTCCATGGCCGAGTCCACATCATTGGCGATAAGTTCGTTAAACATCGCATTATCTTCGTCCGATAGCCCTAATTGCTTTCCGAACCATTCGGCCACGCTTGAGGTTTTGTCATCATATGAAGCGTTCTCAAAATTTTTGGCTTTTTTATCCTTGAGCCCCATAGCGTTTATACCCAAGACATCCACGCCGGCTTCCTTGAATTCATCCCGGTCTGATTCCCGGATGGGCTCGAGGGATTCCGGCCGCCTCTCAAGCCAAGCGCTGATGGCCGTCATTTTGCCTTTGTCAATTGCTTCGGAAAGGGCCGAGGTCAGCAAGGAGTAGGTTAGCCCATTTTGAAAGTCCACGATGGTTGTTTTAAGTTGCGCGGCCTCTTCATGTAAATCTTGATAATGGAGGAGGTCGGGAAGGCCTTGCGTAAAAGCATAGGTTGGATCAGAGGCATCTTGGGCAATGGAGACGGCGTCAGTAGCGTAGCGTTCCGAACTGACATTGTGGGCGATATGGACGCGCGATTTAATTTTTCGGCCTGCTTCCAGGACTCCGTGAATGGCCAGGGTGGCCTGTTGAGAATCCCGCGAGGCATTGCCGAATTTTTCGAAATCCCGAGCGTAGGTCGCTTCAAGATCGAGGCCGCCCAGGCGAAATGGGGAGGCGCGAATTCCGGCCGTGATGCCTTGGCCTGAAATTTCCACCCAGTCCGGGCTGTCGGTGCGGCGATACTCGGCATGCGCCGAGGCCGGCCGTTGAAAAATTTTGCCGCTTGCGTCCAAGGCGTATTTCTGCTCGATGACCGTGGGCGTTTTTAAAACATCGGCGTTCGCCTCAATGAGCCCGCCCTTAGGAAAGCGCAAATAAGTCGTGAGATCAAAATGGGGGTAGCTTTTAACCGCCCCCCAGATTTGATCAATGACGATGTCGTTGCCGGAGATGAGATTTTCCGTCAAGCCCGAGGCGGGGTTGACGTCGTGAAGGTACCCTGCCGAAAGAACCGCTCCGAAGGGCTTGCCGTTCGGATCGAAACATATCCCCATGCTTTCATCGGCCTGCAGCCCGGGCATGAAATCAATTTTACCGCCGTCGCCTTGCAGGTTAAAATAACTCTCCAATATTTGGGTGGCACCGGCTACCGGTAAAAAGGGTCCTAGAAAAGCCCAGTGAAGAGCCCGTGCAACGCTGTTTTGGATGCCACCATACGCCAAAGGGTCCACGCTGTATTCGCTTTTTTCTACCAGAGGCGCCATCTCTTCGCTGATTCGTTCCGGGTCATTACCGATCCAAAGTCTGGAATTGTATCCCACGTAAGCCGCCTTGGTTTGCAATTGGTAGTGGGTTTTACCCGAGGACTCAAAACGCGTCCCAGCTGCAACATAGGGGCTGGCCTGGGAATGCGCGTCCCCTTGTCCTAGAATTCCGGCTTCAATGTTCACCGGGTCAAATTCCACGGCGATGGAGGTCTTTTCATCGACAGGAGGTTTAAAGCCCTCGGGTTGAGGGGAAGCTTCAAAAATTTGCTGGGCCTCGGTGACGTTCTGTGCCCTGGCGTCATCTTGTGAACGCGCCGGGACCCAGGCTCCGAAGACTATTATTGAGGCGCCGGCAATGATTTTGTATGAAAAATGAAATATTCGGTTACATGTCATTGAACGCTATAAGTTTAAAAGCCGGCAATCGGATTTGCAATAGGGGTGTTCATCGGCAACTTGACAACCGCCATCATAAAATGTTTATTTCTTGTGGTGCGGAATCCAGGTTACAGGTTAATTTTGCGGGCGCAGTCCATTCTGTTGCGCGCATCAAAAAGTTTTCTGTCTCTTTTGTTGGTCCTGATGCTTCAAGGCGACTGCTGGGATGATGGGCCGGCAGGCAGCGCTTCCAGCAGCGCCACCTCTTCAAGCAGCAGCTTGCGCCCCTGGATTGACACGCACACCCATCCAACGGGAATTGATACTGATTGTTTTTCCGAAAGCTGCGTTAACGCCAGCATTTTGGCCATGGACGCAGCCGGCCTTAAAAAGGCGATTTTTATTAATCCACCCGCCCCTTACAATAACAGCAGTTCCGCGAAAGAGGCCGGCGTGCGCACCGCCGCTTACTACCGGACGGACCGTCTGTTCTACGGCATTGGCGGCAGTATGCTTCAAGCCAGAATTGACACAATGCCGGATTCCGGCGTGGCGACAGAGGCCCAAAAGTCAGAGTTTGAGTCTACTTTTAATGATCTCATCAGTTCCGGCCCTGCCGCAGTTGTTGTTGGCGAGACGGCTTCCCTGCATCTTTCCTATTCGGCAAATCATGCCTTTGAGGAGAACCCCGCCAATTCCGATCTTTTTTTACTTTTAGCCGATTTGGCCGCCTCCCATGATATTGCCATTGACGTTCATATTGACGTTGTCACTCAAACCATGCAGACGCCTTCTTTTTACGTTACACGCAGCCCCAATAATCCCTCGACTCTGCAACCCAACATTCCGGACTTTGAAGAACTCTTGGACCATAACCTTAATGCCCGCATTGTCCTGGCCCATGTGGGCCGTGATACCACAGGAGTGATGAATTCCAGCCTCATGGATGGGCTCCTTGCCCGGCACAGCAATCTCTATGCTCAAATTGCACCCCAGGTGGGTCCAGCGGATGCCGGCGACGGCATCGTGGACCGGACCGGAAAGGTCCGCTCCGACTGGCTGACGCTGTTGCAGAAGTATCCCACCCGATTTGTTCTTGGCAGCGACATATTTTGGGACGGCGGCACAACTAGCTCGCTGCTTCAAGGCGTGCAAGATTTTCTCCAGCAACTTCCCTCGGATATTGCCTATCAAATCGGATGCACAAATCCCGTGGCGATCTACAAGCTATCCAGTGGATGCTAATGCTTATTTTTGAGGTGACTGCCTATGGCCTGTAAAAAAATCTGGCATTTTGTCGCTGTGATGCTCTTTTTTTTATACAGCGGGATTATCCGGGCAGAAAATGCGTCTACCGCAACGGCGGCCTCCCAGACGGGCTACATTGACGTCCACATGCATCTTAATGGGCGATATCAAACCGGAGGAGGACCTCCGGAAGGCCGAATGGGTCCGCGCCCCGGGCCGCGCGGAGGCCCAGGGGGCGGACGGGCGGGTAGAGGAGTCGCTGAAGATTATGAAGCGGCCGCCGCGAATCTTATCGCCATGATGGACCGTATCGGAGTGGCTAAGGCCATCGTGATGCCGCCGCCGCAGCGTCCCAATCAACGCGGCGGCTATACCTACCAGAAACTTCTTGGGGCCGTGCGCCGATATCCGGACCGTCTGGTCTTGGCCGCAGGCGGCGGGGAGCTTAATCCGCTCATTGTCGGCACGCCGGCAAAAGAGGTGACGCCGGACATTCGCGCAGAATTCAAGCGAAAGGCGCAACAAATCATTGATGACGGCGCCAAAGCCTTCGGCGAGATGACCGCCCTGCACTTTAGTTTTAGGAACGGCCATCCTTTCGAGCAGGTTGATCCCGACCACCCGTTATTTTTGCTGTTAGCCGATATCGCCGCGGATAATAATGTTCCCATAGATTTGCATATTGAGGCCGTTCCCAAGGATCAGGCGCTGCCGGAACGATTGGTTGGCTTCAGTTCTGAGAATCCTTCAATGATTAAAGGGAATATACCCGGATTCGAACGCTTATTGGCGCATAATCGCAAGGCGCGCATCGTGTGGCAACACGTGGGCTGGGACAATACGGGCCATATGACCACGGCCCTGTTGCGCCGTTTGCTTGAGGCGCATTCCAACCTTTATATGGCTTTAAAGCGCGTCAGTCCGCAGGGGGAAAAATTCCGGGCCTCTGACAACAATTTTGTTGACGACGAGGGGAACCTCCGCGCCGAATGGCTTAAGCTCTTTGGCGATTTTTCCGACCGTTTTGTCATCGGCGCTGATGAGTTTGTCGGCGTTCCTGGGCACGCTGACCTCAAGCACCACCCCATCGCATTGGAGGATACGATGGCTATCTTAAAGCAGCTTGCGCCTGGCCTGCGCCAAAAGATCGGCCGGGAAAACGCTGCTCGGATTTACCGGTTGTAAATGCGCCGTCGTCTAATTACACCATTTAAAACGCTTCTGGTTCTGTCGGCGGTTTTGATGTTGCGCAGTGACTGCTGGGACGACGGGCCGGCAGGCAGCGCTTCCATCGGCGCCGCCTCCTTCAGCAGCAGCTTGCGCCCGTGGATTGACACGCATTCTCATCCCTGGGGAATTGGAACCGTCTGCACCTCGCCAAGTTGCGTCAACGCCTGCATAACGGCAATGGACGCTACGGGAGTGAAAAAAGCTTTTTTTATTAATCCGCCGGAGCCCGCAGGATCAGGAAATTATGCTGATGAGAATACCAATGCAGCTGCGGCCCTCTACCAGCCCAGCCGTCTTTTCTATGGCATTGGAGGCAGTATGCTTCAATCTGAAATTGACAAAATGCCGGATTCCGGCGTGGCGACGGAGGCTCAAAAATTAAATTTTCAAACGATTTTTACGACCCTGATCAGTTCCACTCCCGCCGCTGTTGTCATCGGCGAGACGGCAGCCCTGCACCTTTCCTATTATCCAGAGCATGCCTTTGAGGAAAATCCCGTCAACTCCGATCTTTTTTATCTTTTGGCTGATTTAGCGGCTACGTATGATTTGGCCATTGACGTCCATATTGACGTTGTCACTCAAACCATGCAGACGCCTTCTTTTTACGTTGCACAAAGCCCCAATAATCCCTCGACCTTGCAAGCCAACATCCCGGACTTTGAAGAACTCTTGGACCACAATCCCAATACCCGCATTGTCCTGGCCCACGTGGGCCGAGATTCGACCGGCGCCATGACACCGGGCCTCATTGACGGGCTCCTTGGAAGCCACGGCAATCTTTACGCTCAAATAATTCCGCAAGAGAATCCTCCGTTCACGCCGAATTCTTTTAAGGATGCCAACGATAATATTACTCCAGGTTGGCTGGCGCTTGTGCAGAAGTATCCGACCCGATTCGTTTTTGGCAGCGACACCTTTTATGATGGGAGCACATCTTTTCGCACGCTGGAGCTGGCTCAAAAGTTCCTCCAGCAGCTTTCATCGGATCTCGCCTATCAAATCGGCTGCACCAATCCCGTTGCGATTTATAAACTACCGAGCGGTTGTTAGGAAACTTGACAAGTATTATTGAAAAAGCCAAAGTTAATTGAATGAGTTTGATCGATAGGCGCCTCATCCCATATTCCGTAGTTGGAAGCATTGCGCTGTCTGAAGATGCGGATTTTTTTGTTCCGTCATTCCGGCGGAATCCGGAATCCAGAATCTTCTCGGAAGGAGCCTGGACCCGGGGTGACGGAAATAATAGGCATTTGGGAAATTTTGGTTCCATTGTTCGATTGTTGATCCTTTTTATTTTTTATGCGTTGACCAGCGCCTCTCTGGGCCAGGCCGCTAGTGTCCCAAGCGCCCAATCAGGGCTTTGGTCCAGCACGTCAACCTGGCAAAGCGCCTCTATCCCCGCGGATAACGATGTCATCACCATTGCGGCGGGGCATAGCGTGACCCTGAATCAAAACGTGGCGCTCTCGACAGTTTCGATTTATGGAACTCTTAAATGGGACGCGGCCACGGCCTCGGCAACGTTGACGTTAAACAGCGGCAACATTAATGTTTATGCCGGCGGCACATTGCAAATGGGCACGCCGGAGGCGCCCTTGGCCACGGCCGCCACGGCCGCCATTGTCTTGGGGCAAAACACAAGCGTCGTTGTCAACGACGGCGGTAATTTTGTCGTCCGCGGCTCAACCAAAAATCCTTACGCTTTGGGCCAGGACAATGTCGTTCCCGGCGCCACCTCATTTCGCGTCAACACGAGCAGCGTGACCGGTTGGGCTGCCGGCGACGTATTGAGCATCAGCCAAAACGAGCGCGATGGCAAAGTCAGCCGCACGGAAACCATCACGATCGGCTCCATTGACGCCGCCAACGGCATTGTCAGCCCAGCGTCGGCACTAAGCTATTACCATTACTCGACCAACACGATTGTCGTGGCCAATCTAACCCGCAATGCCTCCATCAAGGCAAGCGTCCTGAATACGGCCTTCTTAAAAAGTTTGGCCGTCAACACCAGCAGTTTTTATATCAATTTTGGAGAGTTCGGCAATTTAGGACTTGATGCTTCAGGCGCCGATTCGAAATACGGCGTGTCCTTGGCCAGCGCCGGAACCACGGGCGTGATTCAAAATTCTTCCTTTCATGACGGCTGGTATGGCTTGGCGCTCAATGGCTCCACGCAAACGCTTGTGGCCGCCAATGTGTTTGCCGGCAACCGTTTTACGGGTTTGGGTTTGTTGGCCGTGTCGAACAGCACGGCCGCAGCCAATGTTATTCATACCAGCAGCCATGGCGTTGCCTCGTCGTTGTCCAATGGCATTGTCATAACCGGCAATTATGTCTATTCAAGCACTCACGGCGTTACCTTGCTGGGGGACAGCGGGGGTATCGTAGCAGCTAATCGGATTTTCAGCAACCAAGATGCGCTGATGGTGGCGCCATCCACGTCCGCGGTCATTTCCGCCTCTAATTTGGTTGCCAACAATACTCTTTTTTACAATAGCGGTTACGGCCTCTACGTCAGCTCTTCAACCAGAAATACCATAGACCGCAATTCAGCATATTCCAACGGTTCTTACGGCTTTTACGCCGCCGGAGCCAGCAGCAATTCCTTCACCGGCAACGTATCCGCAGGGAATTCCAATTATGGTTTTTATGTGACCAATAGTTCCTCCAATACCTTTAGCGGCAATGTCGTTTCCTCCAATACCGACGCGGGTTTTTATTTCCAGGGCTCATCCGGATCTTTACTGCAAGGCAATACGGCTTACCCCAACAGCGGCGTGTATAGTTATGGTTTTTATTTGGCCAATGGCTCCAATGCCAATCTCTTGGAGGGCAATGTGGCAATGGACATAGACAACAAAAATAATTACGCGGGGTTCTATCTTCTATCAAGCTCCAATAACATCGTGAGCGGGAATCACTCTTCCGGCAATTCATATGGCCTTGTTAGCTTTGCTGGAACCAATAACACCTTTTCCGGCAATAGCGTGGAATGTGATTTTGGCTATGGGCTTGAGGATCAGTATAGCCACAATACTTTCATTGTGGGCAATGACATTGACGGCTGCTACGAGGGAATGATCATTTATAAGTCCACGCCGATTTTAGTAGGCAACTGGATTCATGATGGGAGTATTCATCTCTACGTCACCGGCTCAACGGCGACAATAGCCGACTCTGCTTTGGGTTATGACCGGCAGGGCAATGCCGAATCGAGCTCTTACCAGGAAATTTCACTGTCAGACAACAGTCAGTTGATTTTGCGCAATACGAAAGTCAACTCGGAACTGGGCGTGTCCACGTCCTCATTTTCCAAAGCCCACCGTTCCATAATTTCTTACAAACACAACGGAAACCCGGGCGAGGCGCATTTGTGGGGGGATTACCGGGTCGAAGGATCCACCTTTGCCTTGAATTATGCGCAGGATTTATACTCTTCCACGGCCACGACTCCTCGAATTGCGCGCAGGATCATGGGCACAGAACCTTCGGCCGGCGTCAATTCGGTGAGCACCATGGCGGCGTCAGAATTAATATCCATCGTTTACAACGCGGCGGGCGGCAAATGGAATGTTTATGGTTCCTCCAGCGGCGCGTTGGGGAGTTTTACAAGCCCCATTTCGAACCAGCCCTTCCCGCCTGCTCCCTTGGGGAAATTTCGTTTGACCTTTACGCAGGGCAATTCTCCATCCCAGGATGACCGCGTCGAGTTTTTGGCCCTCTCCGGATCTAATGATTCGGGAACGCAAAAAAAGCTTTCTTTTCATTCTTCCGCGAGCGGGTTTAATGGCGGGCGCTCGCGGCTGGGCATTGAACCTTCCGGCGTTTTTTCCGCCAGCGGAACAGCCTCGGCCTATACCTTGGTGGATTTGGATGCCGGCAGCACGTACTATACGCTCACCAGTTCGGGCTCAGCCTATGCGTCTTTTGCCAAGTTTGCCAATCTTGACACCGAGGGCCTTCAGCTGAATCTGGGGAGCCCTGCGAATATTCGAATTTCGAGCGTGGTATTTGATAACATGGGCGGACCTTCCGGCGGGGGGTCAACGGCAGCCTACGTCACTGTCCGTGATCTCAATTCCACGGTCGGCTTGGATAGCGTGCGTTTTGATCTTGCTCGAAGCACTGCGGCCATGGCCAAGGCCTACAATATCCAGGTTCGCGGTTCGGATACCAATTTGGGCTGGACCATGACTAATCCCATGGGGGCTTTATCAGGCGATGCTTGGGAGTACGATCCCAATGCAAAAATTAGCTGGGCCGCCGGAAAGCCGACGGATTTTAGAATGGGCAGCGCTTACGTGTCTTCAGCAACCTGGGTTTGGAGTGATGTGGCCAGCGAATCCGCATATCAAATATTTTCTTCCACCGGAGGCGATTTAAGCGGTTCCTTGTCCGTTAATTCAGCTTCCTGGACGGAAACGGGCTTATCCACCAATACCCAATATACGCGCTACCTGCGCGCCAACAGCAGCGTTGCGCCTTCCTACTCTTCCCTGATTTCAAGCTACACGCTGGGCGCTCCTCCCACAGGCTTCGCGTTGGCCGCTGTCTATGATTCTTCCGTCACGCTCCAATGGGGCGCTAACACCAATCCCAACGGCACTGTATACCGTTTGGACTATTGGTTCCCGACGGGATCAACAACGACCATGACGACAACGCAGACTTCAGCCGCGGTCACGGGCCTGAATCCAAGCGCCCTTTACAGTTTTCAACTTTATTCCGTCAATGGAGACAGCATAACAACCGTTTCAACAGTCGGGATCATTTCAACCACGACAGCGATTTCCTATGAAAGCGGCAAGGGCGGCCTTTGGTCGGCCACAAGCACATGGAAGGGCGGCCGCGTGCCCCCGGCGTCAGCCGCCGTGGTGATTGCCTCGGGCACCACAGTAACGTTAAACCAGGATGTGACGGTCGGACCCTTGGCGATTTATGGCACGTTGCAGTGGGCCTCGGCCGTGGCTTCCGCGACGTTGGCGATGAATGGCGGCGATGTCACGATTAATGCCGGAGGAATGCTGCAAATGGGCAATCAAAACAACCCGCTTATCTTGGGCACAACCGCAACCATTGTGCTTTCCAGCGGATCAACTTTGGGGCAGTATGGTTTGATCGTTAATCCTGGCGGCAGGTTGATTACCCATGGCGCCGTGAAAAGTCCTTTTACAGCGGCGTCCGTCGACGTTGCCGCCGGAGCCGCCGGCCTGACGGTGGATGCCTCAAGCGTTACCAATTGGGCGGCGGGTGATACCATCATTGTAGAGCAGACAAGCGGCGGCTCGGTCAACCAGACGGAGCGCCGGACCATCACTTCCATTTCCGGTTCGGCCATCAGCGTGGGGAGCGCCTTCTCCTACACCCACTATGCCACGGCAGGCGTTATCGTGGCCAATTTGACGCGCAACGCCGTTATTCGTTCCTCCGGCGCCCAGACGGGCTATATTCGCAATCTGGCCGTGGCCACAACTGATTTTTCGGTGGCCGGCGCTCAATTGGAGGGTTTGGGAACTCCGGCTTCCGGCAAGTATGGCCTCACCTTTGACGGCGCCTCTGTTAAGGGACGTCTCAATGCCAGCTCCCTTGTTGACTGTTATATCGGCATTGTTTTTGACGGCACCTCGAATGTCCGAATCACCAGCAACGTTATTGTTGGCAGCGCTTTGGTTGGGCTGGATCTTTTTAATGGAGCCAGCAGCAACACGATTACCGGCAACGTCATTGCTTCGGGCTCTCGCTACGGCATTTTTATGGCTGGCGCTTCCAATAATACCTTCACGGACAATTATTCTTTTTCCAACGTAGACAGCGGGTGGACCCTGGACTCATCAAGCGGCAACTATATCCAACGAGGTTACGCCGTTGCCAACGGCGGTTCCGGTTTTTCTCTCTTGAACGCTGATTTTAATACGTTCGACACAGTCGGGGCCAATGCCAACGTTAATTCGGGATTGCATCTCTCCGGGGGCAGCAGCAATTCCATTGTCAGCGCCAATTTCTACGACAATGGCGCCTACGGCGTCTATTTCCAGGAATCCAAGAGCGGCGCATTGGCCGCCGGAAATCTTTATTCCAACGGGAATAGCGGGCTGTTTGTTTCCGGCGGCGAGGGCACGTCGTTGACGCAGGTTGCCAGCTATGGCAATAAATACGGTTTGGAAGTCAGCGGTTCCACGGTGGACGTGATCAGTTCTTGGTTGGGCTTCACCCCGTCTTTAACAGGGTGGCCCAATATGATGGAGGAAGTGCGCATCGGAGCAGGAAGCAGCCAATTTTTTCTCTATGACACTCGACTCAATCCTGAAATCGGCGTAGCCACCGATTCTTGGAGCGCTCCGGGCCGCCACCTCCTGTCGTTGCGCCATCAGGGAAAAGCCGGCGAGGCCCATCTCTGGGGAGACCTTACGGTGCAGTCAAGCACCATGTCCTTGGATTACAGCAGAAATCTTTATTACTCAACAGCCGCTGTCGTGCGTATGATGCGCAAGTTAAAGGGCACGGATCCTGTCGTCGTGGTGAGTTCCGTCAGCGACATCGCCGCTTTTTCCGAAATCGTGATGGCCAGTTACACGGCAGCGTCGAATCGTTGGAGCCTTTATGGTTCCTCCAGCGGCGCTTTGGGCTACTTTTCCAATGCCGGCGCTTTGACAAATGAACCCTTCCCCAGCGCTTCAGCGTCTAAATTTCTATTGACTTTCACGCCGGGCAGCTCCGCCAGCGATGGGGACCGGTGGGAATTTTCAATTCGCGCCTCCGCCGGTGACAGCAACCAGCAAAAAAAGTTGTATTTTCATAACGCGTCTTCAGGTTTTAATGGAGGACGGTCGCGTCTAACGGTCCCGCCGGGAAGCGGTTTACTGGCTCGCGGAACATTGGCCGAACCGACGTTATTGGATCGGGTTCCCGGAGGCGCTTACTATACCTTGATTAGTTCCGGAGCCACAACCCTGATTCGTTCCAAGATCAGCGGCCTGGAACCTTCGGGTTTGCAATTGGGCGGCGCTTCGGCTGTGGTCAATCTGTCTTCCTCGGCTTTTGACGGGATCGGCATTTCCAGCTCATCAAGCAGCACGGCAACTTATATCACGGCCCAGGACTTAAGCTCCAGCGCCACTTTTTATGACATGATTTTTACCCTTTCCCAGGCGACCTCTGCCGTAGGCGCGGCCTACAATGTGGCTGTTTTGGGCTCCGACAGCAGTCTCAACTGGTATTTTTCCCGCCCGCTGGGGTCTTTTGGCGGCGAATCCTACGACTATGACCCTAATAACAAGGTGGCATGGTCCATGATCAACGTGGATAGTCTTAGCGGCGCCGCAGCCACGGCTTCGACCATCACATGGTCATGGAGTGATTCAGACAGCGAGACTGGTTATCGCATCGTCAGCTCAACCGATGGATCGTTATCAGGGAATTTATCAGCCAACACGACCTACTGGGCGGAGGCAGGGCTTTCCACCAACACGGCCTACAGCCGCCGGTTGGTGACCTTTAATAACCTTGAATCATCTTCTTCCAGCTTGACCACGCTGTATACTTTGGCCGCTCCACCCACGGGTTTCATGTTGCTTCAGGCGGGCATTTCCTCGGTAACCCTCCAATGGGGCGCCAACTCCAATCCTGCGGGAACGTCGTATTCTCTCGCCTATTGGACCATGAATGGCGCGACGAGCACGGTCAGTTCTTCGGTGACATCCGCTTCCATTACCAGTCTTTCCTATGGGACCACTTACTTTTTTCAGGTATATGCCGTTAACGGCGACAGCGTTTCCGCTGTTTCTTTGGAAGCCGCTCTTTCCACGGCGACCATCTCCTCTGAGACCAAGGCGCCTGCCTCATTCTCAGGGTCCGCTGCCGGCATTTCTTCCATTACGTGGAGATGGACCGATGTCGAGGGGGAGTCGAGTTTTCGCGTTCTTTCTTCCACAGACGGCGTCTTATCGGGAGATTTGTCCGCCGGCACGACCTATTGGAGTGAAACCGGCCTCTCCACCGGCACGGCCTACACACGCCGCATCTTGACGGTGACAAGTTTCGGCTCATCCCAATCGGCTAACGCGTCGGTCTATACCTTGGCGGCGCCGCCGTCCAAGGTTTCCTTTCAAAGCGTTTCCCCTTCTTCTTTGACCGTTAGCTGGAACGCCAATACCAATCCCGCCGCGATTAACTATGCAGCCGCTCTGTGGTCCACGGGCGGCTCCACGACGACGGCATCGGCCATTGCCGCCACAACAGCCGCATTTACGGGACTCAACTCGGCAACGACCTATTTTGTTACTGTCAAGGCGATCAATGGAGACAATCTATCATCGAGGCCAACGACCGCCGTCTCCACGGTGACCACGGCAACGACCCGGTCAACAACGATCAGCGATTACTCGGCGACGACCGTGATTACATATCAGACGGATGCGGGTTCGGTGACCGTTACCGTTCCCGGTCAAAGTTTTTCCCAATCAGTCAGCTTAACAATTAGCCAACCCCTGACCTATCCGGAGCCTGCCTCCCCAACGGTTTCTTTGACATCCACGACCGTCGGCATTGAGGTTTCCGCCAGCCCTGATCTTCGGCCGAATTACGGCGTAAAAATTGCCATACCTTATCCGGCCTCCTCTGTTTCGGGTCTTGATGTCAACAAGTTGATTTTGGCTCGTTATGACAGCGACAGCGGCGTCTGGGTCCCCCTGTCGTCTCGTTTGGATACGACAAACAGGATCGTCACCGGATGCACGGATCATTTCTCAACCTTTGAAATTATGCAGGCCAGCCCGGCCTCAAGCCTTGATTCGGTGAAAACCTTCCCTAATCCTTGCAATGCCGCCAAAGGTCACCGCGCTTTTACTTTCGCCAACTTGCCCGCGGACACAGCGATCAAAATTTATACGTTGGTCGGCGAGTTAGTCGAGGAAACGGCAGCCGGTTCCTCCGGGATCGCCACGTGGGACACAACAAATGCCGCCGGCGCCAATGTGGCTTCCGGTGTTTATTTTGCCTTGCTTGAGGCGCCTTCGGGAGACCACAAGGTCGTTAAGGTGGTGGTCCAGCGATGAGGCGCATGGCTTGCGCCGAAAGGGTATTTTTTTGTTTTTTAATTCTTCATTCGCTATTCATTGTTCGTCATTCATCATGGGCTGCCGGGACAGACAGCATTGGCATTACCGCGGTGCCGTTTTTAAAGCTTCCCGCCGGCGCCCGATCCGCGGCTTTGGGTGAGGCTGATACGGCCGGCGTCGAGGACGCAACGGCGCTCTATTGGAACCCTGCCGCTTTAACCAGAACGCCTCGCCATAGCGCCGTGTTGATGCATTGTTTTTACCTGGAATCCACCTTCTTTGATTACGCCGCCTATGTTCATCAACTGGGATTCGGCGGCCATTATGGCTCTTTGGGCGCCGCCATTCAATACTTTTCTGCGGGGCCGATCACGCGCACGGATGACGTCGGTTTGGAACAAGGGTCATTGACACCCAATGACCTTGCGGCGACTATCGGGTACGCTTATCCATGGAATGGTTATTCATTCGGCCTGGGGCTTAAAACGGTGCAGTCAACCCTGGAGTATTCAGCGCAAACAGTCGCGGTTGACCTGGGCCTTCTTACGCCGGCGTTTAAAAATGGCCTGATGAGATTTGGCCTGGCAGCCACCAATCTTGGCGGGTCTCTCCAATACAGGGATGACGCGGACAAGGAAAAGCTCCCTGCGGCCGTTCGTTTGGGCAGCGCCTGGTCCTTCGGTTCTTCTTGGAGCGCCAACGCAGACGCCGTAGCGCCCAATGATAACAGTCCTTACGCAGCTCTTGGCATCGAGTATCATCGGCGAATGAATCCGGCTTGGTCCTTGGCGATTCGCACGGGTTACAACACGCGCACGGCAGCCGATCTCGATGGCCTTGCGGGATTGGCCCTTGGAGTCGGCCTCGGGCTTTCTCATGGTCTTTTTGTTGACTATGCCTTCGTTCCCTTTGGCGACCTGGGCTTAACCCATCGCCTGTCCCTATCAATCGGGATTTGAACTTTAGCCCCCCCCCCCCCCAGTTCCAAGTAATGTGGTAATTTTTGTGGGCACTGTTCCGCACCTCCTTTAGGTGGATTTTTTGCTAAGGAGATTATGCGAAACAGTGCTTAGTTTTTAG
>JACQPE010000194.1 GCA_016207685.1 Elusimicrobiota bacterium | reverse complement strand
GGCAATGTCAGCGATCGGGTGGCAGGGCACTTGAGGGTAGCAAATCATGATTGGGGGTAGAGGGTTAACTGGAGCGCCATGTGGTTAAGAGTGGAAGGAAATCAAATGAGGCTGGGCGGCGGCCCGGGTAGGCTTTTTAGGCCCGGCCGGAAGTTCAAAGATTTTCGCGCTGGATCGGATTTGTCAGCCTTGCTCGGATAATATTTCGATACGCTCGGGATTTAATCCTGCCCAAAATCAGCATGAGACTTAAGTCCTATTTTTTTTGGGATTTTAGGGTGTCGGAAATGGGCCTAAAGACCCTGGGAAGATGGGGGCATCCGTCGTACAGTAGTGCTGTTGAGACAATTCGGCAGGCCCTGGTCGGGGCATTCTTTTGACATATTGCAGACACCGCAACGAGACCGGTCTGTTTTTTTTGATCAATCAGCGGCATCGCGGCGACAGTGGAAAAAGGCGCTCGCCGGCGCCGGCGCTGTCTTTGTGATGACTTTTGCGGCGCAATTTTTATGGTTGGAGCGTCGGGAGGTCTTAGGCTCTTTCTCAGGGTGGTTTTTGTGTGAGGAGGAGCCGGTGGATCAGGAGATGCTATCGAGACTCGAGCTTTTAGACGGCACGGGCACGCCCGCATGGATTGGCTATTTGGCGCGTTCGGAGAATTTTTATAAGCATGACGATTTTATTTGGGAGTCGGCGGTCAAGTCAGGGATCGATCCGGACCTGTGGAAGGCCGTGGTCATGGTGGAGTCTGCCGGATATGCCGCGGCCATTAGCGGGCGCGGCGCCATGGGATTGGCGCAATTGACTCCGGAAACAGCCTCTGATGTCGGCTTAAAACCTAACGAACACTATGATCCGGAGGCGAATTTGCATGCCGGGGCCCGTTACTTAAACAGTCTCATGAAGCGCTTTGGGGGCAATTTGCGTTATGCCTTGGCCGGGTACAACGCTGGACCGGGCACGGTCATGCGCCACGGGGGCGTGCCGTCTTTCCAAGAAACGCGACGCTACATCAGTTCGGTCATGGTGCTCTATCAGTGGCTCAAGAAAAATCCCGGCCATTGGTCTATGAACCGCGCGAGATTTTTGCATCCGGTGTTTAATCAGAAGAATTTTGGCAGCCAGTCGGTTGAGTTCGCGCTATTATGAAGGATAATACATGCTCGGCGGAGAAATAATCATTTGCGGGTTGCGGTTGATTCGACAGCCCTATCTTGGGCGCGTTGGCAGTCGCCAAGCCATTAATATAAAATTGCCCAAGGTTTTGTTTCGGCGTGCGGGGAAGGCAGTAAATGCCCGCATTTGGCCGATCTAAAGGGGGATCATGTATGACTCAAGCCGATCGGATTAAATATCTGCGCGTCGCTCTGGTGGCCGTCGGACTCATTTTTATTTTTGGCGCAGGGCCCTTGACGATTCTTTGGCCTTCGGGTTGGTCCTGGCATGCGCACGGCCGTTCGGAATATCTCGAGATGATTCTTGGCATCTATGTCACGCTTGGAGTATTTTTGATTATTGCTTCACGCAATCCGACGGAGCACCAAAGCCTTATCTGGTTCACCATCTGGTCGAGTGTTGTGCATGGCGCGATAATGGCGGTGCAATCAATCGTTAATCCCAAACACATCGGACATCTTTTGGGAGACGCGCCCGCGTTGATTATCGTGGCCGTTGCTTTGGCCGCCTTGATGCCTCGTAAAAATAGGGTTACATGAGCGGTGAGCGTGAGCCGAACTAAGGGGCTGGCGTTATTTCCGGATATCTAACGTAACTAGCGCCAAAAAATTCGGGAGAAATTCAATGATGAAAAAGAGAATCATTCGAGCGGTTCTGTTGTTGTTGGGATGGCCGTCGGCTGCGGCTTTTGGTCAGGTTGATTTTGTTGGTAAAGATGTGATGGCAGGGTTTAAATTCGGTTATTTGGGTTCCGGAACCGTGAAAGTGGAAGGGGTGGCTTTTGCAACGGACGCGAGCCGCACCTTGGGCGCATTTCTGGATTACCGCGTGGCCGAAAAGCTCTACGTCGGAGCGCATCTGAATTTGCACAATATGAGCGCGTTTGGGTTTAGCGAAGATTTGATGGATTTCGGCGGCGCTTTCAAGGCTGTGATTCCCACAAAAAATAAGAATCTCGTTTTAAGGCCCTGCCTGAACATGGGTTATGGGGCGCTTCCCGAGATCGCCATCGGCGGCTACGCCGTTGATGGCTCATCCTATTTTTTAATCGGACCGTCGTTGGAAATTCTCGTCCGCAGCCAAGGGGGGCAGGATCTTATGGCCGAGGCAGGGTTTCTTTCGGCGCCGATGGGAGGCAATTCGGATTTCACCATTGTTTTGAGTCCGACCTTGTTCCTTCGGGCCGGCATAGCTTTTTAACAATGAGTCAAGGTTTATTCCGGAATTAGACATGAGGGCGCCAATGAGCGCCCCTTTAACTTCAATAGTATTTCGAATCGAATGAATGCATGGGTGCCGCGCCCGGCGCCTAAAAAGTGTTCTTCATTTTCAAGATTCATCTGGCGCCAAAAATCTGCATCGGCCGCGAGCCTTAGCCGCTAAGATAATTTTCAGTCTACCCTGCCGGTTGGGACTTGGCTCCCAGGGGGCAGCCCCCAAAAACTCGAAACCAGTCCCGACGGTTTCCCCCGTCCCGCGGACGGGTCCCCCTTC
>JACQPE010000191.1 GCA_016207685.1 Elusimicrobiota bacterium | reverse complement strand
TTTTTGAAGTTTTTTTCGAATTGTTGCAATTCGTAACTGAATTCCTTTAATTTTTCTTTTGTTCCTTGAAAGCTGTAATCATATTGAAGAAGAAGATTGCTTTTTAAAGTTTCCATATAGTTCATCAACTCGCGGCGATGAAAAGCGTTAATTTCATTAAATGCTTTTTTCAAATCAGGTTGAGCTTTTGGTCTTGAGACTGCACTGGATTTGATTTTGACCTTGAAATTCATCCCGCTTCCTCAATTTTCATTCTTAAATTATAGCGCGCATTGGCGCAGCGCGCGACGCCAAGTTTTTAGGCGGCCTGATCGTTCGGCGGGTTTCATCAAGGGAGAGAAAACGCTGTCCAACCGGCAGCCTTTGGCTATATCATCAAGCGACTTCCAGAAACCAAAACCGAAACCAGCGGCAAAAGCGGCGCCGATGCTTGTTGTTTCCAATTCCTTGGGCCGGTTGAGAGTGGCGCCTAAAATATCAGCCTGAAATTGCATGAGTAGATTATTCGCCGCGCCGCCGCCGTCAACGCTCAAACTTTTTAGGCGTTGGCCTAGGTCATTTTGCATCGCTTGCAAAAGATCGGCATTTTGAAAAGCAATGCCTTCGAGCACGGCGCGCGCGATATGAGCCGGCGTCGTGGCGCGTGTTAAACCGGTCACAATACCACGGGCCTCGGGTTTCCAATGAGGCGCGCCGAGGCCGGTCAGCGCGGGAACAAAAATCACGCCGTCGCTAGAGGGCACAGAAGCGGCCAGGGCCTCAATTTCCGAGGCCGCATCAATAAATTTAAGGTTGTCCCGAATCCATTGGACAGCGGCCCCTGCCACAAAGGCGCTGCCTTCAAGAGCGTAGGTTGCCTTTTGTTCGCTTGTTGCCCAGGCCACGGTGGTTAGAAGGCGATGGCGGCTTTTAACAGGATTCGCCCCTGTATTCATTAAGAGAAAGGAGCCTGTGCCGAATGTGCATTTGGCTTGGCCGGCGCGTAAACAGCCTTGCCCCAGGAGAGCAGCTTGTTGATCACCCAGAATTCCGGTGATGGGGATGCCGTTCGGCAAATCACGCACGCCGGAAGTTTTGGCAAAGAGGCCGAATGTCGGCCGGATTTCAGGCCAAATATCCGAAGGGAGCCCCAGGGCGCGGCTAAGCTCCGGGTCCCAGGCGAGACGCGAAATGTTAAATGTCAAAGTTCTTGAGGCGTTGCTGGGTTCAGTCACATGGGCTTTGCCACCGGAGAGCCGGTTGACCAGAAAACTATCCATTGTGCCGCAGGCCAAGCGTCCTTCTTTCCATGCGCTTGCCACCGCGGGCCAATGTTTGAGGGCCCAGGCCGCCTTGGTGCCGGAGAAATAGGGGTCCAGTAAAAGCCCTGTCTTTTGTTGGAAAAATTTTTCAAGCCCCTGTTTTTTAAGCGTTTGACACAAGCCGGCTGTCCTTCGGTCCTGCCAAACAATAGCGCGGGCAATCGCGGTCCCGGTGGCGCGGTCCCAAAAGCAAATTGTTTCACGTTGATTGGTGATGCCGATGGCCGCGATTTTTTTAGGATTGATTTTTTTAAAAATTCGTCGGAGCGCAGTAATGACGGATCCCCAGATATCATTGAGGTCATGTTCAACCCAACCCGGCTGGGGAAAATGCTGGGCAAAATCGCAATCAGCCTGGGCTGCAACCCGCAAGTTTTGATCCAAGGCAAGAGCGGTGCTTCCTGTTGTTCCTTGATCAATCGCCAAGATGTAGGTCATGATAATTTTTTAACAGCCTTGATTTTTAACGGCCAAGAAACCGTGATGATGCGCCGGGGGTTGCCCCATACGGCTTCAAGCTCTTTTTTTGTTTTGGAGAGCGGGTCCCTCTGGTTTTTTTCGCGATAGCGTTGCAAAGCGGACCATGTGTTGAGATAGCCCAAGAGACCGCTCATTGACCAGTTCGCCGTCATTTCAAATTTTGGAACGTTGATGGCAGTAAAAGGAAATTCGATCGAAGCATAGCCGGTCTCGACCAGAATTCGTTCAGGTTTCCAATAAGACCCAAGAATATCATGATAAAGCCGGGACACGACGCGATCAATGGCCTCTTCGGATGAAAAAATTTCATAACACCAAGCGGCCAAAATGCCATTGGGTTTAAGAACGCGTTTGCTTTCTTTAAAAAAAGCGTTGATTTCAAACCAATGCAATGCCTGGGCCGCGGTGATCAAATCAGCGAAGCAATTTTTAATGCTCGATTCTTCAGCCTTCTCTTGTCTGTATTCGATGTTGGGTAGATGCGCCGCGTTTTTTAATTGCCCGGCGCTGGGGTCCGTCGCAATGACGCGCTTAAACCGTCTGGCCAATGCAACCGCCGCCTGGCCGTTTCCCGTGGCCGTATCCCAGGCAAATTCGCGTGATGGCGCTATTTCAGCGAGCCAGTCAAAAAGAGTTTCTGGATAAGAAGGCCGGTATTGGGCATAGTCCCTGGATTGAGCGGAAAAGTAATCTTTGAATTCCATTTGTAGAGGACTTAATGTTAACTATACTCATTTCCAGCCCACATTCCGCTTGTTGAGAATAGCCCTTTTTTGAATTTTCCCCAAGGGGAAATTGCAAGCTGAAACAACGGGCGTGAAACCAGCTCTAAAGTGCATCTAAAGAAATCTAAAATCTAAAGCCGAGGGGCGCCCGGAACCACGCCATCTTCATGAGCATTATCCAGACCGCGAAGCTAAACGGTCTAAGCCCGCCGGAGGTTTTAGGAGAAATGGTTTTTAACAGAAACAAGAAGCCATCGCTTCGGCTGCTGGGTATTGGAAAGAAAAAAGCGAGAACACGGCGCGGGCGGGGTTAGGGGGGCGCTCCCCGCCGTTAAACCTTTACTTTTTAGCCTTTTTTTTTCAAAATGTAAAATGTAGAGATGCGACCCCTTTGCAGAAAAATCACCTCAGGGAGACCTTGAATTGTCATTGTTAATTCAGGCGCCCTCCGAATTACGGTGTCGCTGACTCGGTCGCGTTAACGTTCGCCGGAAATGGAATTAAATAAATAGCGGCTTGGGCGAGCGACAGAAACCCATTCTCATCAATGGGGCCCTCTGAGCGATTTCGTCCCATGGTTAGGACAAAAGTGCGTTGATCGGTGGTTTTAAGCAGCCATGTCAGATTGAGCGCCCCAGGCTCGGAGCCGCCCTTGAAACCGGCATAGGGAAATCGGTTTTTGGGGACATCGAGGCCCTGGTTGATCCCTAAAATTTCTAGGGCAGTTGGATTGTTCGTTTTGAAAAAGTATTCCATCAGACGCATCAAGTCTTCGGCCGTGGCAAACCATTCTACTGTGTCAATAAAAGTTGGGTCGGCTTCCGTGAAGATTTGATCGCGGGCAATGAGCCGCGTTTCATGGTTCAACAGGCCGCGTCGTTCGATGGGAGACGCTTTAGTATAAAGCTCGATTAGAGCCGGACTGGATTTCAGGCGGAAAAATTCCAGTGTGGTCAAAAACGGTTGGTTGAGCTGTGGGTGGCTTTGTCCCAGCCGCGGCAGCAACGTTTCCAGGAGGTCGCGGCCAATGGCATCGATGAGGAGGTCGGCGGCCGTATTGTCGCTTTCAGCGATCATTTTTGATGCCGCCGTATGGACTGTTAGGGGAGAGCCCGCCGGCCAAAGATGGAGAGTTCCGGAAGGCAGGGACTTCAGCGTTTCTTTGAGTTCGAGGATTTTAGTCCAGGGGATTCGATTTTCCACTAAAGCGGCCAAAGGATAGAGTTTAAATGTTGAGCCGATGGCCATCGGCTCCGTGGCGTTTAATTTGTGCAGGACGGTAGCGCCCCCGTCAAGTTGGGCCAGCAGAAAGTTGGTTTTACCCGGAAGCCCTTTGAGGTTTTGTATGAGTTCCTCGAAGGATTTCATGGCGGTAACCGGGGCTCCGAAGAATAACCCCTGGATGAGGTAGGGTGGTTCTGGGGCCACGGTGATGGTGGCCTGCAAGGTGGCGTCACTGTCAAGGAAGTAAATGATTTTTGCGGTCAGCGGACCTTCCTGACTGGTTAATTCTACGGCTCGGACGCCGCCAAATTTTTGGTGGTATTGACGCAGCAGGATTGCGAGCTGCTCCATTGATATTTTTTGAAAAAATGACGGATGAAACAACGTCTGAAGCAATCGGGGATTTTTGCTGATTTGCGCGCCCATCAATCGCGCGACCCTGACAAAATCTTCCGGCAAAGGCATCCGGCGTGAGGCGGATGTTTGCGTGGGGGTTTGATTTTGTCCAAGGGGGGTCGCGACCGGACCTGTCCCCGCATTTAAGGCGAATCCCTCAAAGCTCATGAGTCCTGCGACTAACAATAAAAAACATGACAATAAATTTGGCGAGGTTCGATTCATGGCAAAAGTTTAACTTTTTATTATTTGAGCCAATGCGGCTATCTTATTAGCGAGCCGGTCCGCGCCATTGTTCGATGGGATGTTCCGGTGATCCTTGAGGTCATGCTGATTGTTTGCTTTGATAATCGCATGATAAGAAGGGAATTTTTAATCAGGGGGGAGGGTTTATGGCGGCATTGGGTTTCGCGCAGATTGCGGACAGGGCCCATTTTTTGACGGCTTCGACGGCTAAAAAAGAAGCGCCCGGCGATTTTCCAAAGAGGGCCCTTGGTACAACGGGATTTCATGCGACGATTCTTGGATTGGGCGGCGAGGGCGTGTTGCGGACCACTGGGCGGCATAAAGAAGCAGGGGATGTTATCCGCAAAGCTTTGGATTTAGGCATCAACTATTTCGATACGGCGCCGGCCTATGAGCAAAGCCGGGACTATTTGGGGTTAGTTTTTAAAGAGATGGGGGCGCGGCGGGAGAAAATTTTTATCGCTTCGAAAACCCATGCGCGCGACAAGCGGGGCACGTTAGATCTGATTGAAGACACGCTCAAAAGACTCAATGTTGACCATCTCGATCTTTTGCAGCTTCATGATTTACGAGAGGCCAGGGAGCTTGATCAAATTTTTGGAAAAAACGGCGCTCTTGAAGCCATGGAAACGGCTAAGCGGCATGGAAAAATCCGCTTTACCGGAATCACGGGACACCATGATCCGGAAATTTTGATTGACGCTATGAAAAAATATGAATTCGATGCGATTTTAACATGCGTTAATCCTGGCGACCCTTATTATCTTCCTTTCATCACAACCGTGCTGCCCGAGGCCCGAAAACGGCACATGGGTATTATCGCGATGAAAATTTTTGCCAAGGGTTATTTGCTCAAGCCCAGAGGCAATCACAACGTCCAAGAGGCGATTTCCTATGCCCTAAGTCAGGATGTCGATTTGGCGATTGTCGGTTGCAACAGTCCCGATCAGGTTGAAGAGAATGTCCGCATTGCGAACGCGTTCAGGAGACTGTCGCGCCAGGAGCTTCTTAAAATCGAGTCACTCGCCAAAAACAACCGCTATGCCTGGTGGTTTAAAAAAAGTTAAGAGTTTCCGGTTGAGAGTTATGAGGTTAAAGAGTAAGCAAAAAACAGTCATTGTTATCCCTGTCCGTTGGGGCTCAGAGCGTTTCCCGGGCAAGCCGCTCGCCATGATTTCCGGAAAATCCATGCTCCATCGGGTATGGGCCATCGCGCAGTCCTGCCGGCCGACTGATGACGTTTGGATAGCAACGGATGATGAAAGAATTAAAGAGCATGCTCAAAAAATCGGCGCTCAAGCCATGATGACTCCCGCCTCGTGCCGGAATGGAACCGAACGGGTTTTGGAAGCGACGCGAAAGATTGGAGCCGTTGATATTGTCATTAACCTACAAGGGGATGCCCCATTGACCCCGCCGTGGATCCTGGATGCTTTGATCGAAAAAATGACGCGTGACGCCGTTTGTCAGTTAAGCACCCCGGCTATCCGCTTAAACGCCGCGTTGGCGGCCAAGATTCGTTCTTCATTGACCAAGGGCAAGGCAGGGGCCACCACCGTGACCTTTGATCAAAAGGGCCGTGCTCTTTATTTTTCGAAGGCCCTGATTCCTAACTTAAGAAATCCCAACGATCCGCGGCCGCCCATATTCAAACACCTTGGGCTCTACGCCTACCGCTTAAAGACCCTGGAGACCCTGGCTGCGCTCCCTCCCGGTGTTTTTGAGGAGGCGGAACAATTGGAGCAATTGCGGGCCCTTGAGTATGGGATACCCATTGACGTCATTGTGGTTGATGCAGGGGGGCGGACTCTTTGGTCGGTGGACAACCCTGCGGATATTTCCATGGTTGAACAAATTATCAAATCGGAAGGGGAACTTATCTAAAAAATGTCGAATTGCGAATTTCGAATGCTGTATAAAAAAAATTTCTTTATTCGACATTCGACATACGACATTCGACATTCATTCCGATGACTTGGATTTTAGCGCGTCATGGCAATACGTTTGAAAATGGCAGGCCCGTGACCATGACCGGCGGTTATCAAGATTTAGCGTTAACCGGCGAAGGGAAATCGCAGGCAAAAATTTTCGGAAAGATGCTTCAAAAACGGCGATGGAAGCCCGCCGCCGTTTATTGTTCGCCATTGGCGCGCACCAAGGATTTCGCGCAGGTTGCGCTGCATGAAGCGGGCTGGGAAGCGTCTGTTATTGTTGAGGAAGTTTTACGCGAAATTGATTACGGCGCTTGGACTGGAAAAACCGATGATGAAATTAAAAGGGAATTCGGCCGGCGCTCCTGGGAGGCCTGGCAGGAACGATCTCAATGGCCCCTGGCGGCCCAGTGGAAACCTGGCGAAAAGAAACTCATCGCATCCATTTATGATTTTTCAGAAAGACTTTTGGCGGTTCACAAGACACGCCAAAATGTTCTTATTGTCAGCAGCTCCGGAGTGCTTCGA
>JACQPE010000190.1 GCA_016207685.1 Elusimicrobiota bacterium | reverse complement strand
TTCCTGCGGCTCAGGCCCATGGTCTTTTACCGCTTATACCGAATTCGACCGATAGTATGGATGCAGGAGACAAAATATGGAACCCATCGAATCCGTGTGGCCAATCACAGACTTCGCCGTTTTTTGAAGACGATTTCGCGCGTCTCGAATATCAGAGCAACGGAAATTTCAGCATTGCTTATAAGCGGCATACCGGCCAATGGCTTAAACTGTATTCGGATGTCCCAATGGCGCAAGCGTTGAAAATAGTATCCATCGAGGGGCATTTTCGTCCGTGACGTTCATAAAACTAAAAGTGCATCTTGATTCCAAGCGCAGTTCCATCGCCAAAAAAGCCGACGATGCTTACGAGGTTTGGGTGAGGGCGCCCGCCGAAAGAGGACTGGCGAATCAGGAGGCCATTGAAAGCCTGGCCCGAGCCTTAAGCCAGCCTGCCAAACGGCTGCGTATCGTTAAAGGATCGCAATCGCCCAATAAAATTGTGAGGATTTTTTAAAAGAAAAAAGGGGTCATCTCTACATTGTACATTTTGAAAAAAGAGAGCTAAAAATAAGCGATTCTATTTTTTCCAAGTGTTCCTGACAGAAATGTAAAATGTAGAGATGTGACCCCAATTTTTATATGACCCCAATTTTCCAATTTTCTTCTACAGGCGCTGGAGCGAGTGGGTATCCGGGGCCGCTGGCGTTGGGGTCCGGCGTTAAAGCCCTCCCCTGGTGGAAATTTCCGGAATTATTGGTTTGACCCTAGTCATGTGAATCTCGATATTACACCCCCGCCTCCACCAGTGGAAAAAGGCAATAAGCTATATAGCTTTGCATAATTAAAGCGACATAATATAGCATGGTATCCGGGAGGGGATACTATGCAAGCGATACAAATTCGTGGACATACAAAAACAATTAAACGACTGGTGGCACTTAGCAAACAGGCGCTGCAAGAAGGAGCCTATCGCGTGGCCCGCCGACTTCATGCCGTGGCACTCAATATGGAGGGCAAGACAGCGCCCGAGATTGCCGGAGCACTTAAAGTTCATCGTTCCAAAGTCTCCATCTGGCTTCAGAACTGGCAGAAAGAGGGAATGGCGGCCATGCTGGAAGGCCACCGGACCGGCCGCCCTCCGAGCCTCTCTGAGCGCCAACGGTCTAAGATTGCCGATATCTTGGATAGCGGCCCCGTAGCCCATGGATTCACTGCCGGCGTCTGGACCTGTCCTATGGTGGGCAGGGTCATTGAGGAAGAATTCTCCGTCTCCTACCATCCGGCTCACGTTTCCAGAATCCTCCATGACCTTAGATTTTCAATCCAGCGCCCCAAAAAGACGCTGGCTCGCGCCGATAAAACACTCCAGTCTCGCTGGATACGATATCGATTTCCCGATATTAAAAAAAAGCCAAAAGCGAAAGGGCGGCCATCCTCTTCGGGGACGAGGCCAGCTTCAGGCAAGACCCCACCCTCTACCAGACTTGGGCCAGGATAGGATGTCAGCCGGAAATTCCCACCATGGGCCAGCGCAACACCCTCAAAATCTTCGGCACTATCGAGCTTTACTGCGCCAGGTTCCTTTACCAATTTCAAAAAATCTTCAACGCAGAAACCTACGTCGAGTATCTGGAAAAGATTCTGCGGCATTATTACCCTCGCAGAATACACCTCATTCAAGACAATGCCTCCTATCACAAAGACAAAAACGTCTGGTCATGGTTCTCGGATCACCGCAGACATATCGAGGTTCACAATCTGCCGCCTTATTCCCCAAAACTCAACGCCTTGGAGAGAATTTGGCACCATACCAGGCTCAATGGGACTCACAATCGCTATTTCACGACCCAAGACGAACTACGTTCCACTTTAACCTCGACCTTTCGCAGCATTCAGCGCAACCCAACGCAGGTTCAGGGCTATTTATATCCATATCAATGATGTCGCCTTATTTATGCAAAGCTATATAGCAGGGCATAAACCCATCTGGAAAAGTACCCCAATGGCGACCTGGCCAAACTCACCGCCTGCTGGATTCTATGCTTGAGCTGGGCCAGACGAATCTCGACCAATTGACGCTTTTTAAGGAGTTCGTGCCGGGCCTTGGTGATCAGGCGTTTCATAGATTTTTTGACATTGGTCAGAAATAGGAACCCCTGCTCGAATAATTTGGCCGCCCAGTCCTTGGAAACAAATCCGGCATCCCCAATGCCCACTCCTTTGAGTCCTCGAAAGAGTGTCAGAAATTTCCTGTCATCTGCATTGCCTGGACGGATAGCCACTGAGATCAGATGCCCCAGGGCATCCACGACTAACCCCAGCTTAAATCCATAGAACCAGCCCTGGGTCGTTTTGCCTATACGGGCCAGTTCCTTGCAGACTTTGTGCTCCGAGATTCTCCCCTTCTCGCAGACTTTAAGAGCAGAAGTGTCAATGATCAAAAGGTCTTCTTGTTGAAGATGCTCCTTGTTGCAATGGCAAATCCAAAGTACAAGCAACAGGACGTAGCCGGAAACCCGGTTTAACAGGGACATAAAGTTTTGGTAATTGGGCAGCCTGGGAAAAAAATCCGAATAATGGCTGACGATATGGCGGTGGTAATGCTTGACATCTTTGATGTTTAAGGCGTAACGGAAGAGCCCTAAAGTAACCGCTTCGCTTAAGCAAAGAGCCGGCGGCCGCCCTCTTTTGATTGGACCAGGTAGCTTCAACCTAAACCCCTGACTTTTGCTAAGCGTTTTTACCAGATCATCCACCATCACGTATAATGACACCAGAACCATTTGTTCGTTTTCTCCCTCCAGTAACATTGATTCTCCTCCCTTGGAAGGAGCGAAATTCCCCGAAAGAGCTAGCCCCTTCCAGGGAGATTTTGCCTGTTTGGGATTACCTGTGGGAATTTCGAGATTCACATTAGTCGGCTTCATTGACGCGGCGGAGGGCGAATTTTAGAAATCGGAATCGTTTGGCGGCGCTGGGGGTTTGATGATCAGTTGGTTTTCCATCCTGCCCCGTTATGGCGGCCTTTTCAGATAAGAGTCGTTCCATTGCTCTAATTTCATCCGCTTTTTTAATTTCATCTTCAGTGGTCACGAGCGGGAGGATAGTGAAGGCGCTTTGATTATGGATCAGTACGGCGATATTATCATCACCGCTCCATTGGACATTATTAACATGGGTGTCGCCGGCTGAGTTTTCGGACTTATAGAGCCAGATTCCCAGGCGGACGCCGTTTTGAGCGTCATATTTCAGAATTCGGCCGTCGTTGTCGGCGATACGAAGTTCTTGACCGTTTTGCGTGAACCCTAGTTGAGCATCAATAACATGGTCGGCGGGAACATTCCATAAATGGCGGCCACCTGCGTCCCAAACTTCTAGTCTGCCAATGCCAACTTGTTTGATAATCAGTTTTGATCCATCCGGGCTGACTTTTTTAATAATACCTGGAATTGATGAGCGCCGGCCTGATTTGACATGGAGAATCCATGTATTGTCTTTGCCGATCCCAACGGCGCCGCGTTCTTCAATAGCGCCAAAAATTAGGGTGCCTTCGGGGGTATTTCGGATATGTTGACCGACAGGGTTTAACAGGCGGTCAGGCGAATGATGAAGGTCTGTTCTGGAGATAATGCGGCCACTGGTGAGTTCGGCGCGCAAGACAGTGCCATTGGAAAAAGTGGCGGTCATCTCATGGGCTTTTTCATCCAGGCTCAAGCCGCAGAAATTCGGGATATTAGGTGAACTGCCATTTCTGTTATAGACATATTGTGAAATGTCTGATTTCCAGAGTGGACGGCTTGAGCCGATAGCAAAGGCAGCGAGAAAGATTCTGTTCATATCAAAAGAGTATGAAACGAAAATTGTTCGGTCATTCATTATAGCGGCGGATAGAATATTGGGGTTTAGATTTTTTTCCAAGTCCACGGCGCCCAATGGACGTCCTGTTGAGGCTTCCCAGAAATTGATCTGTGTTATTCCTGCGATGCCGATCAATTTACTATCCGGGCTCCACAGAACAGCGCTGGTTGGATCAAAGGGGATTGAAAAGCGTAGCCGGGTTTTGCCAGTTGTCGCATCAAAGATTATTAAATCCCGCCCTTGCCTGAGATCATTTTTTCTTTGCTCGATTGCAGCCACCAAACGCCCATCCCCGCTGATGGTTATTTGATGGAACCTGGTCTTAGTTTTGATGGTCTTGCCTGCGACGCGCAATTCCCTGAGAGAAAGAATATCATGGAGTTTTTCTAGAATGCCTCCTCCCTGAACGCCTCCAAGGATTAAAAAAGGAAAGGTGAGAGCCGGAAGAATCCAATTTGGCGATGCGTGCGCTGCTTGAGCTTGTCCGGCCCAGGCCATGCCGGGAGGTAATAAAAGCGGAAAAAGAACCACCGGGGCGTATTTTTTGACAGCGGCGGCTAATCGGCCCAGGTTAGCCTTGGGGCGAAGTTTAAATCTCTCATGAGCGGGGACGAAATCATCTCCAGGAGGGGAGTTTTCGTCAGGCTTAGGGGGGTTACATGTTTTTTTTAAATCCTGTTCCATGGCCGCGATTTGGTCATCGGTGTGAGCGTAGTAATGGATAGAGAAATTATGGTCGCGGAAGAATACGGCGAAGCGGTCTTGAGGGTCCCATTGGACGCGTTGATAGGCGGTTCCATCGCCATTGACAACACGGCGCGTGGTCTTGGCGCTAATATCCCAAAATTCAATGGAGCCGTCTTCCCGTGCCAAACGAAGCGCATTGCCTAATCGAGAGACGCGCGCGCCAAGGAGTTTGCCGACATTGCGCGTGATGTTACGGCCGTCTAACGCCGATTCTTCAAATAACGCCGGCCCTTGGCGGTCAGTTTGGCGTAGTCTGTAAACGTAGGTCTCGACGTCGTCTTTTTTTGTTGTTATTCGTTGTTTCAGAACAGCCCAGCGGCCATCCGCGCTTAAATTTTGAAGTTCACCGGGGAATACATGGCGGCGGCCTGTGGTGGCATCTAGAAATTGAGTTTCAAGCGTAAGATTATTGGGATTTAAGATTTTGGTTACGATGGCGATAATTTTCCCGTTTTCGCTCCATTCTACGGTGTTTGACGTTGGGATCAATAAATAAGTCCAAAGCGCTTTGAGCGAGTCGTAGAAAAAGATTCGCGCCCAAATTGATACCCAGGTTAGAGCAAGGAGCAGCAAATGAATCGGCTCGTGAAAAAATTTTACGAATGCGAAAGAGCCCCAAACCCCGCCGATAAGGAAAAGACAAAAATTAAAATCCGATATTGCTTTGGCTGGGCGCGAGTTGGGGGCGTTAAGGATTCTCCTGAGGCGTTTAACCACGGAGGAAGAGGATTGTTTAATGACGGCGCCGGATTGGGCGGAAATTTTTAAGACGCGGCCGTTTTTTTGGACGATATCTAGGGTTTGGCCCGCGGAGTCGTGGCGCAGACCGATGATTGGGCGGCGGCCTAGTTTTCTGGGCAGGGGAATTTCGGTTCTTTCCCAAGTTTGGGTGTTCCAGGCAGAAAGAATCCATTTTTTGGCGTGTGTGTCCCAGGTTGCGGCAAAGAATTGTCCTCCATTATCGCTCCATGAAATCGCGCCTGGCCTGCCGGGGGGACTTAAAATTTTGATTTCTTGGCCATCGGCGATTCTGCGGATAGAGATGGATGGTCCCATGGTCAAAGAGGTCAACGCGCCATCAGGACTAAATGTCAGATGGTGATTAAGTGGAGAGAGGTCCGCCCAAAAGGAAGGGCTTTCTTCTCCTGATGCCGTGTTAAAGAAGCGCATTTTTTTGATCGGCGCTAAAAGGTCAAAAATAGCCAGCCATCGTCCATCTGGGTCCATTGGATCGTTTAAAAAGAAATTATTGTCCGGCGACCCGGAGCCTTGAAATTTTTTAAATTTCGGGATTATTCCATCGCCCATAGGCGGCGTCGGCGCCGGGGTCCGCGACGAAGATGGGGTTGGTTTTGCCGCCCGAAGAGTGGCCAGATGCGCCAGGATGCGTTTTAGGGCACGTCTATCCTTAAAGAATATGAAGGCAACGATGGTAACTCCTATTGCGAACCAAGTTGACAAAATCAACGACACGCCACCGGGCCACCATATCGTGGGCATGAAATCCGAGGCCAGCGCTGTTCCGGGCATAAAAAATGAGCCCAGGGTGATCAGCGCTAAAAATTTCGGCAAAAAGCGAAATCTCCGGCTGGCAGGGGCGGAGCCGGAATTAGACGATGCCGGAGGGCCCATGGGGGATGCGCCGACTTGTTGAGAGAGAGCTTGTTCCAGGGCTTCCCGTTGATCTTTTGTGGGGTTGACATGCTGGATGACATAGGTGGTATTTTGGGTGGCGTCGAGTCGAGGAATGAGAAGGGCTATTTCTCCGTTTGAGTCCCAATGGCGAGATCGGAAAAAAAATTCCCCTCGGTCGCGACCCGCTCGGCCCAATTCACGGCCTGTGTCCGCGTCGAAAATCCGGATAATACCGTTACTCTCGGCAGCGACAAAGTTGCGGCTGTCATTGGTGAAAGTTAAAATTTTGTGCCTCCCGTCTATATTAAAGCTTTTGATATTAACGCCATTTTTGGTCTCTGATAAGAAAAAAGATTCGGCGTCCCAGGTAATTAACCTGGCGCCATCCGGGCTGATAGCGGCCAGAAATTTTCGATGGCGGGTTAGGTTTTGTTGGGATGGGCCAAAGCGGTATAGCGGCAAAGGACGCTGATCTTGGGTGATATTGTCCCGCATCCAGAATCCGGTGTTTTTATAGCCCTTGCCGTCGTCGTTGAAAGTTGCCGCCTGTAAGGCGGCTTGTTGGTGATTTTTGGTTGGGAGGATTTGCGTCACTCTCATAGGTTCCGGAATCCAAAATTTTAGTCCCTCGGTGACAGATTGGATTAGATTAAGGTGCGTGTTGATGAAATGCGCAGCTGTTTCTTTGATGAAGGATCTAAAGGAAGTTTGAATAGTCCGGACCGTTGCGTTGGGTTCCAGAAAATTTATTAAAGAGCACATGAGCAATACGGGGCTTAGGAATGTAAAGAATAATGTAAAGATGACTTGGCTTATTGCGATTAGTGTCCTGATCATGGCTTGCCCAACCCGCCATTTTTTAAGGGGTTTGGTGGCGCCGAGGAATTTTTTGGAGGCCAAGTCCCAGGAGAATGCTTGGCCGTTGTCCAGGATGGCTAGGACTTGTCCTGCTCCTTCGGGGAACAGGATGGCGATGGGCTTGGCGATGGCTTCGCCTAGGATTTTTTCAATTGGGATTTCAAGCGAGGCGCGCTCTTGTGTTTCGGTGTTGATGATATGGACCGTGTGGCGGTGTTGGGCTTTTCCATCCTTCGGGCCCTTGCTCGAAATCGCGCCAAAATAGAGACTATCCGGACTAAATCCCGCGGACCCAAAAGGGTTTTCAACGCTAAATCCAGGGGCGTTGCTTAGGGGATCTTCAGGTTTTCGAATAGTAAATTGACCCACCACAGAATTCATAACGATAATTTTTGAATCATCCGGGCTAAAGAAATATTTGGACTCAGGAGCTATTGACGCTAGTCTGATTTCGCCGGGGCGTTCTAGGTCGCGTAGAAAAAAATCGCCATTGCCGGTGGTGAGAATCCATCGGCCCCGCGGGCTCATTTGAACGATGGTTTGACCTTCCAGGTCAACGTGGACCTCAAGGGTTTTCGGTTCGGCCAGAGTGAGCAAACCGCCATTTTGACCGCCGCGCGGCCTGCTTTGGCCTATTGCGATGGCAATAAAAGCCCCAATGCCCAGGACAAGAGGCCAGGCGCTTGTTGGGGTTTCACCTGTAGCCAAAGAGTGCGCCCAAGCCGCGTGCGGGGTGGATAAAATCAGAGCGGCCAGGGAAAAGATCAATTTTTTATTGATCATTCCCTGCGTCTTGCCCGGGGTCATTTTTGGGGGTATACTTACTGAAAGGATTGATTTATGCCCCAGGTCAATTTGACGATGCATCAACTTGAGGAGGCGGTTTCTCATATGGAAACCGGCCAGCGCATGGAGTTTTTGAAAAAATTCAGCCGGGAGGCGCTGATGGCTAGATTGAATGAAATTGCCAAAAAGGCGCACAAAAAAATGGCTCAAAAAGGCTGGGACGAGGCTGATATAGACCAACGTATCGAACAAATTAGAGAAGAGATTTATATTGCCAAACAAACCCGCCGTAGTCCTTGATACCAACGTTTTTATTCGCACCTTATTAAAAAGCCCCACCTGCTTGGAGCTTTGGAAAGCCCTGGCCGAAGGCCAATTTTCTTTATTGATGTCTGCCGCTATTTGGGAAGAATTAACGCTCGCGTTGCGAAAATATGGACCGGAAATCGGGCTTTCCAAAGCGGACATGACAGATGTATTGGCGTTTGTCGAAGGAGAGGCGCGCGTGGTGGCGCCTGGCGCTGCCGTTTTAGATTGTCGGGATCTAAAAGACAATAAATTTTTGGAATGCGCCTTGGCTGGCAGGGCATCGGCGGTCGTTTCCCTGGACAAAGATTTGTTGGCGCTAAATCCCTGGCGGAGCATTCCCATTCTCAAACCTCGCGAATTCTTGGAGCTGATTCGAAAATAGTCCCAGACAATGCCCGGGGCGACAACTGACCCCGCGCACAGGATAAGAGGCCAGGCGTTTGCTGGGGTTTCACCTGTAGCCAAAGAGTGCGCCCAGGCTGCGTGCGGGGTGGATAAAATCAGAGCGGCCAGGATGAGGGGAATGATTTTGGAAAATTTGAAACGGCTGCGGGCCGGTTGTCTGTCATCGCGAGCCGCAACCGACTGCTGGGGGCCCGCCTCTGGCGGGACAGACGTCCCCCGAAGCTCTGCGAAGGGGGGCTGCCGGGGGCCCGCCTCTGGCCTCTCGTCCCTCTGGGACTCGGTAGGTCCCAGACCTCTGGGCTGGGGCGGGACAGCACCCTCCGCAGATCTTCGAGTGCCGGCCCGGTCCCCGGAGGGGCCCAGGGTGCTAGACGTCCCCCGAAGCTCCCCTCGTGTCTCCGACACTCCAGGGTCCCGCAACTCCCCTCGCCCCTCCGGGGCTAGGTGGGTCCCAGGCCTCTGGACTGGGGCTGTCTGCGGGGCTGCGAAGGGGAAAGCAATCTCATTAGAGGGGTCTCCTTTGATGAGATTGGCGCGGCTCCTGCGGAGCCTCGTAATGACCCAGGGGGTCAGATTGCCGCGGGCGCTTTGCGCCCTTGCAATGACGGAATGGGAGAGGGGCGGCGCAAGGTTGGCTTCTGGGAGGTCCCCCTCTTGCGGGTCCTCTTCCTGCCCCATGGGATCTCCTTCGGGGCCATTGGAATCGCCGTTGTTGTCGTAGCCTGCATTGATGATTTCTTCGAGTTTATCGGCGATTAAAAATGGGAGGTCTTCCATTCGGTCGGCTAGGATATGGTGTTTGTAGCGCGTTTTGACGTAGGCCATTCCTGGACCTACGCCCACGCCAATCACAATGATATTTTTGCGTTCGGCCCAGGCGAGAACTTGATCCATTTGGGCTGAGGCAGAGCCATTGCCTTGGCCGTCTGTGATCACAAATAACACGCGGGTGTCTCCGGGCTGCCCGCCAAGGCCGGAAATTTTTTTCTTGCGGTTGCCTTTAAGCACAGAATAAACCGCCTCGGCGTCATACGTGGAGCCGCCTCCTATTTTGGCTAGTTGATCGAGCACGTAGCTTTTTTCTTCATGTGTCAATTTGGGCGGATCATCCTGATCAGGGCTGTAATCGCGCAATAAAAAAAGTTCGCGGTCAAAGGCAAAATGCGCTTGGTTAATCCCCAGGCGGTCAAACGCCTCCATGAGCAGACCTGTGATATTTTGCAGTATGGGCAGCAGGCCATTGGTGGATCCGGAGCGGTCAATGAGAGTTGCGACCGTATGACTGCGTCTGGTCGGGTCTCGTTTCCGGCGATAGAGACGCCAGTCTCCTCTATTTCTAAATTCATTACGTTCGGAGCGCATCCAGCGTTTGATATCGGGTTTGCCGCGATTTTTGTAATGCTCATTGTCCCAGTCAGGCCGGATATTTTTAAGAAAAATGTTCTCTAATCGTCCGGTGAAAACATCAATCAAAGAGGCCATGCTCACGAGGGCTTCTTCAAAGCTGTTGGCCGCTGAAATCACGGCTTCCACGGCCAGATGTTCACCGATGAGCTTTCGGACTAAATCCAAAGTTTTTATGGGACCTTCATTGTTCTGGGCCGTGTTGCCTGCCGCGCCGCCGGATGGGTTTTTTGGGGGATCGCCGCGAGGGTTGCCCTTGGGGCCGGTCCCGGCCGTTGAGGGAGCGATTTTGTCTCCGCGTTGCGCCGGATTTAGGGGAATCGAGTTTTGATCCGGGCTATGGTTTTCATCAGGTTTGTGGTTGTGGCCGCGATTGCCTTCTTTGTTTTCTTCGCCATGCGTGGGACAGAATCGTCTGTTAATTTCATTAGAGCGCGATTCAATGCGTTCGCGAATATCAGGGTCCTCCGGATCAGGGTCCATGCTGCCGGGAGCGCCGTCTTTTCCTTGACCTTGTCCCTGACCCTGGCTCGGATCACCTGCGCCCTTGGATTCTTTGCTTTGCCCTGTGCCTTTGCCCTTTTTATTTTTGCGTTGGTTTTCCCGGCTTTTCTGAACGAGTTTTAGATATTCCGGTAGAATTGTTATCTCAATAAATTTGACCCGACGGTAATTGGAGGCAATGATCGCGTCTTCATCGGGATGGGTTTCATTGGGGATCATTTTAAGGAGTTCGGGCAATGCGGCTTCTGTTTTTTTGAGGGCCTCTGCGACTTCGGGGTTAATAATATCTATGGGATCGGGCATTTGGCGCGTCATCCAAAAGGAGCGCAACGCCTCCAGGTATTCTTCGTGAGGGAACATTTTTTTAACGGCATCGAGTTTTTCTTTGGTTGTTTTAGCTTCATCGGCTTCTTTTTCCAATTTTTTAGGCAAGGCTAAATCGTCTTGAAACATGTCGGCTCGATAAAGCGTGTGCAGGGCCTTAAGGTAATGGCTGACGCCGGGCCATTGCCGGGTTTTGGCCATTTCCTGAATCATGTCGTCTAAAATATTAAAAAGCGAGTGCGAGGCCATGGGAAACCCGGTGTCCATGAGCATTTTTTCGAAGAAGGGGAGCTTGTTCCAGCGCGTGAACCAGATATGGCCTGATTCATGGACCACGCCGCCCACCATGGCCGGAAAATTATCAAGATGCTTGATGATGTGCGCCAGAGGAATGTAAATAGTTTTCACCTCTAGATCTGAAACCCACCACTGGCCTATGCGAAATTCAACGTCCGAGCGTCCGCTAAAAACCAGGCCAAGTCCGGAGAGAACCTGCCAAAGATCATTGACCCTTTGCCGGATTTTGGGCCGCAGTTCAGGCGGAACTTTTTCTCGTTCTAAATAATCATCCAAAGTTGTGGGCGGCGGCGGTTCTTTTGCGGCATCGCCGGGCCCAGGCGCTTTTTCCGGTGATTCCTCAATTGCTGGGCCTGGTTTTTTTGATTTTTGGCCTCCCGGGAGTCTCCTTTTGGCCCAATCAATCACTCCTCCTAAAATCAAGATACCGCCGGATGCCCCGGCGGCCAACATGGCGTCTAAATTCCCGTGATCCCCAGGCAGCCCCAAAGCCAAAGGATGCGCCACTCCCGCCCAAGACTGCCCGGACCAGAATAGAAGCGCGGGAATGATAATCCAAAGGAAATTTTTTAACGTCCCGCCGAAGTGGCCCAGAGCCGCTTTAACGAGACGAAACATTCGAAACCGGTCTTGGGCGCTGGGCTGGTCCGGGGCGGCAGGCTTGATTGTGCCCGTTGGTTCTACGGTTTCCGGAAGCCGTTGTTCCATTTCGGCTAATTGTTCCGGCGTGTGAGTAACATGGTGTAAGTAAATAATGTTATTGGGCCCCGGCGTCACGATCAGGGAGCCGTCAGGGCTAAAGAGAGGCGGCATTGGATCGAGTCCTGTATGGCCCTCGGTTATCAAATTGCCAGAAAACTCTTTTATTTTTCTCCCGGTTTGCACGTTCCAAGTGGTCACAACCCCGTAATTGTCAAAAACAGCTAACTGTCGTCCATTGGGGCTAAAACTGATACCAGGGCTTCTTGTAAGCGCCGGCAGTCGGTGAATCTCTTTGCCGTCAGCGTTCCAGATGACGACTTGCCAAGGTAGAATCCTTCTTATTGGGCCTAGGTAACAAATTGAGGCGAATGAAGCGCTATCCGGGCTCCATACGAATTCGGCGTGTGAAATTTCTGCTAGTAACCGGTTGGGAATTTCACCGATCAATGTCCATTTAAGGATACCTTTTCCCTTCCTGTCAATTGTAATAACGCGTTTCCCATCAGGGCTTGGGCGATCCGTGGATTGATCTGGCTTGTATGATAATTTATATTGAATAAGAAGTTGCCCTGTGTCAGGATCCCACTCTGCGATGGTATCAAAATGGCTTTCCGTTAATACCGTCTGGCCGGATACGCTATAGTGCACTTCTCGGAAAGGTTCTTTTTTGTCCCAGCTGTGTTTTGGCGTTGGCGGATGAAGAAATCGTAAAGGCTCCCCTGTAGCTGTATCCCAAATGATTGCCTCGTTGCCGGAGGAGGTTGCCAATCTTGTGCCATCCGGGCTCCAGGAAGCGCTAAAGGCGTAAGAGGTGTGCCCCTTAAGTTCTTTTGATGGCGCGCTGCCCAGGGTGGGGATGATGGTTTTGCCCTGCTGTTTTCCGCCAAGATTGGCCATAGCGACCATGCCCATCCCAACGATCAAAGCGTTGATGCCTAGCAGCGGCAGAGCGGAGCCCTCATGGAGTCCTGTCCCTGCCAGCGCTATGTTAGGCGTCAAGAGTCCTAGACCGATCATGATCAGGGGAACGGCGCGTTTGGCGGCTTTGAAAAGTTCGGCCAGCCGGTGGCCCAGGCGCAAAGTCATTTCGTTTTTTTCGGGCTCTTCGATCCAGGCTTCCCAGTAGCGGCCGCGCACAGCAGGGGAGAGCATGATTCTGCCTTCATTTTCGCCGGGTTTGGGTGGATTCATGGCGCCGATCGTGATGGTCTCTGGGCCCAGGGGGATGGCGCCGTAGGGAGTGATGAGTTGCCTGTCATCGTGCGCCGCGTTTAAGTATTCGACGATGGAGCTTAAATTGATTTCATCAATGAAGAGCGCCGTTCCTTGGCCTTCGTATTCTTTTCCGGCGCGCTCGAGAAGTCCGGGGACAAAGCGGGCTTTTCTCGGACTTGTTGGGTCCGGCGCGAAGGAGCCGGTCAATTCTTCATCCGCGCTTTCAGAGGAGAGATTGGTGTAGTAGAGCGCGGCGTGAAGCAAGCGGTGCAGGTATTGAACGTGCGAGGTTTTGCCGGCCGCTGTTTCGCCGACTAAAATGAGCGATTCCCGGCGGCTGATGCGCCTGCTGATCCAGTAAAGATTGTTAAGCGCTTCCGGAGTCGGCGGCAAGTCGAATTTATCAGGCGGCACAAAAGAGCCTCCGGGGCGCAATTTAAGGCGCAGGGGCAGCAAAGCATCCTCGATCACGACTTCATTGGCCGCTGCGTCAAAGCGGATCGCGGTCACATTCGGCATTAAGTCATTTCTGGTTATGCCTTCTGCGCTCAGGCTTAGTGCCGCGTCAAAAATGCCCCAAAGAACATTTCGATCCGTTTCGCTTCTCATCATAAATCCATAGGTTTCCCAGAGAGCGCGGGCGAGCAGGAGCAGGTCTGTTTTTGGGTCAGGCGGCTGCCCCGTATTTAGAGCCGACCATTGGGTCACGTTGTCCTTATAGAGTTTGACGGCATTAAGCAACGTTCGCAGGTTAAGCTCATATTTGTCTTTATGCGCGGAGCCTAGACGGCGTCCGGCCATGGCCAGCTTGATGCCAAAGTAAATGTTTTCAACAAGGGAAACGGCGCGGGGCATGGGGATGTCGTATTTGGCTCCTAGAATACGCTCCATCTCCGTGGGCGTGTAGTCCGGGGCCCAAATCTTGACCAGACGATTGGCAATGGTGTTGGAGAGTTTTTTACGCGCGGTATAGCTATCCGGGTTCATGGTCAAGGCCATGCGAAAGCCCAGGTGCGGCCGCAGGATGAAGCCTTCTTTCTTGAGTTCTTTAAATAATTCCGCGGGAAGGACGTGACGCAGGCTTTCTTCATCGAGATGCTGCGTGAGGCGAATGATGCCGGAGCTGAAAAATTCGTTGAGCGCCTCAAGAACATCAGTAGGCGCCAAGTTAAATTCTTCCAGCGTGACCCAGTCGCCGCTCACCATGGCCTTAATGAGAAATCCCCATTGCCAGGCCAGGCCATGGGCCGCGGGGCCCACGCCGCCGATCATTTCATCATTGCCGATGTTGGGTTTCATGTTGATGGTTAGGTGCGCCTTGCCATTGAGCGCGGCTAAAAATTTGACGGCCAAGCTTTTTCCCGTGCCCGTGGGGCCCACGAGCAGAGGGGTCAGTTCGATTTGGAAAGAGTTCATAATGTGGCGCAGAAGCCGCCAGGAGCTTTCGATGCGTTCAACGGTTGAGCTGCCGCCGGCGCTATTAATGGCGACCTCCGTGATAAATTCTTGGTTGAGTTTCTCAAAAGAGCGTTGTTGGGCGCCGCTTGAGCCCAGCGTCGAGGCGTAGGAAACAGGCTTTTCCCCGTCTTGCAGATCAATGTTCATTTCCGCGGCTTTATCAAGCAAAGCCGCGGTGGTTAGTCCCGTGATGCCGGCGCAGAGTTGATCAAGGCCGTCATCGTAGGAATAGTTTGGACCGGCGCGGGCGGGGGGAATCGCTAGTCCCAAGTCTTCTGCCAGTTTAATCAATACCGGTTTATCCGCGGATGTTACGGCGCCGGTCAAGATTGTTTCGGCATAGTTGCGTTGATCTTGGGAGAGAGCGGGATTGTTGGGTTCGTAATCAAGAGAAACGCCGTAGGTAAATTCCGTGGCTTCGTAAAAAGCGATGAGCGCGGCCATAGCGTCGTGGTCTTTCATTTTTCTGGCCAGCTCCGTGGGTTGGCCGCTTGCATTGGTTTCACTTTGAAGGGCCTTGAGTCTTAGATAGTGAATCCGAAAGCTCAAGGCCCAAGGCCCTGCTAAATCGCGCTGGGTGAATTTTTCTCTGCGTCCGCCAAGACTGCCGCGAGGTTTTTTATCGCGCAGTTTTTCGTAAAGCTCTCCGGCGGCTTTGACCACCTTGGGCAAATTAAGATCATTTCCAAAATCAATCTGCGCCAGATCAGTGAGCGGATTGATTTGCGCTCCGTCATGTTTTTCCCAAAAAAGCGCTGCGCCTAAAATAAACGGCAGGCCCCATAGGATAGTCATCGAGCTGTCCGCGGTCGCCACGGCGGCTGCCGCCCACGCGTCATGAGACCACAATAATGCCGGCAAAACAGCCAACAAGGGAAGCGCCTTTTTGGCTGAGCCGGCCAAAGTGTCGAGTATCTCTTCAATAAGATCCATGGATAAGCCCAATTCCTCGAGCGCCACTTGCGTCATCCTTTCGTGTTCTTGCGGGTCTTCCAAATCGCGGGTTAATTTTTTAACTATATAGGGCAACAGACGTTGCGCGAGGCTCTTGTGCCCCGGGAGCGCTGAAACGCCTTTAACGTCTTTTTGGCGGCGTTGCAGATCAATTGGCTTTTGGTCTTCCAAAGTTTCGAAATCAGCCACCAAAACCGCGTGGTCACCGATGACCCGGACATTCTCCATGTGCATGTCCGTTGTCAAAGAGTCATGCTGTCCATGATAGCCCAACAAATGCAGGGCAATGGCCCCGGCAGCGGCATCCGCCGCCTGAA
>JACQPE010000199.1 GCA_016207685.1 Elusimicrobiota bacterium | reverse complement strand
TTGAATATTGAATATTGAATGTAGGAAAAGATGAAAAACAATAGCTGTCTTTGCGCCAATATTCTATATTCCACATTCTATATTCACTCTTATTCATCCTTGGCGTTGTTTATGCTTGGGGTTTTTGCAAACAACCCGAAGCACGCCATAACGCCGGACGATTTTACACTTTTGACAAATAGGTTTAATCGAACTTCGCACTTTCATAAATTACTCCAAACGGGAAATAATACGCCCCCGGGTTAAATCATACGGTGTCAATTCAACCCGGACCTTGTCTCCCGGTAAAATCCTAATGAAATGCATGCGCATTTTTCCTGACACATGAACCAAACACAAGCGCCCGCCGCCCAAATTCACACGAAACATCGCATTGGGCATCGCCTCGGCAACGACGCCCTCTAAAAGAATCTTTTCTTCTTTATTCATGCTCTCCATACGTCAAAATCTCGAAACCCTCTTGAGTTACCAAAACAGTATGTTCAAAATGAGCCGCCCATGATGCATCTTTAGTTTTAGCAGTCCACCCATCAGGGCCGATGACCACATCTCCCGAACCCAAGGCCACCATGGGCTCAACGGCAATCGTCATTCCCGGAACCAAGCGGGCGCCGCGTCCCGGTTCCCCAAAATTCGGCACCGAAGGCTCCTCGTGAAGCCGCCGCCCAATGCCATGGCCCACAAACTCCCGGACAACGCTCATGCGCAGTGACTTAACATGCGATTCGATCGCATGGCCCAAGTCCCCGGTCGTTGCCCCAGGCTTGACTTGGGCCAAGCCCAAGCTCAACGACGTCCGCGTCGCTTCAATCAGCCTTCGCGCCGAATCACTTATTGCACCAACAGCCACTGTTGTAGCTGCGTCACCGTAATAACCCTGGTACAAAACACCCAAATCCAGGCTCACCAGATCACCCTCGCGAATGACCTTATTTTTTTTTGGAATACCATGGACCACTTCCGCATTAATGGAAACACAAAGATTTCCCGGAAATCCCCGGTATCCCCTAAAAGCCGGCGCGGCCCCCGCAAAACGCTCAATACGCGCCTTGGCCTCAAGATCAAGAATATCGGCGCTCAAACCCGGACGAACCAATGCCGCCAATTCCGCCAACACGATCGCGGTCATGCGCCCGGCCTCGCGCATAATCGTAATTTCACGCTGGCTCTTAACTTCAATAATGGACGCAGCCGCATTCACTGATGCACCCCATTAAGATGTCCGGCTATTTGGTCCGTCACCTCATCAACCCCGCGATCAGCTTGAATCATCACAAATGATTCGGTGGCCCTATAAAAAGCAACGAGAGGCGATGTTAAATCCTGATAAACCATCAGCCTTTTCCGGACCGTGTTAGGTTCATCATCGGAACGCTGGATGAGCTTATTTCCGCAATGATCACACGCGCCGGATTGCCGCGGCGGCTTTGTTACTAAATTATACACTACCTGACAACTGGAACATTGACGGCGTTCGGACAACCGCGTCACCAAGACCTCCGTATTAATGTCAAGACAAAAAACACGATTGATCTTCCAGTCTTTCTTGATCAAAAAATCACCCAATCTCCGCGCCTGGTCAATGGTTCGAGGAAACCCGTCCAACAAAAATCCGTCAACGCAATCAGGACGCTCAAGGCGCCTCATGACCATCTCCAGAACGGTGGCATCCGGAACCAAGCGCCCTGACTTAACAAATGATTCCACCTGAAGGCCCAAATCTGTCTTGCGGGAAATTTCATCCCTGAAAATATTTCCGGTCGCAACGTGCGGAACATTTAACTTTTGAGAAAAAAGCGCCGCCTGCGTGCCTTTACCGGAACCGGGAGCGCCGAGAAGAATGATACGCATGTCAATAATAGTTGCGGGTTCTGGGTTGCGGGTTGCGAATCAAAAACAAAAACGGAACAATTGCCGTCACGTTCCCAAATTCGAAATTCGCAACTCGCAACTCGAAACTCTCGATCATGTGGCTTGGCCCACTTTTTCCTTTTTTCTCGCACCGGAACCTGGGTTTATACTCACAACTGCCCTGCCAGGGTTCGGACATCTTGCGGGAGCGTGGGGGGATTAGCAGTGTCCGTCATATGCTTGCCGGCCTGGGCCCCCCATCTCCTGGATCAGGGCGTTTAGAATATTCTTTGCTGTTTCTCTCTGGCCACTGTTGACGGCGGCTTCTGCATTGTCGGCTTTCTTTAAGAGGCTCTCAGCGATGCCGTCATTGTCAATCTGTCCTAGCTCGCGGGCGATTTTAATTTCCTTTTTGACCTCGGCCGCCTGACCCTCCATGACATTATTTCCGAAGTTGCCCCGGAGGGTGAGTTCCGTGGTGTTGCCAGGGTCCACAATGAAGGCAAATTCCGCACCCCTTTCATTGTTATTAGCAATGGTGTTATAAGAGGAGCCAGGGTCAAAGGAGGGGCGGCCGCAACAAACATTAGTCAGCCAAATGCCGGCGCCTACGGCTTGGGTCGCGGGGTTATCAGGGATGGCGGTTTGGTTGTTCTCTGCCGTGGCATGGTCAGCATTGATTAAAATGATCGCGGACATAGCCATCGCTCCTGTCGCTTTCTTCATGTGGTTTGCCCCACGTTAAACCAGCGTCCGCGGATGCGTCCTTTCTTGAGAAATCCTTCATAATGACGCATGTATAAGTGAGCCTCGAGTTGTCCCATGGTGTCTAACGCAACCCCCACAACAATCAAAAGCGACGTGCTGCCAAAGAAAAATGGCGCCGAAAGATAGCTGCGCATATAATCCGGCAAGACGGCCAAGCTTGCCACAAAAAGCGCTCCGAACAATGTTAAATGCTCGACCACCCATTCAATAAAATCAGCCGTGGATTTCCCCGGCCTGATCCCAGGGATAAACCCTCCCCATTTTTTCATGTTTTCCGCCAAATCCTGCGGGTTAATGGCGATCGAATTGTAGAAATAACAAAAGAAAATAATGAGGCCGGCGTAAATCAAAGAAAACAAAGGCGACTTCCCGCCAAAGCCGCCAAACACCTTCTGGAGAAGCTGTGCCCAAGCCGAATTGGGAAAAAGTTGGCTCACAAAAAGAGGCGCTTGAATGACAGCCGAGGCGAAAATAACAGCCACCACGCCGCTGGGATCGAGCTTAATGGGTAAATAGGTGTTGGCTCCTCCCATCATGCGCCGCCCCACGAGACGCTTCGCATATTGAACAGGAATCTGCCGCTGGGCTGTTTCCACCCAAACCACCCCGCCGCAAACGACAAGAACCAACGCGGCCAGCACCAATGCCACGAAAAGAGAAATTTCTTCAACGCGCACCAAACGGATAACGTCAAAAACTGACGCGGGCATCCGGGCCACAATACCGGTAAAAATAATTAAAGAAATGCCGTTGCCGATGCCGAACTCCGTGATCTGCTCACCCAGCCACATCACCAAAATAGCGCCCGCCGTCCAAGTGAAGGCCGTCATCATGTAAAAACCCGCCGTTGGGTCTTGGATGATCGGCGCCACGCCCGCCTGGGTTTGCGTAAACCCCAAAGCAATGGCGAACGATTGGAACATGGCGAGCGCCACCGCCAAATAACGGGTCAACTGCTGAATGCGCTTGCGGCCGCTTTCGCCTTCGCGCGAAAGGCGGTCAAGATAGGGGATCACATGGGCTCCCTGGAGAAGGCTCAAAATAATTGAAGAATTAATATAGGGAATCGTACCCAGGGTCAAGATAGAAAATCGGGACAAGGCGCCGCCGGAGAAAATATCCAAAAAACCTAGGAAAGATCCCCGATGCTGTTCAAAAAGCTGCCGCAACGCCTCCGTATTAATGCCGGGAAGCGGGATCGCGGCGCCGACTCGGTAAAGAGCCAGCACCCCAAGAGTAAAAAGTAAACGGCGGCGAACTTCCGGAATTTTAAAAAGATTAAAAATCTGTTCCACTACCGTTGCTCCCCTTGGTCGCAACGGAGTTCCGAGTTCCGAGTTCCGAGTTCCGAGTCAGAACAAAAAATTTTTTTGTCTTTGTATCCTTTGTGGAC
>JACQPE010000198.1 GCA_016207685.1 Elusimicrobiota bacterium | reverse complement strand
TTTACGGCCGCCGCCGCGGCGAGCCATGCATGCATTGCGCAACTCCGGTGAAAATGTTTTTTCTGGGCCAGCGCTCCACGTTTTATTGTCCGAGGTGTCAACGATGAGTTCCAAGTTCCAATTTCAAAACTCAAAACTCAAAACTCAAAATTCCTCCCCCCGGCCCTCCTTGACGTTGGCTGTTACTGGATGTTTCGGCAGTGGAAAATCGGAAGTTCTTGAGGATTTTAAGAAACTGGGCGCCGCAGTCTTTAGTGCCGACGCCATCGCGCGGAAATTAACCGGCGGACGGAGAAATTTTCTGGTCCGGAGTTTGGCCCGGGCGTTCGGCCCTGGGGTCATTGGCCCGGATGGAGCCCTTGACCGAAAGCAGCTGGCCTCCCTGGTATTTGCCGATCAATCCCAGCGGCGCCGGCTTGAGAGAATTTTGCATCCTGAAATTCTCCGGGCGCTTTTTTGGCGTTTGCGGCGCGAGTCGAATCAATTTCGCGTTGTGGAAATCCCCCTGCTTTTTGAGGTTAAGCATGAACATTATTATGACGTTTCTCTCGCCGTTTGGGCGCCGATGAGCGTCATTAAGAAACGCCTGCGGCATGCCGGCTGGATCGCGTCGGAAATCCGCCGCCGGCTTCAAGCTCAAATGCCTCTTCGGGAAAAGTGTTGCAAAGCCGATATAATTTTGGATAATACATTTTCTCGCCAAAAGCTCTTCGAGCAGGTGAAGATAATAAATAAAGCATGCCGCGTCATCTTGGAAGATTGCCGGGGCGCGCTAAAGAAAATAAGCAGCAAAAAAATAATAACCGCTAGAATGGGGGGAGCCACTCGCCATGACCAATATAGAAGAAACCTCAAGAGAAATGCCGCCAATAACGCCCAGTAACAGGCCTGCCGGAAACAAGGCTATTTTTGACGCCCAGACGCTTTCAAATATGACTATTCCGGAATTGATGCGTCTTTCCAACGAACTCAAGATTGAGCAGACTTCCGGACTTCGCAAGCAGGAATTGGTCGCCCAGATTCTTGAGGCTCAAGCCAAAGAACATGGCATTGTCGAGGCGCGCGGCGTCTTGGAGATATTGCCCGACGGTTTTGGATTTTTGCGCTCACCTAATAACAATTATTTGCCCGGCCCTGATGATATTTATGTTTCTCCCAGCCAAATCAAACGTTTTAGTTTGCGCAAGGGCGACACCGTGCACGGCCTCGTGCGTCCCCCCAAAGATCAGGAACGTTTTTTTGCCCTGCTGCAGTTGCAGGGGGTCAATAGCATCGGCATTGATAAATTGGGCGGGAGGCCATTATTTGACAATTTAACCCCTTACTACCCAAAAACTCGCGTTGTTCTGGAAACCGTTAAAAATGAATTAACAACAAGATGCCTGGACTTAATCGCTCCCATCGGCAAGGGCCAGCGCGGTTTGATAGTATCCCCGCCGCGCGCCGGCAAGACGATTATTTTGCAGAAACTGGCCAATTCGGTGACGGCCAATCACCCGGAAGTCTATATCATTGTTCTCCTGATTGATGAGCGTCCTGAAGAAGTCACGGATATGCAGCGCACGGTCAAGGGCGAGGTGATTGCTTCAACTTTTGATGAGCCGGCCGAGCGCCATGTGCAAGTGGCGGAGATGGTCATTGAGAAAGCAAAAAGGCTCGTTGAGGGCGGACGGGACGTGCTTATTCTTTTGGATTCCATTACCCGCATGGCGCGCGCCTATAATACGGTCACCCCGTCATCGGGACGGGTTTTGTCCGGGGGCATCGAATCAACCAGTTTGCAGCGGCCCAAGCGCTTTTTCGGCGCCGCTCGCAATATCGAGGAAGGGGGCAGCCTTACCATATTGGCAACCGCTTTAATTGAAACCGGAAGCCGCATGGATGATGTGATTTTTGAGGAGTTTAAGGGAACCGGCAATATGGAAGTTTACCTTGACCGGAAGCTCTCTGATAAGCGAGTTTTTCCGGCCATTGATATCAATCGCAGCGGCACGCGAAAAGAAGAGCTATTGTTGGATGAGGACCAGCTCAATAAGGTTTGGGTCCTGCGAAAAGTTCTTTCCGGGCTCAATCCTGTTGAGGCCATGGAGCTTCTATTGGACAAGCTCGGTTCAACAAAGGCCAATAAAGACTTTTTAAAGTCCATGGAGATAGATTAAAGCATTCCGCTTTTACTCCTTCGCCCCTGCAGGGGGAGAGGGCATAGATTGATAGAGGCGGGGGGCCTTCTTGTTTGAGAATAATCCAACAGCATATCCATTCATCGGCCCCGCGTCGGAGAATTTTTTTCTTATTTTTTCCTGGAGAAGCGCCTTGTTGCAAATGTAATGAATGCCCGCTATCCTTAATATAGTAGTGATGATTTCAGCTCGCGGACTGTTTTTTTTGCCGGCTATCGGCATGGTCGCGTTTTTTTCGCGCGTTAACCCGGCGCAGGCTTCCTGGGAGACACGTTCCGAAGGCGCGTTAATGGCCGAACTTCAAAATTTATTGTCAGTGCGCGATTTGGCCTGGGTCAGCGATTTCCATGAACAAAGGACTCAAATCATTCCGGCGGAAATTAAGAGAATAAATCGGTTTATTTGGGCGTCGCATGAAATTAGGCCGAGCGATAATATTTGGAAGCTGGCCTCCAGTTATGGAACAACCGTGGAAAGCCTGCAAAGCAGCAACAGCTCCGAGCTCATTTGGATGAAGCCGGGCCACAATTTGATCGTTCAAAATCGCAAAGGAACGCTGCATTACGTCAAATCCAAAGACGGGCGCGGCCAAAGTTTGGAGCAGATTTTGCGCCAATATCGCTCTGGGAATGAAGCTCGGCAACGTAATCTCCGCGAAGATATCGTTGAAGCCAATCGGTTGCCCGGATGGGCTCTGTTACGCGATTATGAGTTTGTCCCGGATGAGGTGGTGCTTATTCCGGGTGTTTACCTTGAATTTGATACCTTTCGCGTGCCTTTTAAGCATGTTTCACTTCGCGTGAGTTCCGGATTTGGTTCCCGATATCATCCTGTCTTGAAGCGCAAGAAGTTTCACGACGGCTTGGACTTACCGCAACCGCACAATACGCCCGTTTACGCGTCGCGATCGGGACGGGTTATTTTTGCCGGCTGGAAAGAGGGTTATGGGCTTACGGCAATCATTAAACACTCCGATGGTATGACGACGCGCTATGGTCATATGAGCAAGATTTACGTTTCACAAGGTTTGTGGGTTGAAGGCGGTAAAAAAATGATCGGACGCGTGGGCTCAACGGGCCTTTCCACAGGCCCGCATCTGCATTTTGAAATCCGTGACCAATTGGGCCGCGCCATCAATCCCAAGAAAAAATTCGGCAGGAAATAACGAGCGCCCATTTGGGGTCACATCTCTACATTTTACATTTTGAAATAAGAACTAAAAATGAGCAATTCTTTCGGGCGCTGCTGACAGAAATGTAAAATGTAGAGATGTGACCCCAAAGACGTTGACTCCGTGGTGGTTAGGAGATGATATAATGGAAGCAATGTTTAATCTGGGTTGGGGTGAGATGTTGGTGATTGCGGCTGCCGGTTTTTTATTGTTTGGGCCTAATAAACTTCCTCAATTGGCCAAGTCTCTGGGTGAAGCCATCCGCGCGTTTCGGCGGGAACTGAAGTCCGACGACACCAAGGGACCCTAAATAAACCCCTTGAATAGTCTTGTTTTGCAAGCGCGCCGGCGGCGTGCTATAATCGTTTAAACGTGCAAACAATATCTATTAAGGCCATGCTTGAAGCGGGCGCCCATTTTGGGCATCAAACCCGGCGTTGGAATCCAAAGATGGCCAAATACATCTATGGATCGCGCAATAATATCCATATTATTGATTTACAAAAATCCTCCAAGGAATTAAAACGGGCGTTGCGTTTCGTCGAAGAAATGGTCACCCGCCAGGGAAAAATTCTTTTTGTCGGCACCAAGCGCCAGGCCCAGGAGGCTGTTAGATCCGAGGCCCAGCGCGCCGGCATGTATTATGTGACAAGCCGGTGGGTGGGCGGGACATTGACCAATTTTTCAACGGTGCGCAAGAGCATTGATCGTTTGTTAGAGATGGAAAAAATGCTCGTTGAGGGCATTTTGGATGTCTTGAATAAAAAAGAAGGCCGTAAATTTACGCGAGAGCTTCAAGCTCTAAAGCTTAAGTATGAAGGCGTTAAGGAGATGGTCCGTTTGCCGGATGCTATATTTATCGTGGATTCTTCAGAAGAGACAACGGCCGTTACGGAAGCCCGCCAAGGGAAAATTCCGATCGTGGCCATTTGCGACACCAATTCCGATCCTGACTTGATTGATTACCCCATTCCTGGAAATGATGATGCATTAAGGTCCATCCGGTTTTTTACCCAGTCCGTGGCGCAGACAATTATTGATGTCAAACAAAAAACCGCCGGCGTCACGCTGGAAGCGGCCATGGCGGAGGGTGAGGATGTGTCGGCTAATTCGGGAATCAATGGTCAGGAGCCCATGCCCCAGGCGGCTGATGTTGCCCCGATTGAGCAAATTCCGGTTAAACCGTAGTTTATAGGAGATTAGCATGAGCGCGGTGATGATTTCTGCGAACGACGTGGCCAAGCTACGCGAGAAGAGCGGAGCGGGACTAATGGATTGTAAGCGCGCCTTGTCTGAATCGGCAGGGGATATTGATAGGGCTGTGGAGATTTTACGCAAAAAGGGTTTAGCCGGGGCTGCCCAAAAAGCGAATCGTTCGGCTAAAGAGGGCGCGGTGGCGACGTATCTGCACCATAGCGGGAAGGTTGGCGTCATGGTGGAGCTTAATTGTGAGACCGATTTTGTCGCGAGAACCGCTGAATTTCAGGATTTGGCCAAAGAGTTAGCCCTTCAGATCGCCGCCTCAAATCCACGATGGATTCGCCGGGAAGATGTTCCCGCGTCTCTTGTGGAGAAAGAAAAAGATATTTATAAACAGCAAGCAGCCAATTCCGGTAAACCGGCCCAGGCGCATGAAAAAATTATCGAAGGAAAGCTGGCTAAATTTTATTCTGAAGCATGCCTCCTGGAGCAGTCCTCCATTAGGGATACATCGGGGAAAACAACCGTGGGCGCCCTGTTGACTCAAGCCGTGGCCAAAATGAGTGAAAATTTGACGATCCGCCGTTTCGCCCGTTTCCAAGTCGGCGAGGATTGGCCGGCCTAGCGCCGACGTGCCCACCACTAAACCCAAATACCGTCGAATTCTTTTAAAGCTTTCAGGGGAAGCCTTGGTCGGTGATTTGGATCATGGCATTGATCCCAAGGCCCTATCATCGATCGCCCAGGAAATCGTTCGCGCCACCAAGGGTGGCGCCCAAATGGCCATTGTTATCGGCGGCGGGAACATTTGGCGCGGCACTTCAGATGAGGCCGCCGGTATTAACCGCGTGACGGCGGATAATATGGGCATGATGGCCACCGTCATCAACGCGTTGGCCCTTCAGGATGCCCTGGAAGCGCGCAGGGTTCCCACAAGGGTTCAAAGCGCCATTGAGGTTAATAAGCTGGCCGAGCCTTGCATTTTGCGCCGGGCCACGCGTCATTTGGAAAAAGGAAGAGTCGTCATTTTCGCCGGCGGCATCGGCTCGCCCTACTTTACAACCGACACCACGGCCGCTCTGCGCGCCATTGAGATCAGCGCCCAAATTTTGCTCAAAGCCACCAAGGTGGATGGCGTTTACACGGATGATCCTCAAAAAAATCCCAAGGCCACGAAGTACAAGACGCTGCGATTCGAAGAGGCCATCGTTAAGCGCCTCAAGATTATGGATACCTCCGCTTTTACGTTGTGCATGGATAATAAGATTCCCGTGCTGGTTTTTGACTTAAATGTTTCCGGAAATATCGCCAAAGCCGTGCATGGAGAAAAAGTCGGCACTTTGGTTCATTAGTCTTTTATGGTTTGGATTTTGAGCCCTTGTCGAAAATATTTTAGGTTCTCAAAGGTGAAATGGCGAACCGGTGATTATTTTTGTGGATCATTCTGACTTAGGACTTCGAACTTTTTGGCTCCGGTGATGCCGGGTTAGGGGGTTAGGATATGAGTGTCCCTTTTTACTTTCAAGGCTTCGAACAGCAGGCCAGGAAAATTTTTGATCAATTGAAGAATAATTTTACTTCCATTCGCAGCAATCGAGCCAGTCCGGCGATTTTGGAGCGCGTGCGCGTCATGGCCTATGGGTCGGAAATGCCGATTTCGCAGTTGGCCACGGTTACGGTATCCGATGCGCGCACCATTGAGATTCGCCCATGGGACCCGCAGGTGGTTCCCGAAATAGACAAGGCGATTCAAAAATCCGATCTCGGCATCACGCCGTCTACCGATGGCCAAATTTTGCGACTCGCGTTTCCTTCGCTTACCGAAGAAAGACGTAAAGAGTATGTCCGCGCCGCCAAAAAATACGCCGAAGACGCCCGCGTCGCGATCCGTAACTCCAGGCGCGACGCCCAGGAAGAGGCGATCACAAAGCTCTTGAAGGAAAAGAAAATTCCGGAAGATCAAAAATTTAGGCGCCAGCAAGAGCTTGATCAGTTCACCAATAAATGGATCGCGGATATTGATCACCTTGTGGCCGCCAAAGAAAAAGACATTTTTGAAATCTAGCGTCGCATTGGTTCTTATAACGGATATTTGCCGGCCTTGTTGATGAGTCAATACCGAGAGATCACCCCGAGCTATTTTGAGCCTTGTGGAAAGATTTGGCAACGTGTTAACCTGGAGCGATTGCCGGGCCACATCGCGATTATTATGGATGGCAATGGGCGTTGGGCCCGGCGGCAGGGATGGGAGCGCGTCAAGGGTCATGAGCGTGCCGCGGTTGCAGTGCGTGAGAGCATTAAAAGTTGCGGTGTGTTAGGCGTCAATGCGCTGTCGTTATTTGCTTTTTCAGCGGATAATTGGAGCCGGCCCAAGGCGGAAGTGGAGTTTTTATTCCGGCTTTTTGAACGAACGCTGGCCGAGGAAACGCCTGAATTAAAATCCAACAATGTCAGGCTGCGTTGTTTGGGCGCAAGAGAGGCCTTGCCGCATCGGCTAAATAAGAAGATTGATGAGGCGATTCAAGAGCTTTCAGACAATACTGGACTTATTCTTTCGTTGGCCGTTAATTATGGAGGGCAGCAAGATATTTTGCAGGCAGTGAACAGAATCAATAAGTCAGGGGTCGGGGGCGAGGGGTCAGG
>JACQPE010000197.1 GCA_016207685.1 Elusimicrobiota bacterium | reverse complement strand
GGTCAAGATCATGCGAAGGCTCAACAGAGAACTGGCCTTAAGCGCATGAGATATATCACAAAAAGGAGGACAGGCTTGGTTACTTTTTCAATTGCTCAACAGGTTGAGCTAGGGTTACTTTTTTCAATTGCTTGACTCGGGTAATCCGTGGGCTGCAGGTTTGATGATGCGATCAAGAAGGACTGCGGATTCTTCATACCGAAAGTCCATTTGGCGTAAATTTGATTGCGCGTAGCTCCAGGCGAAGAATTTTTTTGAAAATTGTGCTATTACCGGCGAAAGCCGGCATGACGGCCCAGGAAAGACCGGTGTTTCCGAAGGGGGAAGCCCTTTAATTGCGGAATTCCGGTTAATTTTTGAGAAGCGTAGGCCAGGGGAGCCCCCAGTAGCCAGAATGACGATGATTGATGAAGTTATCGCAGTGAATTTTTGTTAATTCATTCTGTGCTTTATACTTGCAAAAAGGTTAGACGTATTTGGTGAAATAATCAAGTGAAAATCGGACGGTTTGAGATTTTTCAGCTTAATGACGGGTTTTTCCGTTTGGATGGGGGCGCGATGCATGGGGCGGTGCCCAAAACGCTTTGGTGCCGGCATCATCCGGCGGATGACAAAAATCGTATCAAACTCGCCTTGGGTTCTTTGCTTATTAAGACCCCATCCGGAAAATGGGTTTTGGCGGATACCGGTCTTTCATCAAAATATGAACATGACGTTAAATTTAAGAGCATTTACGCTTTGGAACGCGAACAAACGCTCCTTGACGGACTTAAAAATTTTCACTTGACACCCATGGATATCAGCGTTGTGATTAACACGCATTTACATTTTGACCATTGCGGTGGCAATACGGTTTGGGAGGAGGCATCTAAACCCAGGCCCGCATTCGCCAGGGCAAAATACATCGTGCAAAAAGAAGAGTGGGACGATGCCAATCATCCGCATGAGCGCAGCAGGGCCAGTTATTTGGAGGAGAATTTCGCATGTTTGGAGACCGGCGGCCAGTTGGAGCTTGTCTTGGGAAATTATGAGATTGAGCCCGGTTTGTCCGTGATTCAAAGCGGCGGCCACACGCGGGGGCATCAGTGCGTGGTCGTTGAATCCAAGGGTCAGGGCGCGATTTTTTTTGGGGATTTAATCCCAACGCGCGCCCATGTAGCATTGCCGTGGATTATGGGTTACGACCTCTATCCCGTAGCGACTTTGGAGTCTAAACGAAAGCTTCTTAAAGTCGCGCAAGAGCGAGAGTGGCTGGCCGTGTTCCAGCATGACCCGCTGCAGCGAGCCGGGTTTATCCGCGAGGTTGATGGGCGGATTTTAGCGGTGCCTCCGGAGAATGATAAATGACGAATGATAAATTGCCGATAACGCCTAAAGAGGATTTCTTGATTACAAATTCAAAACTTTCCTCCCGGCGCCCGCCTTACCAGTGCGCTGTTCTGGTTTGCACCAATAAGCGCGATCAGGGCCGTGTTTCTTGCGCTGGGGAGAGCCGCCCGGGTGAGGAGATTTGTCGAGAGCTTAAGGAGAAGGTTAAGTCCTCCGGCTTAGCTCAAAAAATACGGGTTATTCGATCGGGCTGCCTTGACATGTGCGATGAGGGTCCCACGGTGTTGGTTTATCCCAATGGCAATGTCTTCACCGGGGTTGGTCTTGGCGATATTGAAACGATTATTGAATTTTTACGCAAGCAGATCAGCCGGCAAAACCAATGAGAAATTGTTCGATCAGAAGCGGCAGGTCTTCGGCATGGCCGCCTTCGAGAACGGCAAAGCGTTTAATTTGAAGATTCGAGATCATGTGGCCTATTTTTTTGTAATCAGGAATATTTAATTGGAATTGGGCCAGTGGACATTTTTTGTAAGGCAATTTCCTCGAGTTTTCAGTCCAGCGCCCGGGTAAAGCGGCGATTGATGCAGGGAAACATAGGCAACCCGGATGCCGCCGGCAAGAGCTTTTAGGCAGGTGATGGCTATGTGGTTGATGTAACAAAACCCTGCGATGCGCTAGGACGCGGCATGCTGCCCGGGCGGACGCATGAGCGAGAGGGCGTTTTGGCCCGCCGTTGAGGAGTTCGTCGCAGAAAGATATCCCGAAAGACTTGTTAACGCCATTTGGTCAATACCCGGCTCACGAGGCGTGTCCGCGTTATCATAGTTTTCGGAAATGACGTTGTCCCAGTGTTTTTGAGCATGCGCCATCAAGATGTCGTCAATGGTTGCTTGAACCGGCGGTTTCTGGGGCTCCAGGCCGATCAATTTTAGATGAGCGTAACTTTACGTGATACGTTCCGGCGCTTCAGGGTGCCCCGCAAAGCGGTATCCGGCTGTTTGAAGATCGCTGTAAATGATCATGAATTCCTATACTATCACTATCATATAGTGGGATGAGGCGCGAGGAGCAGTGCGATGTTGGATTTATTTAAGCGTTATGATCAAACGCCGGGAGGCGTTAATGTCAAAGCTTCCGATATTAAGGCGCGGCTTGATCAAGGTGAAAAAATTAAGTTTTTGGATGTTCGCGAGGACTGGGAGCGCGACACGGCTAAAATTGAGGGATCGGCGTGGATTCCATTGGCCGAGCTAGAGGAGCGCTATCAGGAAATCAGCCCCAATGAAGAAATTATTATTTACTGCCACGGCGGCGTGCGTAGCTTAAAAGCAGTCAGATTTTTGGAAACAAAAGGCTATAAAAATTTAAAAAGTTTGAGCGGCGGCATCGAGGCCTGGTCCCTGGAAGCCGACCCATCCGTTTCTCGATATTAAATTAAATTTTAAATTTCTATTTCCTTAACTCAATAACCCTATAACTCAATAATTTTTTCATAATGCCGTATGCTTGCGCACGCTGATTAACCTGTTCCAATAGTAGGGTTTGGTGATCGCTTCGAGATGCACCCCATTCGTGGCCGAAGCGTGAATAAAATATCCCTTGCCGACATAAATGCCCACATGGTCCACAAAAGTTGAACCGGGGTGTTTCATTGAGAAAAAAATGATATCCCCTGGGAGGACATGACCAGGGGAGAGCTTTTTAGTGGATTGAAATTGTTCGCGGCTGGTGCGGGGCAGAGAGAGCCCCGCTTGTTGATAAACGAGCCGGATAAATCCCGAACAATCAAGGCCGGTTACGGGATGCTCTCCTCCCCAAAGATAAGGAACGTTAAGGTAGCGCAGCGTTGTTTCCACGATTTGGTTGCGGGCCTGGGCCACGCTTTTGGCATGAAGGCAATTTTTTGGAATAGTGGCCAGGGCCGCAATGAATAAAAGTTTTTTTAGCCTCACCGATAAATCATAATAGGTGGATGACCGCTCGTCGAGCATCAATTTTCTTTTTCGGCCTTTTTTGGGCCGTTGCCGTATCGGCCCAAAACCAGCCGGATTTATCCCGCCAGGACCAGTGGGGTGAACCAGAAAAAAAAGCCTTTCTGAAATTTTTGCAGTCCGGCGAGCAAATTCCCGCGTTGGGCCAAGTCAAGGAAAACAGCTCGGTGTCACCGGAAGGTCAAACCCATGCCCCTTCCAAGGCGCGCTACTTGACATTGAGTTTGGCCGCCGAAACATTACTCATTAAAAATAAAACGACGGATCAGTTGACGGACTTGGGGGCCAGTTTTGGGCCGCGATTATTGATCGGCGGACATTTGTTTTCATGGATGCGCTGCTACAGCGGGATTGAGTACCACAGGATTGAAGAGTCCAACATTGGCGGGTCGAATTCATATTTGGATCATTATCAGGTTCCTTTGGGTCTTGAGTTGGCGCTCATTCCGCTGGGCACGCCGCATACCCGCTATATTATTTTGCGCGGCGGGGCCGTGGCGCATTCTTTTGACGGGATTGATTCGAAATCAAATTTTGTTGATCCGTTGGAGGGCATGCAGTTTTCATGGATGGGCGCCCTGGGCTACGAGGGGCAGATTCCCGACACCAAATGGCGCCTCCATGCGCTCGTTGAAGCTAGTAAAACTTTAGATAAAGAAAGTCCAAAATTTTACGGCCTGGGTTTTAGTTTGGGCTTAGTAAGAACTTTCTAAAAAAAGGGTCAAAAAAGGGGTCACATCTCCACATTTTACATTTTGAAAAAAGGGAGCTAAAAATAAGCGATTCTATTTTTTTCAAGTGTTCCTGACAGAAATGTAAAATGTAGAGATGTGACCCTTAAACGAGGTGCATTGCGCCATTGAAGACTTAGAGAGCATAAAGCCATGAAAATATTGTTGGTTTTAAGTTGCATTTTTTTGAGAGCTTCCTCTCTTGCCGCAGAGTCTGGCCCATCCCGTTTTGCCCTTGGTCTTAACTATCTTGGCGGCCAGATTCGCTACAACTTAGATTCCCGCTGGGCTGGAGAGCTGCGCTATTTGACGGGAAGTGAGGATGATGCAACGGGCAAGATCACCTCCCAAGTTTTCGGGTTAAGAGGCTATCATTTTTTTAGGTCAGATTCCCGCTACAGATTCTTTTTGGGAGCGGAGGCCGCCCTGGTTAATTCAGATCAAAAAAATACCTCTTATAAGGTATC
>JACQPE010000184.1 GCA_016207685.1 Elusimicrobiota bacterium | reverse complement strand
GACGCACTTGTTCAGATTAAAATTCCTACGGATACCAAAAAAATCTAACAGATTAGTCCTCTGCGAAAATCCAGGTTAGTGGAAAAACCCATTGCCGTCAAAGGATTTGTGTCAAAATTGAAAAAAATTCCGCTACAATGGCCATCGTGGTCTACGCAATAGTCCTCTCGCTCCTGCCCGTGGTGGCGCTGGCCGGAAATCTTGGGGATGGTCTATCACAATTAACCATTAATAACAAACCGCTGGCCATGTCCATCTCCCTGACGGCTCAGGACCAAGATGAATTAAAAATTATCGAAACAGGAGAGAGCGACCCCCCCGAACAATCCTATCAGGAGATTTTTATCCAGGGGACCATGCCCAACGACACAACGAATCTCTATGTCCGTTTCCCGGGTCTCACGTCAAGAACATCTTCGTGGAACCAAATAAGAACTCTCCAAAAAGACAACGGCCGCTTCTGGGCCCGCTTCACCATGGAGCAAGCCGGCCGCAGCCCCATAAACGTTCGTTTTGTAGTTCGGGGAAAACCCTTGCGCGACCTCATTATTTATAGTGTTGAAACCGTCAACGAGACAATCTCGGAAAAAGGAGGAGGCAGGGTCTTTTCCTTGGATTCTCTCGAAACTATGCCCTCCGGACTCACCCTATTCCTAAGGTCTGACTGGAACGCGCAACAGCCCAAGGACGACTATGCCGGAAATCGCCCGCGCCGGATAACGCTGCATCACACAGCAGGCAAATATTCCGAAAGCCTCGAAGAGTCTATTGAGGAAATGCGGTTTCTGCAAGAGTTTCATCAGCAGGCGCGCGGCTGGCTGGATATCGGGTATCACTTTATTATTGACGGGAAAGGCCGGACTTTTGAAGGCCGGCCCAGCGGCGCCAGAGGCGCGCATGCCGCCGGACACAACACCGGCAATATCGGCATAGCGCTCATGGGGTACTATCACGAACCCATCAATAATCGAGCATCCGTCGAACAGCTCGAGAGCGTGGCCAGGCTAATTGCCTGGGTCTCCGGCGCCTATTCGATTTCTCCCAAAACTCTCAAGGGCCACCGCGACCTAAATGCCACCGCCTGTCCCGGCGACACGCTCTACGAGCTTCTTGACCCCATTAGATCAAGAGCCGCCGAGATCATCCCCTCCCCCCGCAGGGCAAAGGGTCTCCATTTTCTATTTGATAGGCGCCCCATAAAATTTCCGTAGCCGGTTTTATCCAAAAAATTTCTTCGCGGCTTACCTATCAAAAAATGTAAAATATTGAGATGTGACCCCATTAGGGATTTGGAACTTTTTCCGGAATCAGGCTCATGGCATGCTCGGCCAGGGCGGTGATTGTCAATGAGGGATTCACACCCAAATTGGCGGGTATGAGAGAGCCGTCCACGATCCAAAAATTATTATAACCGAATACCTTGGCGCCCAAGTCGGTCACGCCGCCATCGGAACTCGTGCCCATGACGGCCCCGCCTAAAATATGGGCGGTGGTGACAACGCCCAAAAGCGCGGTTGCGGCGGAGACCTGGGGGATTCCGTTGGTTGCATCCGCAAAACGGCGCAACGCTTCCTTGGCGATTGCCAAATCGCGCGGAGGCGGCGGCGAACCCGGCTCCGGCGTGCTGGAGAGAAATCCCAAAAATCCCCCAATACGCCGCCAAATCAAACGCAACCGCGAATCAGTGTCTTGCATCACCAGCAAAATGGTGGTTTTTTTAGCCCATCCCAATGGGAAAAAGGTCCTGAACGACTCCGATGGATGGCGCGCTATTGTCCAAAACGCCCAAACCATTTGAGCCAAGCCCCGGCGCCCTTTGGGCGCCTGACGCAAGGATAAAAAATTCATCGCATCAGAACCCTCGGAATAACGCACGACTTCCACATGCGTGCGCTCATCGGGCCAAAAGCCGCTTGAGATCGCCACGCCCTCGGACCAATTATGGCGGTCATCCCGCGCTGTTGATCCCACCAAAACCTCCGCGTTCGTGCGCACATCGCATCCCAGGCGGGGTGATAAACGGCTTAATTTATTTTTGGGATTGAGCATCAATCGCATGGTCCCCATGACGCCTGCAGAAAGAACCAGATGGCGCGCCCGCACCTGTTTTCTGCTAAATCCCCAGCCGGAACGCTTAACGCTCAACCGAAAACCCTTCTCCCCCGAATTCATTTCCTCGATAGTCTCAACCGTTGACAAGCTGTAAACCGGCGCGCCGCGCTTGAGAGCGAAATAAATATAATTTTTGGTCAGCGTGTTCTTGGCGTTATGACGGCACCCAACCATGCAGCCCCCGCAAAAAATACATCCTGAACGCGGCGGACCATCGCCGCCAAAATAAGGATCCGGAGCTTCTTTGCCGGGCTCGCCAAAAAAAACCGCCACCTGCGTGGGCGCAAACGTGGAACCTCGACCCATTTCCCCGGCGACCCGGGACAGCGCCTGATCCGCCGGATTCATGCGGGGGGTTGCCGTGACGCCGAGCATTTTTTTCGCCATGGCAAAATGAGGCGCCAAGCGCTCACGCAAATTGGGATCCAAGCGCCGGCACTCGGGCGATTGATAAAAAGTTTCTTTGGGCTCAAGAAGCGTATTGCCGTAAACCAATGAGCCGCCGCCGACCCCGGCTCCCGAAAGAAGCAAAATATCTTTAAGCAGCGTCAGGCGCTGGATGCCGTAACAAAAAAGCTTAGGCAGCCACAAATACCGCTGCGCGTCCCAATTTGTGCGCGCAAACTCATGATCTTGAAAATGCCGGCCCGCTTCCAGGATGGCTACGGAATATCCCTTTTCCGCCAGACGCAATGCCGAAACAGAACCCCCAAATCCGGAACCCACGATAACAAAGTCAAATTCACAGCCATCTTGAATGTCCTGAAAACTCAAAATGGGCATGAATAGCGAAGTCTAAAGTCCGCAACAAAAAAATAAATTTTCCGTCCCGATGCGGAACTTGGAACGTGGAACTTGGAACTTCTTTTATGAATCAATTCCCCTTAAGTTCTTCCTGATACCTGGCGTTGACTTCGGCAATTTTAGGATGATCTTCGTAATCGAGGGTCATGGGGACAAGCTCGTATTTCTTGATCGTCACAGAGCCATTCTCTTTGCTTACCAGCATCTTGCCCACGTATTGCCCGCCGGGACCGGCCTGGACAATTTTAACGGAGCCCACGATCATCGGCGTTTTGAGCAAATCCTGCGAATGGCCGCCGACGATGATATCAATTTCCGGATATTGTTTGGCGATTCCTTGATCGGCCACAAAACCGCTGTGAGAGAGTAAAATAACGACGTCGGATTTTGGCTTTACCGCTTTTAACGCAGCCGGGAGTTTCTTGTCCAGTGGAAACACCTTAAGCTGCGCTTGCAGTTCTTCCGGGGCGAAGGCGATGGTGTCCTCGTGAAAAATCCCGATTAAGCCGATTTTCAGGCCACCTTTTTCCACGATTTTGTAACCCTGATAAGGAAGGGTGCATAATTTTTTATTGGGGCAGACTCCCAAATTAGCCGTCAAGTAAGGCTTTTCCGGAATCAATACTTTATCCAGCGCGAATTTCGCCCCCATCACGAATTCCTGATCGCCTGGAACCATCGCGTCATACGAAAGATAGCCGAAAGCCTCGGCCATGTGACGGCAACGCTTTTCATCGGCCTTGCCCGAAAAATTGTCTCCCGTATCCAAAAATAACGCCGGCTCATAGCGATTCCTGGCTTCTTCAAGATAAGTGGCGCGCCGAGAAAGGCCGCCCAAAGGTTGCTGGGGGCATTCGCAATAAACAAGCCAGCCGTTGGCGCTGTTGGTGAAAAAAACCCAAAAAGAATCCCTGGGCGCGGTCTCTTTGTTTGAGACCACCTCCTTTTTAGAAATCCATTCATCCGCCGCGGCCGACACATGCTCGGACAATTTCTCATCGAGGCCGTCATGCTCCCAAATGATTTTCTGGCTCGGGCTGATCATATAAACATGCGGTATCTGCGCCCGTCCACCGCCGGAAACAACGCCGAATCGTTCGCCGGCAATGCCCTTGGGATCGTGCAACGTCATCAAATGGGCAACTTCCCTATCGGCAACCCACTTCTTAATCTCATCAAGCGGCGCGTCCATGTCCAAACTGATGAGCACGACATTGAGCTTGCCTTCGGCCGCAATTTTTTTAATATCAGGAATCTCTTGATTGCAAGGTTTGCACCAAGTCGCAAAAAACGAAATGAGCAGCGGCTTTCCGTTTTTAAGCAATCCCTCTAGAGTCGCGCGCTTGCCATCAAGGGTATTGAGGGCGAAACTTGGCGCCTGACTTCCTGCTTTAACGGCCTGCGCGCCAGAGGCGGCGCCCAAAACAAACAGGGCCAACGCAAGCGCGCAAAGGCTGCGATGCTTGATCATTTTGGCGTTCTTATTTCGCAGGCTCGAGCCTGTTGATGATCTGCTGGGCCAATGCCTTGCCCGCTTTGCCGGCCGCCTTCTTGAGCTTTTTAAAATTTTTCCCTTCTTCCGATGCCGCCGCCATGATTTCTGCGGTTTCAACATTGACCACTTGAATATTCAAAAAATAGATTTTGTCAAGGTTGGTAATACTGCCCACGACCATCATGTTGGCCCCTAAAATTTTTCCCACGCGCACGGCCACGTCAACGTCCTTGCCCATGGCCACGTCCATTTTCAAGTCGCCAAGAATTGTTCCGATGGATTTTCGGTCAATGACTTTGTAACGACCCTTGCCATTATTCCCCAAAGCTGTCCGCATGAAATCCGCCGTCGCCTGCGCCTCGTCCGGGCCCAAAGCCGTGGTCTTAATATCCATCACCGCCACTGCCGGCACCGGCGCTTTATCTTCAGCACGAAGATCGCAAATCGCTCCGGAAATTACTGCTGCTAAAAAAATTCGCTTCATTGATCCCTCCCCTTGGAACCCCAATGTCAGTATTCAAACCATATTCTTCAATAATGTCAAGGGAGGTGTCCCGCTTCCCCTGGGAATCTCAAATAAAAAGTGATCAGGGCAACAAATGCGGATCGCCAAAGCGCACCCCGATGCTCACCTTATGCGTCTCGCCTAAATTGCCCATGGGAATAAAGGCGTAGTCAACATCCAAAATTTCATCTTGAAAACCAAAACCCGCCGCATAACCACTCATGCCCTCAAGAGACCCCGAACGGAGCAGGGTATTCATGCCAAAACGCAAGTTAAGCTTTGGGCCGTCACCCAGAGGAATGCCGATTTCGCTTCCCGCGGTGATCGCATCATCACTGTCTGATGAACGAACATAATCCGCGCTCACGCGCCAGTAACGAAAAATCTTTAGGCCAAGCCCGACGCGCTGAATTTGAGGCAATTTTTCCTCGTCGCCGATGAACTGAATTTTGCCGCCCCAATTGGCGGCCGAAATGCCTAGGCCGAAGCGGCCATATTTAAAAAAAAGACCGGCGTCGAATGCCGTGGCCGACGCGGTTTCGGTAATTTTCATTTGGATCATCTTAACGGCAAGCCCAGGCGCCAAAAACCCCCTGCCCAGGGGAATCGCCTTGGCCCAGCCTAGCCCAACAGCCAAATCTTGCGGTGAAAACGCGTCCGTTTCAAATCCGGAATCATCATATCCGGACAAGTCTCCATAGGTCAGGTATGAAGCATTAAGGCCGAATTGTCCGAGTTTCCAAATCGGAGACGCCCATGCGGCATGACCGTAGGCAATCTCATTGTCTTGGTCCGAATACGTCGCGCCCACCTGCGCCCTTGAAACCTGCGCCAAGAGCGCCGGATTGTAACTCATCGCGGCCCAATCGTTGCCTAATGCGCCGTAGGCGCCCCCCAGGGCATCCGCGCGCGCCGAAGAGCCCACCTTCAAAAACTGCCCCGGCCGCGACCCGGAATCATTCGCCGTGAAATCGGCGCGCGAGTCCAAAGTCCAAAATCCAAAATCCAAAGTAATGGCAATGGTCAAAAAGAAAATTATTTTTCTGGAAGACTTTGGACTTTGGACTTTGGACTTTGGACGATTTTTTATCATCGCTCCACCGCGAACTTAAAAACTTTTTTCTCGCTGCCTGTTTGAATAAGGGCCAAGTACACGCCCGATCCGGCATCCAATCCGGCGGCGTTTTTCGCGTCCCAAAGGATTCTGCCGTCGCCATCGGTATCATCAAGCTTCTGGACCTGAAGCCCTGTGATCGTATAAATCTCGATGCTTGATAAAGCGGGAACATTGTCAAAAAATATCTTCTGATGGCCTCTTGCGGGCCAAAAAGGATTAGGATAAATCTTGACCGAATTGAATCCGGAAGCGGAATCGCGGCGCAATACGCCGAATTGACTCAAGTGATTGGCGAGGCCGGTCACCGTTGAACTTGAACTGTTGCGCGAAGTTTCAAGCAACGACCAGCCCTTCCCCGATTCATAACGGCCCACATAAAGCTCTTCAAGAGCGGCGCTTGAGTCAAAACGGCTCAAGTCATAACGCAACCGCACCGATACAAACCCGGATGGCTGCAACGTGGCCGAAGAAACGGCATCAACCACTGAAACATCAACGATGGTGGCCGTATCCAGAGACAGAGACGATTCTGCCGGCGCGGCCACGGAACTGGCCGAAACATACTCATTAAAAACGACGGTGACGCTGCTGGCGGCAAATGAGCCGGCCGCGTATTCAAGCGTCGAATCGCCGCTGCCGGAAGAAACGCTGGCGGCGCCGGAACCCGAAATAGGATGATTCCCCGAATGTTTGGAAAGCCAAATATTTTCTCCGACAGGCACGCTGGTTAAGCCCACGGCGTAAAGGTCGCTGTTATCATCAATGACAATGCCGTTGATCAAATCAGTCAGGCTGCCCAGCCCTCGAATCGTGATTGAGTCTTTAAAAACTAACGAAGAATCATACCGGGCAAGCCAAATATTTTGGCCGCCCGAGCTTTGTTCCAGAACGCCCCCCACGTAGACGTCTCCCGAGGAACCCATCGCAATCGACGTGGCCATATCCTCGCCGCCGGCAGAATCATTGACGGTGACCGATGACAACAAAACCAGGGAACCGCCGTATTTTGCGATCCAGGCATTTGTTCCCTGCGTGGGATGGCTGATGAAACCGGCCGCATAAACATTCCCATCACCATCCAAAGCAACGGCGCGCGCCGATTCATCGCCGGTGCCTGGGCCCGAAAACGTGGCCGTTGTTTGCAGAACCAACGCGCGGCTGAAACGGGACAGCAAAATAATTTCTTTACCCGAAGGGTCGGCAATTGAACCCACGGCATAAATGCGTCCCACGGGATTGACAACCAAAGAGTTGCACCTGTCCTCTCCGGACCCGGCGCCCACGATGGAAGTGGAGCTTAAAAATGCCAAATTCGACCCGCTGTAACGCGCCAGCCAAAAATCCTCGCCTGATGAGGACTCCGTAACATAGCCGCATACGATCACATTGCCGTTGTCATCAAGAACAACGGCCCCGGCGCTATCGGCAAGACCGCCGCCCGCGGCAAATGTGACGCTTGTTTGGAGCACCAAAGAATTGTCGTATTTAGCCAGCCAAGCGTTCTCCCTGCCGGAACTCTCGCGCACATAACCCGAAACATAAACGTAGCCGTTTGTGGCCGCATGAATGCCAAAAGCCCGATCCGTTAATGCTCCTGTTGCCCTAAACGATGTTGATGACACCAAAGAAAGAGACGAGCTGTACTTACCGATCCAAATATTTTCCCCTCCGGCCGTTTCATACACCGAGCCGGCCAAGTAGACATAACCGTCTTGATCAACAGTCACGGCATAGGCAACATCCCTGCCGTCTCCCGAAGCGTTAAAGGTCGCGCTGGAATAAGAATGAACGGCTCCGGCATCACGGGTGATCGATGCCATGACAGCTATAAAAGAAAAAACAACAATAACTTGCCGCATGCGATTAGTTATTACCAGGGATGTCCCATGGACGCAATGGGCAGGCGGCCATCTTGCTACTTTTGAGAAAACTTAAGATAAAAAATGGAAAATACAAAAATCAAAGTTACGGCATTGGAAAAAATTAAAGGAATATCCCTCTTCATTAATCCATAGATCAGCCACAACGCAATTCCAGCGCTCATTAAGGCATACATTCCCAAAGAAACGTCTTTGGTTTGACGCGTGCGCCAACTTTTTAACACTTGGGGGATAAAAGCGGCCGTCGTGCAGCAGGCCGCAGCCAAACCAAGAACCGGCAGCCACTCCATCCGATATTAACGCTCAACGGCAATTTTGACGGTCTTGGATTTGCCGGCGGCGTCAAAAAATACAAAGTAAACACCGCTGGCGGCTTTTTCCCCGGATGCGGTCAACCCATCCCAAGAGGCCATGCCCGATGCATTGGCCGACATTTCTCGCACCAGGCTGCCGCTTAAACTGTAAATTTTGATTGACGTGCCAGAAGGTAAATTGCTCAAGGTTATTGAGGAGTGCCCCCATAACGGACGAAAGGGATTGGGAAACGCCCTGGGCGCATCCAAAGCGCTTGCAGGCGACGCCTGCATCACTTGGAATACTGAAAAATGCTTTGTCCGGGCCGTCACCTTATTATGATCGGCGTTCGTTTCTGAAACCAAAGGAACCCAAATGCTTTCTTCCAAGTCATAACGGGCGACAATAAGGCGCGCCTCATTCAAACCGGCAATATCCTCATCGCGATAAGACATGGTCAAGGTGACCTCTTTTAACGGCTGAAAATTGCGGTCATTGCCGATGTCAACGGCCGCGCCGGTCGCCGTGAACTCGCCTGATTGATGCGCTGGGGATGGCACGGAAGAAGGCTCTTTAAGAACCACGCTGACGGTTTCCGCGAACGACCCGGCGGGAATATCAAGGCGGATTTCCCCTCTCACCGGAACAAAAATCACCGTGGCGCTTTCATAGGATATCGTTTGAGACGATATGGCAGCGGCTGGCGTTGCCGTTGAGAGACTCGTTTCTTGAGAATAAATCGCATCGCCGTTTCTGGCGCGCAGCCTTAGAAAATAGGTGGTGGACGAAAAAAGTCCGGTTAAGGCTGCGGTCGTCACATCGAAGGAGGTTGTTGTCGTTGAGCCGCCCGCTGTCCAATGCTCCATATAATACGTTGTCCCCAAAGGATTGCCCTCGGAAAGCCACTGCAGGGTCATTGAAGTCACATGTACGGTAATCGGGATAAATTGCGCCGGCGTTGCGGCCAAAGTATAAACGGATACAAGACTTGTCGTGGACGCGCCGACCGTGTTAAATGCCGCAATACTGCGGCCATGCATCGTATTTGTCGAAAGTCCCGGTTCAACCCATGACGTCGAACCCGATGACAAATGATCGCTCAAAATCCCACCGCTTGAACTGACAATAAAATAACCATCTCTGGCGCCTGCATGAGCCCACGACCATGAAACGCTTGAAATGCCCAAGGCAGTCCCGGCCAACGCCCATGGGACGGGCGGCAGCCCCAAGGTTACGGTTGAAACCGATGACAAAAATCCGCTTTCCACTCCCACCCAGTTGGCCGTCAGGACCCTGACGTAATAAGTCGTTCCATAAGAAAGGCCGAAAAAAGCCGACAGGGCCGAAGTCGTCCGGGAGCTTTGGTTGCCGCTGTACGAATTAGGAAAATCGCTTGAAGAAAGCTGCGCCTCAAAG
>JACQPE010000189.1 GCA_016207685.1 Elusimicrobiota bacterium | reverse complement strand
TCGCCTTCAACCCCTTCTTCGGTCACGATAATGGAATGGGGGAGGCCTTCGGGTCCGGCATTTTGACTTAAGAGATCATCCGTTTTTTGGCCGCCCGTTCGCTTTTTGGCGATTTCCAAAAGCTGATTTTTGAGCTTCTCCTGCGAAATTCGGCCGCCCTTCAAGCGCTTGCAGGCGGCAGCCACTTCCTCAATATAAAGCTCGAAAATGTTCCTGCGGTGGTGCTCGGTTTTGGCGCGCTCGCGGCGCTTTAAAAAAATACCCAGCCTTCTCCCGCATTCGCGCAGGGCAAGAGTAATTTCTTTACGGATCTCATCATAGTCCGCAATCGCTTCTTTCGACTCGCTGGTGAAAGGCACCCAAACCGAGGCCATGTGCACAAAAACAGCCATCGGTCCGGCGGGTGGCGCGCCGCGCGATTGCGCCACGCCGTAATTGCGCCAATTGGTATCCAAAACCGCCTTAAAAATGGAACAGGCGGACTGTTGATAAATCAACGGCGCCCTATTGGCAAAACGAATAACGCGGGCCAGCTCGTTGCCATCCGCCTCTTGGCTTTCACCCTCGGCCAAAGGAGAGCTTGGCTTTAGGGCTTCTCCCGAAGTTACAAGGCCTAAGCCGTAGGCTAGACCTGCCTCAATTATAAAAGGGTTGCCGCGATAAACCGAGGGAGGACGGCTCACCGCCGTGTAAAACGAACCCTTGATCTGTTTGTAAAGTCCGGCCAAAATCGCCTTCTCGCCGATGGGCGATAAACAGTTGGTGGGTGGCGCCATGATTTTTGTGGCTTGGATCGCCTTATGGAGCGCCTCGGCGTCGCGAGTCGCCACGGCGCGCGGACGCATGCGGGAATTTAAGCCCGCAGTTTTGCAAATTTGCTCGGCGATGGCCGAAGACACCCGGCTGAAATCCGAACCTAAAAACCCGGAAAGCCAGTGACTTTTCGTATCCTGAAGCATTTTAAGAAGCATTCCCAGCTCTATGCCATAGGGATGCGGCTTGATCGTTTTGGGCGGGTCCGGAAGCTCATGGATCATGCGCTCATAAACCTTAACATCGCCCTCGGGCGGGGCATAAGTGAGCTTTGCGTGGGGATTGCTAATTGAGGTAAGTTCCATGTATTCATCCACGGAAGCCCGCCCCTTTTGGTAACGGCCCTCCAGTTCGATCGTCACTTGAGTGCCGCGATGGCGCTCCCAGTCGATTTCTTTTTTTTCCAAAATTATGGGCTCGTTCTTCTTGGTGTCTATTTGAACCTCAAAGTAGTGGGCGGGGGTTTTATCGCTGGTTCGCGAGATGATTTTAACCGGCTTGCCGGTCGTGAGCTGCCCGTACATGCCGGCCGCGGAAATACCGATGCCTTGCTGGCCGCGGCTCATTCTCAACCGGTGAAATTTAGACCCATAGAGGAGCTTCGCAAAAATACGTGGCACTTGTTGGCGCACAATGCCGGGTCCGTGGTCAATAACCGTCACGCGAAATCGCGTGGCTTGGGATGCCGGTGGGGACTCGGCCCCCTCGCCCACGGCCTCCACGCGGACCAAAATATCAGGAAGAATCCTCGCCTCTTCGCAGGCGTCGAGCGCGTTGTCAACGGCTTCCTTGACCGTTGTCAAGAGTGCCTTCCTCGGATTATCAAATCCCAGAAGGTGCCGGTTTTTGCTGAAAAACTCCGAGACGGATATTTCGCGCTGTTCAAGCCCCATCTCATCAGCCGTAAGCCCGGCTTTCTTGGAGGACTCTTTGGTCTTAGTGCGGGTTGACGCTTTCACTGGTATCCAGATTCTACTTACTCATGTTAAACCTGAAAAGCGGCTCTTTAGGAAAAAAGACGCCGATCCCCTTTGGGCTCGTCAAAAAATTAAAAAACCGACTAACGCCGAGGCTGCGACCACGGCCACCGATGAAACGCGCCATAAAAAAATGGCCAGGACCGAAACTGCAAAAATACCCGCCCCGGCAACGCCCCCTAGAGATTGCGGCGCCATGGCCAAGGCGGTGCCCAGCAATGAACCCACGGCCGCGGCGGTCACTCCATTGACAAAAGCCATGACCTGGGGCTGCCGGGTCAGACGGGAAACATACGGCGCGCAAAAAACCGTAATGAGATAAACAGGCGAAAAAATTCCGGCGCACGCTGCCAGAGAGCCGGAGAAACCCTTCACCAAATACCCGATAAAACCGACCGTGATCAAAATAGGACCCGGCGTGATCATGCTGACAGCCACGGCGTCTAAAAACTGCCGTTCGCCAAGCCAGTGTAAATCAAAAACCAAACCCTGCCGCATAAAAGGCACAATGACAAATCCCGTGCCAAAAACCATGGAGCCTGTCTTAAAAAAAAACGTGAATATCTTAGCCAATGCCGGCGCCTTCCCTGAAATAAAGGCCGACCCCCATAAAAACGACCCGAAACCCAAAAACCGCCAAGCTCCTTTGGGCGGCGCCATCACCATCATGACCACCAAGCCGCTTAGAAGAAATCCTAAAGCCAACTCCGTCTTGGTCAAGACCGTTAAAAACGCCATGAGAACAAAAATAACCCAAAGTATTTTTGTGCGCTGCAAAGTTCTGGGAATCAACCGCCAAGCCGCGTGAAAAATGACCGCCAAAACAGCGGGGTTAACTCCTTGAAAAACCGCCTGAATCCAAGGCAAGCCACCATAGCGAACGTAAGCCCAAGCCAAAACAATAACCATGGCAAAGGGCGCTGCCAAAAAGGCCAGGCTTGACATTAGCGCTCCCCTGGCCCCGCCTTCTAAATATCCGATCCACATGGCCATTTGACCGGCCAGGGGACCGGGCGTGGCTTGAGCCAAGGCCATGCCGAGACGAAAATCCTCCGGGCTGATGATCTTGTCTCGCTCAACCAAATCCCTCTCCATCGCGTTGACTAGCGCGATCGGCCCGCCGAATCCGGTGGCCCCCAGCCACAAAAAATAACGAGTCGTTCTGCTTAAATTTGCGTGTATCAATTATTGTTCTCTACCGCATTGATAATGATTCCCTAAAATTAAGCGACCCGTGGGATTGTGTTTGCCTTAAAGCCTCATAAAGGACAACGCCGGCGGCGGTGGAGAGGTTCAACGAGCGCACTTCCGGACCAATCGGAATTCGAAACATCTGACTGTTAAAGCGGCGATGAACTTTTTCCGCAAGACCCTTTGTTTCGCTTCCAAAGATCAAATACGATCCAGGCCCATATGAAGCATCCCAATAGAGTTTGCTTCCCCGCGTCGAAAAGAAGATCAAAGAAGGATGCCTCGGCAGGGATGCCAAAAAATGATGGAAATCAATGTGGAGTTTAAGCTCAAGCTTGACCCAATAATCCAGTCCCGCCCGGCGGATTTCCTTGTCGGCAATGCTAAAACCCAAGGGCCCCACCAAATGCAGCGTCGTCCCGGTGGCCACGCAAGTGCGGCCGATATTTCCCGTATTCCAATGAATCTCCGGCTCAACAAGAACAACGTTCATGGCATTAAACCGGCGCCAAATCCCATTGGCTCCATGACTTTATTTTGATATTTCGGATTCGGCAGACAATATAAACTCCTAAAAATTTTTTGATTAGCTTGCGAAACTTTAAAACGCGAAATGCTCTTTCCATACGAGCGATATGTTCATCGGTCGGCCTGACGTTCCAATCAAACAATAAAACCAAATCCTTGGTTTGACACTTAAAAAGCTTGTCTTCAATGGCCCAGTAGGCTAATTTGACCGAATCCTCCGGCCTACCCCCGGTCATCCCAAGGCCCCATTTTCCTACTTGGCCCGCATACTCGGAATCCAATTCTCTGATCTGAAATAAAATATTTTTATCCCCAAAACCGATCCCATGAGCGACCACATCAATGTCATCGTCTTGCTTGGGATGCTTAATGATCCTCCAATAAGAGATATCCTGCCCTTCATTTTGCAAAAATCGCCGGACGCAATTGATCTCTTTGGCGATTTGCCCGGCGCGCGGCGATTTAGGCGACATCAAACGCTTTCGCCGTTGCCGGTAGTGTTCTAATCGCTTCCTGGCCCATTTTCCCGCGTCTTTATCAGGTGAATATTTGATCGCCTTTAGGCGCTTCCTGACGCCGAAATCTTTAGGATTGAGGCGGCCCAGACGATAATTAACGACAAATTCGCACTCATCCGATAAATCAGGCAAATACTCGCTATCCGCCAAATCAATCACGCGATAAAAATCGTCGCTTTTGTTTCCTCGAAATTTAGCGGACAACTTATTCTTACTCATGGAACAAGACGAAACTCCGTCATTTTTTCGGATGCTACAAAAACGAAAGCCTTGCCCTGTTTTTGTTTTTTGAGCAAGCCCATTTTCTCCAAACCGAATAAGTCATGTCTCGCGGTATCGTAGGCGGTCGCATGGGTATTTTTGTGATTCTGAATGGTGTATTGCGCGCCGGGATGTTTCAGGGCATGGTAAATCAAAGTTTTTTGCCTGGAATTTAAACCCGGATAATTCCCCAACAATAGATTTGAATCTACCGTTTCCTTTTGCTTTTTGATGATATATTGGCGGACATCATGCAAAGCGAAACGGACCGCTCTTAAATTAAATTTCAAAAAATACGTCAGGTCGCCGCCATCTTGCTCGCTATAAATATAGGCCCGCCAATACTGCGCGGGGGCGCGCAAAAAATATCTTGAGATAGAGAGATACTCAAATATCCAATAACGCCTGGATAAAAGATACCAGTAAAATACCGCTCTGGCGGTTCTGCCGTTGCCATCCACAAAAGGATGGTCATAGCCTATGCAAAAATGCAAAATCGCGGCCTTAACAACCGGATGAATCCAGGGCTTGTCTTCATTGGCGAAAGCGCAAAGCGCTTTGATTCGGTCTTGGAGCGTTCCTGATTTGGGCGGGACATGGATCGTCACCCCATTGTTTTCGACCACGATATCATCCTGTTTTCTAAATTGGCCCGACATGGCGGAATCATCCAAGGTCTTATAGGTAACAATGGAATGGATTTCTCTAATGTTATCCGGGGTCAAACGCATGCTCTGATTCTCTCTTAGGTATCTCATGGTTGCCCAATTATTAAGAATCATCTGCTCGCTCCTATTAAAGGGCTTTCGTCCCGAACGCAACATTTCTTTAGCGACCTTGCGGGTGGTAGCCGCCCCTTCCAATTGGCTCGAAGCGATGGCCTCCTCCATAAATGAGCTAATAACATATCTTTCCCTATCCGGCATTTCCGGCTGATCCAAGCTAATAATGGTTCCTGAACCCCTATCAACCTCATTAAGATGTTTGAACAAAATGTCTGGAATCCAATAAGAAAACGGCTTCCCCGTCTTATCGGCCAATGGTAAAAATTTACTATTGGCGTTTCTGATCAGTTTTAGGTAGGCCCAGACCTCTTCGTGAGATACGCCGACCGGCAATGGTTGATATTTAAAACTATCCCAATATAAATATTTTTCATTAGACCTGGCTACGACTTGCTGTATTTCCTCAAATGCCGCCAGCCGCGCAAAGTCAGTTTTAGGAATTATTTGAGAAATACTTGGCGGTGGTTCAACATTTGTCATGTTTATTAC
>JACQPE010000193.1 GCA_016207685.1 Elusimicrobiota bacterium | reverse complement strand
GTCAAGGACCCGGCGATGCTTCCCCAGGTATTCCAACTGTAAATACTCCCAACCCGGCCGGAATCATCTTTGCCATCGGCCGCCAGTCTCACAAAAATGGGAAAAATGAGCCCCAATAAAAAAGCTCCGGGCAAGACGCACGCCGCCGTAAAACCGAAAAAAAATACAAAATCTTGCCATCGCCCCAAAGAAGAATAAAAATACTTGGGGTCCGTCAATGACAAACCCGCGACCTGGAATGCCTTAAGACCGATGAGCTGCGCCAACGCCAAAGCAATTTCCAGGGAGCCAAGCAAGAAAGCAGGCTTTGGAATGAGTCTCAAGGCCAAATTAGCGGTTAAACTTCCGCCGGCCATTCCCCCCAGATAAACCGCCAACACCAGGGCAAAGGCGTAGACAGATGTCCCAACCACCAACGTCAGCATTCTCATCCAAAGAATCTCATGCGCCAAGGCCGCGGCCCCTGAAACCGCGGCCAATAAAAACAACCAGCCATCAAGGGATATTTGTTCCTGACGATCTTCTCCGGAACCAAAATTTTCTTCCAAATTTTTTTCCATGCCGGCGCCTTCAAATGAAACCCCGCGAACCCGCCGCCAAAGAACCCCTGCTCCCGCGGCCGCCGTCAAATTAAAAATAGCCGCGATCCCCACGGTAGCGCGTTCTCCCCACAGGGCGATTGAAACAAAACCGGCAAAAAGCGCTCCCAGGGAGGCCCCTAGCGTATTAATCCCGTAAAGCAATCCGACGCCGCCTGGGCCGCACATTTCCGAATAAAACCGGCAAGCGAGCGGCAGCGTGGCCCCCATCATCATGGTTGGCGGCATTAACACAAGGGCCGATAACACCAATCGTTCGATTGATCCGCCTCCCAAAAAACCTCCGGAGAGTTTGGCAATCCAACCCGGAAGCGCCACCGTCGCCACGCTAGACAACAAGGCCAAGAGGGCGCTTGCCATCTCCAATGCCGCAAAGCCTCCCAGCGCCTGGCGCGCGCGCCAAACGCGCCGGCCGGCCAGCCATGCTCCCAAAGCCAAACCTCCTAAAAACACCGCCACCGCGACGCCGGCGGCCTCCATTGACACGCCAAAGACCCGGCCCAGCATCCGCATCCACACCGTCTGATAAATCAGCCCAGCCGCGCCGGAAACAAAAAAACATGAAGACAGCAAGACCGCGGGACTCAAATTAAGAAACGCCTTTTGAAGCAAAGGTAAGATACCGGCCCTTTTTCCACTCTTCCAGCGCATGAAGGTACGCGCCATTTCGGACATTCAACCCCGCCTCATGGACATTGCGGCGCAGCTCTTTTTCAACCGCCGGAATTTGAATCAATCCCTTTTTGACCATAAATTCAACCCAAATAAAATCCGTATTAATTGGAATATCATATTCCAGACGCTTAAGCCACGACGCATCCACCGCGTTTCTTCGGACCAAAACCATCGCCTCTTGATCCCACCACACTTGCGCCCATTGGGCTTTAGGATAAGCCTGGGAATGCCAGCTTCGATGCAATTGGTCATAACCTGCGCCCTGGCGCCGGGGCAGCCTCAAAGGCTGGTATTCGTCAACTCGAGGGTGCCTCAAAATACATGCTTCAATGCCTTTCTTAGTCATAAAATCAGACCATTGGGCAGGGTCTTCGGCGACTTTCACGGACTCAAGCAATAAGTCATGAAAAAGATACCGTCCGTCAAAATAAAATCTGGCGCCGCGATCATGCAACAGCCAAACTACGAGCCCGCCCCATCCCCATTCCGGCATAATCTTTAAGCGGAGCAAATCCGGATTCTGCTCCAGAAACCGGCAGGCAAAATAAGGGTAGTCTCCAAGAGAAACGTAAGACGCGGGTATCCCTTGATACATCCAAATGTTCCGGGCGGCGTACCGCGCCTGTTTGACCATAAAAAAGCCGGAACCCATGGCCAATCCAACAACAGCCGCCAAAAACGCCCAGCGCAACCGCGGCGCGTCCCCTGACGCAATTGACTCGACCAAGAGAGCCCCGCCGGTTTCCTCCGGGGAAACATTTTGTTTCTTTCCATTGAATACCCCAAGGAGGCTTTTCCATAACACCGGCAGCGCCACGACTCCAAATGTCGCGGTATTGCGCACATGGCTCGAAGCGAAAGTCCCAAAGGCAATTACCAACAAAATGGACTCGAAATCAAGGGCACGAAAAAACCACCCGCCGGCCAACAGCAACACGATCACGGCCGCAAAGAGCCCCCAATAGGCCCATGAGCCCGAATGATAAAACTGGGTTGGCTGCCATTCCTGAATAATTGAAGCAATGGCCGGCGCATCGTGAAGATGTTTCAAAATCACGTAGTACAGCCGCCATCCATAAGGATTAATCATGCTGGCAGCGAGCCCGACCAGACCCAAGGCAAATAGACCTGAAAACTCTTTGGCTAAAATATCCACTTTTTCGTCGCGCTCATGGCTGAAATCTCCTTGAACGCGCTTTCGATAAAAAGCGTTGGCCATGCTGATGAGCCGGGCTATTCCCTGAAGACCCAAAACGCCGAAGGCCATCATGAAGCCGCCGTGGAGATTGGCCCAAAGGGTAAAAAGAACCCCTAAAAACACCGATTCTTTGATAGGAACCCTCGAACCGGACGTTCCTTGGCGACCCATCCAGCGCTCCATCCACGAGTCCCGTAAAATAAAAAACAGCGGCAAAAAAATCAAGGAAAAAAGCTCCGGCTGCAGCGTGGCGCGCGACACGGCGAACATATACGCCATCATGAAATTGGCAAAACGCGCTAAAACCAAAAACTTGGGACGAAGATCAAATTTTTTAGATATCACCAGAACCAAATAGCGGTCCATCATCCATAAAACGACCGCCAGCAAGGTCACCCGAAAAAAAACCAATAACCGGTAATCTCCCCACCGGTAGAGCCGGTACGCAATCCATTCGAAAAGCCACTCGTAGTTAATCCAAAACATTCCCGGCTTTGAAAACGAAAATGTCTCCCAGCTCAACATCGGCCGGCCCAGCTCGAAGGCCTTGCGCCCGGAAGCTAAATGCCAAAACAGGTCAGGATTGAATTCGGGAAATAATAGGGAGACAATAACAAGAGCGTAGAGAACATAAAAAAAGCCCCGCGTCCAAAAAAACGCCGTAATTACGGATATTGGAGAGCGGACGGGCATGGCCCGCTCTCTCAATGACAGCAATTAGAGTCCGAGAAGGGCGTCAGAAGTTGCGTTGCCTGTGGTATAAGTAGGCGCGGCGGCTCCGCCTGTCATCAGAATATTGTAGGTATTCAAATGCAGTCCGGTTAATGCCGCCGAGGGATTTTGAGTGGCGTTTCGAAGAACCAGAAGATTCAAAGTCGTGCAATCCCCGCCCGGAGCGGCCGAATTAGCCGCCCCATTGTAATTAAAGAAGGTCATGGCCGGAACGCTCATGTCAAGTGATGAAACATTGGTGGGAAGAGAACCCTGCTTCATGCAATACCGATTGATGGAGTCCCCTACGGCCGCCAAGCCCTTGACCGCTTCGCTCGCGCGCGATCTCTCAATAGTTCGAAAATACCTCGGCACGCCGATGGCCGCCAAAACGCCGATAATCAACAAAACAGCCAAAAGCTCGATGAGCGTAAAACCACTCCCGCTGCCGCGCACCACATCAATCTCTCTATTCATGATAGCCTCCCTGGAACTCATTACTATTCTATTTTGCAGATTTTATACAAATTTTCAAGCCCCAAAATTCAAGGTCCCGGCGGGCCGAAAAGCATGCCGGCAATGGATCAAGGATTTGGGCAAATTCCACGGATCACTCTAGGGACAGCTAAATGAAGACGAGCAGGTGCTCGAGCCGGCCGGAAGGGGCGCGGTGGAGGGATAACCGCAAAGCACCCCATCCGTGGTAATTTTATACCGCCAATTTTTATAGGGAGAGGCGTCCGTGCCCGGAGACGCCCCGTTGGTTCTCTTGGCGCAAACCACATAAGTTGAAGCGCTGCCGCTATTGGCCGCATAATAAATATAAGAACGGACTGGATCATTATAATTTTGAGTGTATTTTTGCGGATCGCTGTCGGCGCAGGAGGTGTCATCGGTCAAATCATCCCCCGTATCCGCACCCGTTCCGCAATTAATAGTTCCTACTCGGTAACAATCCTGGCTCGATGGGCAGTTGTTGATCATGTACATCTTATTGGCCGAATAAACAAGCTGAAGCAAACTTTGAGCCTCATCGCTTTTGGACGTCTCCACTGTCTTTGTGTATTGAGGAACGCCGATCACGGCCAAGATTCCGATAATAACGATCACGACCATAACCTCGGTCAATGTGAATCCTTTAGAAGAAGTTCCAGGTTCCAGATTCCAGGTTCCAACTTCAAAACCAAGAAAGAATCTTTTCTTTTTAGTTCCCCAAACTTGGAACTTGAAACTTGGAACTTGAAACTTGGAACTTGTTATCATCCCCTGGACCCCGTTCCAATCTGCGTTAACTCGAAAATGGGCATAAAAACGGCCAAAACAATCACCGTCACGATCACGCCGACGCCTAAAACCATGATGGGGTCAATCACCGAAGACAACCTAGCAATAAATGTATCAATTTGGCGGCGGTAAAACAAAGAGAGCGTTTCCGTGACCTCCGGTAATTTTCCGGATTCCTCGCCCATCTGGATCATCTGAACGACCATTCCGGGAAAAACGCGGGACTGCGAAATGCCCGCCGCAATGGTTCCGCCGCCCTTGATGCTTTCCCGCGCCACGGCCACGGCATGGGCGATTTTTTTATTTTTCGACAGCAGCCGCTCAAGGATCGTCAGGGTCTTGATAATATCCACTCCGGATTTCAGCAGCAGTCCAAAATTGACCAAAAATTGCTCGACGAGCATGTTGTAAACAAAATTTCCAAATATGGGAATTCCCAAGAGCAACTTGGCGCGGGCCCATTGCCCGGCGTCGGTTTTCATATAAGCTTTCCAAGAAACTGACACGGCCATCATCCCCCCGATAATCACGGGCGAATAGTTTCTCAACGCTTTGGAAACCGCGATCACAGCCACGGTCAACGGCGGCAGTTTCAAATTGAAGCTTTCAAAAATTTGGCTGAATACGGGGACGATTTTGACCACAAAAAAGATAAGAACAAAAATAGACATGCCGATTAAAATTGCCGGATACATAAAGGCCGTAACTACTTTGGACCGCAGAAGATCGCGCTGGTTGAGATAGGCGCCGACGTCTTCCAAAGATTTGGCCAGATTGCCCGAAGCCTCGCCGGCTTCAATCATGGCGACCCACAAATCTTCAAACACGCGCGGATGCTTGCCGACGGCGGCGCTTAGAGCAGTTCCGCCGGCCACGTCTCCGGAAATAGCCTCCAGCGTGCGCCGTAATAAGGGGCTGGTGACATTTTGCGCCAGCATCTTGAGACCCTGCAACAGCGGAATGCCGCCTTTAATCAAGAGCCCCATTTGTTCGGCCAAAAAAATCAAATCCGATGCCGGAACTTTCTCGGCGAACAACGAAAATCTCCTGTTGCTCTTTTGAGCGTCCTGTTGATTGACGGCCGCGACGGGCGATGAAGTCCCGGCCAAGGAAACCGCCGTTGCCGGGCCCTTAATTTCCCGGATGTTGAGCACCAGGAATCCCTTCTGCTGAAGCTTAATGATCGCGTCCATTTCGCTCGCCGCCTCAACCGAGCCCTCGGCTAATTTTCCCGCCTCATTCTGCGCCGAATATGAAAATTGAGCCATAAATTCAGGTTGCAAGCTGCATAGAGAATATAGAATATGGAATATAGAATACGGGCGGACATGAAGAGCGATCGTTTTCTTTCTTGATTTTCCAATATTCAATATTCAACATTCGTTCCTTTATGCTTCCACAATTATTGTCGCCAAATATTCATCCAAATCCGTTATGCCCTGGCTGACTTTCAAAAATCCCGCGTCTCTCATCAGCATAACGCCTTTGGCGCGGACAACCTCGCGAAGCTCGGTGATGGGTTTATTTTGCTGCACTGCGACGCGCATTTGCTCGTCAAATAACACAACCTCATAGATCGCTTTACGGCCGGCATAGCCCGTATTCACGCATTTAGCGCAGCCCTTGGGTTTGTACAGTCTCTCAACCGCAGGCAGACCCAATCCCGCCAAAAATCCTTTATCCGGCTCGCACACCTGACGGCATTGAGCGCAGAGCACGCGCACCAGCCGCTGCGCCGCCACGCAGACAATCGTGCTTGATAATAAAAATGGCTCAACGCCCAAATCCCTCAAGCGTAAAATCGCGCTCAATGAATCGTTCGTATGCAGCGTCGAGAGCACCAAATGGCCCGTCATGGCCGCGCGCATGGCAAGTTCCGAAGTTTCGGCATCGCGGATTTCGCCTACCAGAATCACATCAGGGTCTTGGCGCAAAAAGGACCGCAGGGCCGCGGCAAAGGTAAGCCCAATCTGGGGCTTCACCTGAACCTGGTTGATCCCTCGGATTTGAAACTCGACCGGATCTTCAATCGTCATAATATTTATTTCAGGCGACTTCACCTCGCTTAAAATCGAATACAGCGTGGTTGTTTTGCCCGATCCCGTGGGCCCTGTCAGCAAAATAAGCCCATGGGGATAGTTCGCCGCCTTTAGGAAATCCTCCTGCTGCTTCGGTTCCATGCCGAGTTTGCGCACGTTGAGCTCAACGGCCTTTTTGCTCAAAATACGCATGACGACCTTCTCTCCCCACACCGTGGGGCACACGGAAACGCGGATGTCCACCAATTCATCCCGATGTTTGACGGCGAAACTGCCGTCTTGGGGCAGCCGGCGCTCCGCAACGTTAAGCTTGGAAAGGATCTTAATCCTCGAAACAATGGGCGAGGCCAAAACTTTGGATGGCGGTGGTTTTTCATGCAGAACGCCGTCAATGCGAAATCTTAGATTCACGATATCTTCCATCGGCTCCAAATGAATGTCGGACGCCCTGTCCTCAAGAGCTTGCCGGATAATTTGATTGACGAGCTGGACCACGCGGGCTTCTCCCGCCTCGGCCATGCTTCGATCAAGGTCGGCTTTTTCTTCGACAACCTCCGGCACGTCCAACGTTTCCGTGCTCTCCGCAGCTTCCCGGGCCATCTTGCCGATTTCATCGCCGCCTTTGCCGGAACGATAAAGCGCTTCCTGCATCGAGGCGATGTCGGCGCGCGTGGCCAGATAAACGAGCAAATTTTTTCCGGAGAGAATCCTCAAGTTATCCATCGTGACCACATCCATCGGATCGGCCACCGCGACACCCATGGTGTCATCCCGAATAAAAAGCGGCGCCAACTGATGGGAGCGCGAAAAATCCTCCGGGATCATGGACCTGATCTCTTCTTTGTTGCTTAAGACGAGCAAGCCATTGGCGCGGCTGGCAAAAGGCAGGCCGAACTGCCGCGAGAAGGCCTTAATCAATTGCTCTTCCGTGACAAATCCATTCTTGATGAGAATATCGCCCAACATTCCCTTGGTTTGTTCCTGGATGGATAGAGCGCGGTCCAGCTGCTCTTTGGTAATAATGCCTCGCTCCAAGAG
>JACQPE010000187.1 GCA_016207685.1 Elusimicrobiota bacterium | reverse complement strand
TTGCTCTACCGTTGAGCTACCTCGGCGCATCAAATTGTTCCTCATTAGAGTCTATGGGATTTTGGCTAATTCAGGGTTCCGGCACAAGTCATCCGCATACCTGCAAAAAAACAAAGGCCGGCGGAGAAAAAACCTCCGCCGGCCTTGGTTGAATCAGTCTTTTATCTTTTGGCCGTGACCGGTTTTTTGACCGGCTTGGTTCCATTGGTCGAAGAAACCACGAAACGATCCTTAAGTTTTTCCATCACTTTCGGCATCGTGGTGTATTCCATCGCCTCCAATCCCAGACGGTGCGGCTGGAATGGTCCATGCCGGCGCATATATTCGGCCGCTTGCCACGCCTGCTGCCGGGTCCAGTCATAAGAAGGATCGCGGAAAAGATCAACAGGGCCAATGAGCTTGCCATAGGCTAATTGAAATCCCGCGGCAATCACGCGAGGCGGTCCGTCAAAACGAGTCGGCCGGGCTTCCTCAAAAGATACCGGCACGAGCGGCCCATGATGGGAGCCGCGCGTCCAGCCTTCCACCAAATGCGGAAAGGCAAAAGCTTCCAAGACTTCGCCCACGGCCGGAAATCCCGCCTGGCAGCGCACCGCCATCACGGGATCATCTTTGCCGACGTATTGACCGGCAATGTGAGAGAGCTTATCCGTTGAAGCAACAGCGGCAATTTCGCAATCGGAACGGCGGTAAACCGCTTTGACCATATAGCGGTCAATAGAGCCCAGGAAAAGAAGAATATCGTAAATCTCTTCAGGGGCATTTAACTTAATAGTCTTGTCTTCCTCAACGTCTAAAATCTCAAACGTGAACCCGCCGTGGGCTGCGGGATCAATCACCAATCCCGGAGTGTTAAAAGGATCGGCAAACATCTTGTACATCGGAAGATTCCACGCTCCCGGAGACGTTTTATCCGCCATAAATACGATCACGGGCTCGCTTTTTCTCTCGATAAATGACATTTCCGCGACGCCGGGGCCCAAGCCTTTGACATTGCCCGAAAACGCGTCGGAGAGCAAGTCCTGTCCTGCGCCATAGAGCTTAAGCTGCTTGGCAACTTCAGTTCCTTTTAAGAATGTGTTCCATGCCAAGGCATGCACATCATCATGGCCAACGCCTTTGGAATGGGTCATGATGAGCTCCAGGTCATCACCGCAATTAGAAACACAAAAATCCGTCAAGAGTCCTTCTTTTTTCGCCCGGCCCAGCTCCTCCTGCGCTGTTTCCAAAATTCTAGGATGTGACGCGCAATGGCCGATATAACCGCCGATGTCCGCTTTGATAACGCTTAAAGTCAATTTCTCTGGCATAGGTTCCCCCTCATGAGAGCATTATTAAGTATCCTCAAATTCCTGCCCCGGATACTATGATCATTTCCGTTGCGAAAGCCACCAAAAATCCCGCGAGAAGCCCCACTTCAACAATGGCCTCTCCTTTAAGATGCCGGCCTATATGCAACAGTTCCCCAATTATATAAAGGATCGTGCCCGCCGCAACAGCCAAAAAGAAAACTTCAAGCGTCTTGTTCGTCCAAATGCTGCCCAGCAAAGCGCCCAAAAATGTCGGCAGCCCGCCAATTAAGCCCAAACCAAACAAATAACCGCCCCCCGGCGAATGCCCCACCATGGGCGCCGCAATACCGAAACCCTCGGTGGCATTGTGCAGCCCGAATCCCAGCGCCAGCATAAACGCCAAATTCGTCTCTCCCCAAGAATACTCCGCGCCGATGGCTAAACCCTCCGTCAGATTGTGCAAACCGATGCCAATGGCGATCATCAAAGAAATACGCTTGGCGCGCTGCATGGGCAACAACTGATCTTTGCCATGTTCGATAAAAATATTCTCAAAATAGACCAGCCCCAGCAAACCCACGGACAAGCCGGCCACAAAAACAAACGCGTACCACCAAAAATCGCCCCATGTGGGATAATCCGCCATGGCCGAGGCAAGCAGATCTTCAAGTTCATCAATTTCTTTGGCGCACATCTCCATGAAAAGATAAATCAAAATTCCTGTTGACACGGACGTGATGAATCCTCTGGTTTTTTCCCTGATTTTGGGCAAAACAGCCACCGGCAATCCGGCGAATATCGTCACGCCGGCCAACAGCCCCATTAACCAAGGTGTCGCTTCCATTGCCAAAAATTTTAGCAAATCACCGATGAAATTGAAAATATATTTCAAAATGGAAAAAGCCTTTGGGTGCGGTAGGATTCGAACCCACAACCTTCCGCGTGTAAGGCGGGCACTCTAACCGTTGAGCTACGCACCCGAAGACGGGATATAGGAGATAGGATATAGAAGATAGTAATAAGAAAGCTAATAATAAGAAAAAATTAATGTTTCTTGGTTTTGACTAAATCCTTCAATATTTCGGCGGCCACTTCTTTGCCACCCAGGCCGAAGGCAATAGCCATGGCCAATCCGATCGTTCCTAAAATAATCTGAAAACTCGACGCCAACAACTCAGTGTTAATACCGAGTTGTTCCAGAGCCATGAGCGAAGCAAAAATAACCACAACGACATTGGCGATCTTTCCCAAGACGATCCCACCGGTAATATTATTCGATATCGCCGCATTGCCAACGACCTGATTGACGAAATGCCCCAAAACCAGACCACCGAAAAGAATCAAAATGCTCGCGATGAGCTTGGGAATAAATAGAACGAAATTCTCCAACAATTCTGAAACCACGGTCAGCTCGACCACGTTGGAGGCGGAAACGATAAAAACCAGAACCACCAGCCAATAGACAAGAAAGCCAATCACGTAAGAAGGAGAGCGCCCAAAACCAACGCGGGAAATAATTTCGTTAAACCCGATTTTCTCCGTGTATTGGTCCAAATGAACCAATCCCATCGCCTTCTCAACCGCCGCGCGCAGCCCCCTGCCCAACATAAAACCGATCAGCAACAAAATAAGCGCGCCCACAACGCTTGGCAGCGTCGCCACGACGCGCGTCCAAAAATTCAAAAAAGGATCCGAGATCAATTCAAGCCATTCACCTGATACCATATAGTTCCCTCCCTAGCCGCATTCCATTATCAAACATCCCAACCTTAGCAGGATGCAGAATATTTTGCAAGGCCATCCTGCTATCCATCATCTTCGCATAAATTCAATCGGCGCCGGCGCTTTCGGGTCCATGGGGGCGCGTCGCGCGGCATACGACGGATCAATTTGGGCGGCTTTAGCCAATGACCGGCGCGCTTCTTCATGGCGGCCCAATAGGTTTAAGGCTTCGGCCTTATTTGCCCAAAAAGCGGCATCGCCGGGGTTAAGCGCCAAGGCTCGGTCAAAACTGACGACGGCTTCATCATAGCGTGCCAATTTGCCCAAGGCATTGCCTCTGTTGTACCAAGCATCAGCGTCATTGGATTTAAGAGACAAGGCCCGGTCATAACTTTCCACGGCGTCTTGAAAGCGGTTCATCCTTTTCAAAGCCAAGCCGCGCATTAACCAAATCAAATAATCCTGCTTCTCGATTCTTAATGCCTGATCAAAAACGCTAATCGCTTCTTCGAAACGTGCCAGCCCAACCAGGGCGCGGCCTTTGCCTGCATGGGCCGCGCTATCGTCCGGTTTCAAAAAAATGACGCGATCGAAACTCTCAACGGCCAATTCATACCGACCCATCTCCAACATCGCCCGGCCTCGTCCCAGATGGGCTCGAGGATGATCCGGGTCGCAGCGCAACGCTTCATCAAAATATTGAAGGCTTACCGGCCAGTCCCTGGCCGCTTGCGCCCGGTATCCGGCTTCAAGTATTTTTTCAATCACTCTTTATGATTGATCAAGCTTGCATTGAAAGAGCCCGAAGCATCTCCTCGACCGCGGTAAATTTTTCTCGAATCTTTCCGGCGCGAGCGCCTCGCTCGATCTCAAGGCGATCGAGCTCTTTCCATTGAGAAAAAGTCACGATCTTCACGCCTTTTTTAGCTAAAAACGGCGTCATGCCTTCGGTTCCATTGGAAATTTTAGACCACCCGAAAAGTTCCAATTTAACGTCTTCAAACATCGCCTCGACCGTGGCTTCGGAATCCGCCCTGTTGGTTCCGATGAGGCCGCTGGGCCCCCTTTTGGCCCAGCCCACAACATATTCCCCCGGCTTAATCGCGTGTCCCGGAGCCTCAAGAACTCGGCCTCGGTCGTTGGGAATGTGGCCGCTTTTTTCATCAAACGGCACTCCGGGAATGGCAACGCCATGATAACCCACCGAACGAAACACCAGGCCCACGGGCAAAAACTCAAATTGTCCTGTTCCCTGGGCGCGAAGGCCGCCCTTGCCGTCAGGCGCAAGGGCATTGCGTTCAATTTTAAGAGCCTTAACGCGGCCATCGGCGCCGATCACCTCGACGGGAGACGTCAAAAATCGCAATCTGATTTTCCGTGATTTTGAGCCTTCGCCGGTTTTAGCATGTTCATTGAGAAATTCGACCTTTTTGGCCGTCATAAAATCACTCAACGCCGCGCGAGACATTTCATCCAATACCGCTTCTTCGGGCTTAATGACCAAATCGCAACTCATAAGCTTGGCAATTTCTTTGATTTCCGCC
>JACQPE010000186.1 GCA_016207685.1 Elusimicrobiota bacterium | reverse complement strand
TTTGAGTTCAGTCCTAACCGCCTGGAGATCCCCTTTGAGTTCAGTCCTAACCGCCTGGAGATCCCCTTTGAGTTCAGTCCTAACCGCCTGGAGATCCCCTTTGAGTTCAGTCCTAACCGCCTGGAGATCGGCCTTGACTACATTGAGATCGGCCTTGACTACATTGAGATCGGCCTTGGTCGCCAGGGCTTTCAGATCGCCTTTGGTTGCCGGTTTTTGGTCCATGCTTTTCTTTGGCATAGGCCATTATTATACCAATGTTATACCAATGCGCCCTTTGGTTCCCGTGATGGTGCGTTATTAAGCGAGGTTCAAGGATTGGCTTTATGTTTCTAAAATTTGGCCGCAAGCCCGGTCTTTGCCGCGCCTGGCGCTGTGCGCCATTAGCGGGGTGGAGGGGAAGGGGCTGACCCCTTTAGTTCAGATAAACAGCGGCTAGTTGACAAAATTTGTTGCATAAAAATTTTTTGCGATCCGCCGCAATCGTGCCAACCATCCTCTGGAAATTTGGGCCTTGACAAAATAGGGAGGGGGGGGGGCATTATTGAACTATGAAACGGGAAACAAGCTTATGCCCCAGACGCTCTCAAAAATGGAGCGCAATATTTTTGGAAGCCTAATTGTTTTGATTTCGATTTTTAGCGTTTTGGATTTCAGTGTCGCAGTTTTTGCTGGAGAAAATGATAACGAGCCCCGACTTTTTGGAGGACTTTTCGGAACCATTGAGTTCGCCGGGCAAAGCCTATTTTGGGAGCCTGGCCTATCCGCGGTTGATGAACTGGACCGGCCGTTGATAGATTATGACGCTGAAGGCTTGCGGTCATATGAAGCTAGGGCCGCTCTGGGATACGGCGGCAGTCCAGCGATTGTCTTTTCGCGCGAAGCGCCGTTTGAGGCGACAAAATCCCAGCAGGATATGTTTGCCGTGAACCAAATTCAAACTGCCGGCCTTGAAAAATTCACCGGCAAGCTCGACATCGCGCCTATTCTCGATGCGGCATTTCCGGTCTTGAGCGAGCACCCCTTTTGGCGAGCGATGCTCTCCCTGCGGATCACCCACGCTCAAAGCGTTTTTTATGGAAACGCGCGAGTTTCGCGGGCATTCTATTTCCTGCCGCTTGCAGCCGATGTTGACTTTGGCGCGGGCACAGTAACCGGCGCCACAAAAATTAATGTGGGAAGCAGTCTTTCCTTCCGGACCGAATTTCTCGATCAGGAAGTCAGCGTCCGCGTGTGGGAAATGCCCGCCTTTGACTTTCCCTTTCTTCTCAATGGGAAACCAAATTCAGTGACCGTGCCACCGCATATTTTAAGACTGGGCTATTACCAACTTCAGTGGGACAGGCCTTCCGACAATAATTACGAGTATTATGTATTGGACGCATTCGGCGCGTATCCCATCATTTATGAGAGCAATTACGTTTCCAAGGGGTTAGTCGTTGGTTTTGAAGACCCTGATCCATCGGCGCACGGGTTCAATTTTGATGTTTCCGTTAGGGGTCTTGGCGCAGACAATGAAATCCAGGCCGCGATTCAAAGAAATCTCGAAGATCGCACCGGAATAAAAAGAAATTTGGACTTTGGCAGCCTCAAAATGGCGTTTCGCTACAACTGGTATCTCAATGGTGCTGCAAAGGCCTCCGGTTTATTTCTAAACCTGGGAGTGGACCTGGAAACTCGGTTTTGGGAAATCGTTGAAAGTGACGAAGAAGGCAATGAATTATCCCGGCAGACCATTGACCGGGACAACCTGACTAAAATCCAAGTCCGCGCAGGATATCGATTTTAGCGGTATGAAACAACATGAAAAAAGGTCCAATCCCTTTTGCTCACGAAGGAGGAGGAATGACTGAAGTTGTGGCGAAGAGATCGGGGAAGTGGCTCTTTATTTTTTTGGCCGCACCCGTCGTTAATATCGGATGTTTGAGCTCGGCCCCAATCGAGTCTTTGGAATTGGATGGCGTAGGGCTTTTCCTTCTGGCCTGTGAAGCAAGCGCAGAGCGGTGCGACTACAAAGAACTCGCAAAATTCTATGGCAGGTACAACAACGCCGCGGATGAATTTAAGAGGAATAAGTTTTTTCAGGGCGAACTTGTACCGATGTTTGAAAAAAAGATATCCGACATTAAAGGCGCAAAAAGCTTCAGGGCCACCGTGAGATTTTTTGACGTAGGCGAATATGACTTTAAGACTAAAAGTTTTCCCCTGCGATACAAGGAGTTGGCAACCGGCGATTGGAACTCAAGCGTCGGCGTAGGCTTCCCCGGCGTTTTGAGAGTTTTGCCGACCTACGACGTGGAGCCTCCCGCTCAATACGGCGATATTTATACGAGCATGCTCGACTCCATGGGCAAAAGTCCGAATTCTGAAAAAGAGGCGAACAGGCGGCGCCTTGAGAAATTTATTGACGGCGGGCTTATTTTTGGGACAGGAGTTACTCAAGTGATTCAGGGAATGTACTCCAAGCAATCTTTCGCCCACACCTATGTTCCCATCGTTCCGCGGGTCGCCAGAGAAGAAAAGCGCGTATTTCAAGGAGGAAGAATGGACCGCGTGTCCAGTAAAGGTACTCAAGAACAAGAGGTGAAAGTCCTCTAATGGCAAAACTGGAAAGCCATATAGCATCCATGACAGGGCAAGGAGCAATCCTACCCATGAAACTCATGGAAAAG
>JACQPE010000178.1 GCA_016207685.1 Elusimicrobiota bacterium | reverse complement strand
CTGTTCGCAAAAATCCAGACTGCGGCCTCCAAAGTCAAACCCCTTATCTGACCGGATTTGCAACACTTTATTCTATTTTTCCCTCTGGGTCATATGAAAATTAGCCGTTATTCAGGTTTAGATTTGGCATCTCCTTAGGAGTGGTATAGCAGCAGTTTAATTCTCCCCAGATTGCAGCAGTCCCAGGGGTCGCGTCACAATAAGGGGTTGCGGCCTTGCCTGTGCCGCGACCATGCGTTGGGCATAGGTATATAATCTAGGGGTGAAAATTTTAGCTTTGATGAGCGGGGGGGTGGATAGTTCGGTGGCTGCCTATTTGCTCAAAAGAGAGGGTCATGAGGTGGTGGGCATGACCATGAAGCTTTTTGATGTCACGAAAGAGGGTCCTGGTTGCTGCGGCAGCCCACGGGATGTTTATGACGCCAAGGAAGTGGCTTCGGCCATTGATATTGCGCATTACATGATGGATGAGTCCGATCAATTTCGGCGGGTTGTTATTGAGAAATTTAAGTCTTCTTATCGAGATGGCGAGACGCCCAACCCTTGCATTGAGTGCAACCGCTCCGTCAAGTTCGGCCATGCCCTGAAGCTGGCCGAGGCTTGGGGTTTTGACGCAGTGGCCACGGGGCATTACGCGAGGATAAGGCGAGAGAAAGTTCCAAGTTCCAAGTTCCAAGTTCCAAGTTTTTCGCAAGAAAATTTTTTTGAACCCGCAACCCGCAACCCGCAACCCGCAACTCTAGATCGGGTGGGGTTGTTTCGGGCGGCTGACCGGCAGAAAGACCAAAGTTATTTTCTTTACATGTTAAATGAAAATCAGTTGGCGAATATTTTGTTTCCTTTGGGGGAACTGGAGAAATCCGAAGTGCGGCGCTTGGCCGAAGAGGCCTCTATCCCAACGGCCGCTAAGCCCGAGAGTCAGGAGATATGTTTTGTGGGAGCTACGGCTGCCGGGGATTATCGGAATTTGTTCCGGCAAGAGAATAAAGAGGGCCCAATTGTCGAGGCTTCCACGGGACGCATTTTGGGCCGCCATGAAGGTTACACGCATTTCACGACCGGCCAGCGATCGGGCCTGGGCATAGCCGTGGGACATCCCATGTATGTCACCGGCGTTGAACCGGCGACGGCGACAGTTTACGTGGGCTCCAATGATCAACTCCTGAAACGCCAAGTTTTGGTGCGCGAGGTCTCCTGGGTCAATTCCCATTTGGCGCATCGGCGGGAATTCGCCGCGCATGTTAAAATCCGCAGCAAAAGCCCGCCCGCGTCGGCGCGGTTGGTCGTTTTGGGGCGTCAAGATTCCTGCTTGGTCAGTTTTGACGAACCGCAGCGCGCCCCTACGCCGGGGCAATTCGCTGTTTTTTACGATGGCGAACGCGTGCTGGGCGGCGGAAAAATTTCCCTTTAATGCCCCGCAAAAGACTTCGCATCGGCCTTGTTTTTGGCGGCCGTTCCGCGGAGCATGGGATTTCCCGGATTTCAGCGCTTAACATTTGGCGCCATCTAGATCCCCGGAAGTACGAGGTTATTCCGATTGCCATCAGCCGTGATGGTTGTTGGTTTCTCCAAGAGCGCGGCCAGTTGCCGGAGTCCGCTAAAAACGCCTTGCCTGTTTATCGGAATGTTCCGGAGGTCTTTTTTCTTTCGCGACCAGGTTCCGGCCTTTTGGTTTCCCAAACTCGCAACTCGCAACTCGCAACTCGCAACTCAAAATTGGATGTCGTTTTCCCCGCGCTTCACGGACCCAACGGTGAGGATGGGACGATTCAGGGGCTTCTCGAACTCTCCGGCATCCCTTATGTCGGCTGCGGCGTTTTGGCGAGCGCCGTGGGAATGGATAAAGATGCGGCGCGGCGATTGGCGCGGGAGGCGGGCATTCCGGTGACGCCGTGGCGGATGGTGCTGTGGTGGGAACCCCGGGGAAGTTCCAAGTTCCAAGTTCCAAGTTCCAAGCCGGAAATTCAAAATTCAAAACTCGGAGCAGCGACTCTGGCGCATCGGGTGCCGGGATCTCCGCGAACGGCCCAACCTCAAGACTTTTATAGAAATCTGGGAGAGGAAGTTGGCGGGGATTTTGGATGGCCGGTGTTTGTCAAGCCGGCGCGATTGGGGTCTTCGGTGGGGATCAGCAAGGTTGGGGCCGCCAAGGGGCTCCAAGGCGCTTGTGAATTGGCGTTTCGTTACGATGATAAAATTTTGATCGAGAAAGCCGTGATTGGCGCCAGAGAAATCGAGTGCGCCGTGTTGGGAGATAGCGAAGACCTTTGGGTGGCGACGCCCGGTGAAATCCGGCCGAAGCATGAATTTTATTCCTATCAAGCCAAATATTTGGACCCGGATGGGGCCGAATTTCAAATTCCTGCAGGGCTTAATGCGGATCAAATGAATGTCGTGCAAAAAATGGCGCGGGAGAGTTTTTTGGCCTTGGGAGCCGAAGGGTTGGGCCGTGTGGATTTTTTGATGGACCCCAAAAGCGGCTCTTGTTATTTTAATGAGATTAATACCATGCCGGGATTTACCTCAATTAGCATGTATCCCAAAATGATGGAGGCGACGGGGCTGCCGTTGCCTAAATTGTTGGATCGCCTTATTGAGTTGGCCATGAAAAGACAAAAACGCCGAAGCCGTTTAAGGGTCAAATGAGCGCAATTCCTGAAATCATCAGGCGTGGCGTTGTCGCTTTGACGAGCGATGCCGAACTCTCGGCCAAGCTGGCCAGGGGCAAACCCTTGCGCGTGAAGCTGGGCGTGGACCCGACGGCACGCGATTTGCATTTGGGTCATACCGTGCCCCTTCGCAAAATGAGGCAGTTTCAGGATTTGGGTCATACCGGGGTTTTGATTATCGGGGATTTTACGGCCCGCGTAGGGGACCCATCGGGCCGGTCTGAATTGCGTCCCGTGTTGCGTTTCGAAGAAATTAAAGCCAATGCCGCAACTTATCAAGAACAGGCTTTCAAGATTTTAGATCCGAAACGCACCGAACTGCGGTTTAACTCCGAGTGGTTGGAGCCTTTTGTCAACAAAGGGGAGCTTTTGGGTTGCTTGCAAAAAGTGACCCACGCCCAGTTGACCGAACGGGAAGATTTTAAGCTTAGAATCAAGGAGAACAAGCCGATCACGATGCTTGAAATTCTCTATCCTATTTTTCAAGGCTATGATTCCGTGGCGATCAAGGCGGATGTGGAGCTCGGAGCCACGGACCAGACGTTTAATCTGCTATTCGGCAGGCAGATGCAGCGCGACTATTCCCAGGAGCCCCAGGTGACGCTGACCTTGCCCATTATTTTGGGCACGGACGGCGCGCGAAAAATGTCGAAGTCTTACGGCAATGCCGTGGCCATTCAAGATGACGCCGGTGAGATGTTCGGCAAAACCATGTCGGTAAGCGACCAGGTGATGTTTTCCTGGGCCGAGGTTTTGACCGGCTTGGATTTGGCGGCCATGAAAAAAATGCACCCGATGCAAGCTAAGAAATTGCTTGCGGAGGCCATTGTATCTTGGTTTTACGGCGTCGACGCGGCTGTTTTGGCCACGGCTCAATTCGACAGGGTGCACTCCAAGGGGGAACTGCCGGATGAGATGCCTGAATTTAAATTACCCTATGGAACCAAATTAAGCCTGTCTCAAGTCTTGCAGCAAAGCGGTCTCTTAAAAAGCCGCAAGGAAGCCCAGCGCAAAATTCTCGAAGGCAGCGTCCGTATTGACGGAGCGGTCATTAAAGAAGACAGGATCATCCAGATTTCCTCGCCCATCGTGTTGACCTTCGGCAAGCGCGGGTTTCTCCGTCTTGCGCCTTGAAGCGTTGGCGCGGATGGCCGCTTAATTTGACGGCTGAAAGTAGCGCAAGGCGGTCTCTAAATCCGCATCCGTGGCCGCCTCCTCGGGCGGCTGTTTCATTATCCGCAAGAGGCGATCCTCGGCAATTTTGGCCTCTGTTGCCTCATCCACATTGACCTCGATGTCGGGCGTTAATCCGCCTTGTTTGTGCAACCGCGAGTCAATGCTGCGGCCCGATGGCAGATAATATCGGGCCGTAGTTAAATGGACCGAATAGCCTGCTTCGGGTTCATCGGTGAAATCCTGCTGCGATATGCCTTTGCCAAATGTTTGGGACCCGATTAGTTTTGCCCGGCCATGATCTTGCATGGCTCCTGAAAAAAGCTCGCTGGCTGATGCCGATCCATGGTTCACTAAAATAACAAAGGGCAAAGAAACGTAGCGGCCGCCGCTAGATAGGTGATCCTCCGAGGAATTTTTGTGACGAAAGGTGGTAATAAGTTTTCCTTTTTCAAGAAAAAGAGACGCAATGTCCGTCACTTCAGACAAAAGGCCGCCAGGATTGTCTCTTAAATCAATAATCAGCCGCTCCATGCCATAGCGGGCCATGGCGTCCAAGCGTTGTTCAAAAGCGGCGCCTAAACTTTTTTCAAAGTGACGAAAATTAATATAGCCGACGCCGGGAGCGATAATTTTTGAGTAAATAACAGGCACGTCAACATGCCTGCGGGAGAGATTGATATTTTTTGGGCCGCCGTCAGGGGAATTTTTGAACAACACGCTGATTTGAACCGGCGTTCCGGCCGGACCGCGGATTCTATCAACGGTGGCCGTCAGCGATAGATTTTTGACATCCTCCCCTGACACGGCGATGACGCGGTCCCCTTGGCGGATCCCCGCCTCGAAGCCGGGTGAACCGGGAATGGCGTAGCGAACCAGAGGATATTCACCGTCGGGTTTTTCCACGGCGACCCCAATCCCCTCGAGGCCGGCGCCGTTGATATTTTCTTCCCAGCGCTGGGAAGCCCTGGGATCCATAAAAAACGAATGCGGGTCAAGCTCCTGGAGCATGCCGTTAATAGCGGCATCGCGCAGTTTTTGCTCGGTCAATTCCGGGTGCTCTTGACGGATTTCTTCCATCATTTGATCCATGGTCGCGGTCACGGTTGAAGAAATTGGTTGTTCAATGGAAATCAATTTTTGAAATGAGCGCCCTATCTTCCAACCGGAGAAATGAAGCGGCAGTGCCGCCGGCAGCGAAGAAACGCCCGCTGCCGATTTTTTGGCATCAAAGAGCCGCTGTGTTTGAGCTAAATCAAGCCCAAGAGCGGCTGATGGAAAAAATGTTGAGACAGCCAGCGCCAGAGGCAATGGGGCGCGGGCAAGGCGCGGCTGGGCCGTATTATGGCGCATGAGACTTAAGGCGACGGATTGCGGTGATGAGAGCTTTATCGGGTGCGGCATTAGCGGGTTCCATCCCCAGCATCCTTAATCGTCGTTCCCGCGCAATTTGATTTTCCATTTCAGGGGTCACGTTCACGGTTACGTTTGGCATGAGGCCGCCGGTTTCCAGGCCTTCGCCATTAATGCTGCGGCCTGAAGGAAGTTCATAGGTGGCGATCGTTTTTTTGACAGCATAGCCCGGCTCGGGGTAGTCTTTGATGATTTGTTGAACCGAACCTTTTCCATAGGTTTTTGAGCCGATCACAATGGCGCGGCCATGATCTTGAAGAGCGCCGGCCAATACCTCGCTGGCCGATGCGGTGTTGCCATTGACAAGGATGACGAGGGGCATCCGGCTGTAAGGTCCATTTTTTGGGAATGACGTTCGGAGTTCATCCGACTCTCGATAATGAATGGTGACGATCGGTTGATCGGTATCCAAGAAAAGCGACGCCACATAAACGGCTTCTTCAAGCAATCCGCTGGGATTGCCGCGCAAATCTAGGATGAGTTGATCGCCCGGCGACATCAATTGAGCGATCGCCATGCGCATCTCCAGGCCTGATTTTTCCGTAAACCGCGAGAAATCTATATAACCTATGCCTGGCGCCACGCGTTCGGAATGGATATTGGGCACGGCAATGGGCCTTCTCAAGAGCGTCAGTTCTTTGGGGCTGCGGCCGTTTGAATCATTTGATAAAACGGCAACCGTAACCACGCTCCCTTCTTCGCCGCTAAGAGCCTCCATGATTTGGTCGAGTTCAAAACTGCCGCTATCCCGGCCGTTAACGGCTATAAGGAGGTCTCCGGAGCGGATTCCCGCTTCATGCGCCGGGGAATTGGGGATTGTGTAAAGCACGGTGGGGTAGGGTCCGCTTTTCGTTGTATCCAACTCTAAGCCGATGCCCGGGACCGCAAGCAGAGCATGAGATTTCGCTATCAATTGCGCGTATTCTTCGGGATTCAGAAGCGTGGCATGAGGATCGGATAATTGAAGCATGCTTTTCAAGGCGGCATCGCGAAGCTTTTGCTCCGTGACATTGTCCGGGTAGTTCTCGCGAATCACTTCCATTATTCGAGCGATGTCAGCCGTGGCTGTTGAGGGCGCGGAGGCGTCACCAGGCAGATCGGCGCTTGTTCGTGGCCTGCAACCACCGACTACGCTCCATATAAGACCCCCCCAGGGTGTTCCAACCATTGCATAGCCGTCAAATTGATGGGCGAGATCCCGGGCCGCGCCCCCCGGAAGCCCCCAGAGGGCGTAGGGCCATAGTAAGAGTATCAGAAAAAATTTTTTCATCCCAAAGCATTCTAATAGCGCCGGATTTCTAAAACATGGGTCTTTTGGGGTCTTTTTTAGGGTCCGGGATGCCTAGGGCGTTTTAGGCCCAAAGACACTGCGCTAACGGGAAATCTGAACGCCGCGGCGGGCGCAATAAAGTCTCACGGGGCATTGACTGCAGCGCGGTGACACTGGATGGCATAGGTTTTGGCCGAAAACGACCAGCAATTCATTGATTTTGATCCAATAGCGTCTCGGCAGTTTCCGGCGCAACGCCATTTCCGTTTCTTCCGGCGTTTTTGTCCGGACATAGCCCCAACGGTTGCAAATGCGGTGGACATGGGTGTCCACGCAAATGCCCGGCTTGCCGAAACCCTCCGTCAGCGCCAAGTTGGCTGTTTTGCGCCCTACGCCCGGAAGGGTCAGGAGTTTTTCCAAATCATCGGGAACTTTTCCATGAAATGAATCAAGCAGCATCCGGCAAATGCCATGGATTTGTCGCGCCTTGGTCCTGTAAAAACCAACGGGATAAATCAGCCGTTCGATGTCTTGGCGCGGGATTTTGAGGAGGGCTGCCGGAGTTCGGGAACGCGAAAAAAGCCGATTTGAGGCCGCGGCCGTTGTTTGGTCTTTGGTGCGCAAGGAAAGAAGGCAGCTGATGAGCACGAGAAAAGGCTTTCCCGCATACCTCCCAACTACGGGATTCTTCCAATGGCGGGCTTTCCGTGAAATATACCGTATGGCTTGATCAAGGGTTAGGTTCGTTATCAATTTTTGAAACTATCGTCCTAGTTTCGGTAAGGACTAAAGGCCCATGTTCATTTTGACATAAAAACTTAACCTAGTAACATGAAGATGCCACGCCGGACGCGGGCGTTGGTAGTCGCGGTCGTTTGCGGTTTTTTTGGGGGCCGGCCTTGGGTCGGATTGTGTGAAGAGCCGCCTCCTGCGGCTGCCCAAGAGGAGGCGCGTCAAACCTTTGACGGCGTTGAACGGGCCAAATACGCGCCGCCGCCTATGGACGCCTCTTTCCTGTCTTTAAGTTATGATCCCTGGGGACTGACGGCCAGGTCCGGACTCCTGGGGACCGAGGCCCGCGACTATCCTTTGGCGCCTAGTTTTTTCGCTTCCGTTGAGACCCGTGGCGAGGCCCGGCCGGAAGCGCCCACGTATTGGAGCGGAGCCGCCGGTTTTGCCTATGTGGCGCCGAGAAGCCAGATTTTTTCCAATTCAAATGAAGAACTTTCCGAAACGTCCCAAGAATTTTTGGAGGGCATCGAACTGACGCCGGTCGAGGATACCGTGGATGCCCAAAGCTTACTTTCCTTAAGCCTTTCCGCCGGAGTGTCCCGGGCCTTGGGTTTGTGGGGGCCCATCTCCCTGGCCTCATCGCTGGCCATGACCGGCAATGTTTGGGGCAGCGTCGCTGACGGTGATGATCTGTTTATTCCATTCCCTGATTTTCAGTTTGACCTATCAACAGCCCTGTGCTATCAGGCGGCCTCCGGGCGTTTGGGCGCGGCTCTTTCCGGGGGATTTTCAGAGCAGGCGCTGGGCATGGATGAGGGGATTATCGGAAATCAGATTTTGGTTTTTGACAACTATATTAATATAGGAGACCTAATTTCTTATGCCCAAACGCCCATCCCGCACGGCGGCTTGGCGCTGTGGGGCGAGACGGGAGATTTTTCTTACGGCGCGCAGGGCCGAATCATGAAAACGCAAAATACATGGGAACAAAAATACGGAGCTTCGGTGGGCCTCAAGGCGCTGGGGCTTGTGACAGGGCTTTCCGGAGAGTATCGCCATGAAAGCGGCGAAGCGATCGATTTTTTGCGCCACGGCGCGGCCTTGGGGTTAACGGCATCTCCGATGAAAAATATATTTGGCGGCCAATGGCAAGCCGGAATTCATGGCGGATTTGATCATTTCGAATTCGGCGGCGCTCAACGCGACGCCGTCAGCGCGATGGGCATGCTTAATTTTACTTGGGGCGCCGGGACAAAATCCAAGGCGACCGCCGGGGCCCAAGTCGCCTCCGGCTATACCGGTATTACGGATAAAACCGTCAATTTGCCCGAGCCCGAAGATTATGAAGACATCCAGAATTTTTTGAAGACGTTAAATTGGCTGGACCGCATGAATTATATTGATATGGGCGAATACGGCGACATTGAGGAGGTTCCCGAGGATTTGCATGTATTGGCCTACAATTTGGCCCGGGCCGCGATTGCCGGCAACTTGACCGAAGGCGACACCTTGGCCATGTCCGCAACCTACGGCCATCAATTGGGCCAGATGGCCCCTCTGACCCTGGGAGACCGCGAAATATTTAAAAGCTACATGCTTGATAACATGGCTTATTACTCGTTCTACTATGATCCCGACGAATGGGAAAAATATCAGGGTATGAGTTATGAGGAAAAAAGAGATTATATGGCAGCCTGGCTTTTGGAGCGATTTCCGGAAGGCGGCCAGTATGTTGAGAAGTCAAAAATTTCGAGCCTGTTGGACTCGACCGGAGATTATCTTTTTGACACGGCTTATGCGAAGGCCAATCAGGCGCTCATGGAAGCGCGTTTGGCCGGGGAATCCTTGAATCAGGTGACCGTCACGGGCGGACTTAAAGTTCCTGATTTGTCCCAGAATTATCTCATTGAAGCCTGCCGGCGCGCGCCGCGTTAAAGAGTAATAATTTAGAGCCAATGCCTTTGGTCAAGCCATATTTTTCGCCACACCGGCGAAAGCCGGTGTCCAGATGCCGACGGAGACTGGATTCCGGCCTCCGCAGGAATGACGCAACCGTTTCTTTAACTAAATGGCATTGAATTTAGAGCGAGCGCTTTTTAATCATTGCGAGGCGGCTTGGACGGTGAGCATCATGGGATTGGCGACTCTTTTGACTTTGTGCGGAGTTCAACCTGCTTGGTCCCAAGAAAGCCCCGATCGTTTTTCGATATCGGGAAAATTTAATTTTGACGTTCCTTGGGATGCCCTGTATCACTGTTTTATGTTTCGCCGGGGAACTGCGCCCAGCGGGCTTGAGGGCCATAACATTTATTATTCCGGTGATGATGCCAACCCAAGTCCTCCGGGATGGGATGGAATTCCGGGAGGCAATGGATACAATCTCTATATTTATCTCTATTTGAAAGACGGCAGGATGCAGTTGGACATTGCGGCCAGAAAAGTCCGCGATGCCGTTCCCGGTCTTTGCAAGGTGGATGAATCGGAGTTATTCGGCGGCGGTCTTTATGGGTTTTCCTTCCCGCCTGCGGAATCGGTTAAAATTTGGGCCGATGCCGGCCGAGGCGGCGATGGCGGGGATGCGCTCGCGTGGAATTCGGATCAAGCCCCTTGCGCCGTTAGGCCGGCAGGCAGGGGCGGCGACGCGGGATGGGCAGGAGATATTATCGTGCGTTATAGCGCCCCTGAATTGTTGGATTACGTGGAGTTTCATGCGGAGGGTGATCTCGGAGGCAGGGGCGGCAATGGATTTCATTCTGAATCCGGCTCGTGTCCGCCGCGCCCTCAAGGCGGCCATGGAAATTTTAGCAACCCCGGAATGATTCATTTGATTTATGAGCCCCAGGAGGGATTTGTAGCAGATTATCAAGTTTTCAAATACCGCTACCTGCCCGGAGAGATGCGGCCTAAAAGGGCGAATTAGAAGGAATTTTTTCCAGTTCGCCGCCGCAAGATTCTTTTTTCTTGGGGCCGCAGGTGTCGTTTTCCTCGGGAGCTAAAAGCGCGGGGCCATCCAGCGGGATGGTTTCAGGTGCGGTTTTTTGGGGCAGAATCATTGGATTTATTTTTGGGTCAGGGGATTTTTCTTGTCGAGGCGCGCTTAATTTTGGAGGGGTCGCCATGGCAGGGGATGGCGGAGTTTCAATGGCTATTGTTGGAGGTTGGTTTTGCCGGATGTCCGGTATTTGTATTGGGGATTGAAATTTTTTCACCCATAAAAACCAAGCGGCCGCCGTCAGCGCCGCCGTCGCGGCTGTTAGGGCAAGGATCAGATGAGCGTTTCGTTTCACGATAAAATCCTATCAGTTTGTAATCAGCTAGAATAATAGCCAATGAAAATAAGTCTACAGCTCATCGCCGCTAAGATAACTTTCAGTCTACCCCGCCGGTTGGGACTTGGCTCCCAGGGGGCAGCCCCCAAAAACTCGAAACCAGTCCCGAGGGTTTCCCCCGTCCCGCGGACGGGTCCCCCTTCCGCTATTGTTTTTGGAGGGCTGCCCCCTGGG
>JACQPE010000004.1 GCA_016207685.1 Elusimicrobiota bacterium | reverse complement strand
GCACAGGCCGCTCTTCAACGCGGATGTCGCTGTTTTTGTAATAAACCGCGGCCTTCACGGGCGGAGGGAATGTCGAAGGTAGAATGTAGAATGTCGAATTGAGGAGTCCCTTTTATTTGTCATTCGAAATTCGCCATTTCAAGATTCGTTATTTTCTTTTCTAGTCCCAGGGTGAGGAAGCTGATTTTTCCGCGCGTTTGGCAGGGTCTTGGCGTTTGGCCGTCTTGGGCTGGCCGTTTCCGGCAAGATGCTTATAAAGCGCGTAAGCCTCATTTACGGATTTTTTTTCATGCACGACGGACGCGACAGCCCGGATCATGGCCGCGGGATGCTCGGATTGGAAAATATTGCGCCCCATATCCACGCCCACGGCCCCTTTTTGGATCGCCTGATAGGTCAATGCCAACGCTTCTAGCTCCGGAGTTTTTTTGCCTCCAGCCACAATTAACGGCACGGGGCAGCTTTTGGCGATTTCCTCAAAGTCCTCGCAGTAGTAGGTTTTGACGAAATGAGCGCCCATTTCAGCGGCGATGCGGCAGGCAAGCCCCAGATACCGGGCGTCGCGTTTCATGTCTTTGCCTACGGCCGTGACCGCTAGAACCGGCATGCCGTAGCGCGCGCCTTCATTAACCAGATGAGAAAGCCCGACAAGAGATTCTTTTTCATGGGGCGCGCCGATAAAAATGGAGTTAGTCACGGCGCTGGCGTTAAGCCGCAGGGCCTCCTCCATGGTCACGGTGATCGTTTCGTTGGAAAGTTCGGTCAAGATGCTGGCGCCGCCCGAAACGCGCAACACGATCGGAGCGTTCCAAGAGGGGTCTGCGCAGTTGCGCAAAATTCCACGCGTGAGCATGATGGCATCGGCATAGGGCGCCAGGGGCGCGACCGTGGCCCGGGCGTCTTCCAAACCCGTGGTGGGCCCTAAAAAATAGCCGTGATCCACGGCCAGCATCACTGTTTTTCCTGTTTTAGGTTTGATAATTCGTGAAATCCGATTTTTGATTCCCCAGTCCATCGTATCCTCCATGATCGAAAATTTTCCCTCGGAGAAAGTATATACTTTTCGGGAAAACCATGCGCCCTGTGATAGGCCTTGAAATCCATGTTCAGCTCAATACCGAGAGCAAGCTTTTTTGCGCTTGCCGGACAGATTCCTTCGGCAGGCCGCCCAACAGCAATATATGCCCAATTTGTGTGGGGGACCCTGGGGTTTTACCGGTCACAAATAAAGGCGCTGTTGAGCGCATCGTGCAGATGGGCTTGGCCATGGATTGCGCGATTCGCTCGACTTCGATTTTTGCGCGCAAAAATTATTTTTATCCGGATCTGCCTAAAAATTATCAGATTTCCCAATACGACAAGCCCATCTGTGAAAATGGCCGTTTGGACGTCGCAAGCGATGGCGCCGTCAAAACTATCCACATCCGGCGCATTCATTTGGAAGAAGATGCGGGCAAACTCCTGCATGCGATCGGAAATCGCGATCTCGATTATAGCCTGGCCGATTACAACAGAGCGGGGGTTCCCCTGGCGGAAACTGTGACCGAGCCTGATTTTGAAACACCGGCGCAAGCGAGCGATTTTTTGGTGGCCTTGCGCACGACGCTGCGCGCCTTGGGGGTCTCTAACTGCGACATGGAAAAAGGCGAGCTTCGGGTGGACGTGAACGTTTCAGTCACCAACACCGATGGCTCCTTTGGCCAGCGCGTGGAGATCAAAAATCTGAATTCTTTTAAGGCCGTGCGTGATGCCTTAGATTACGAAATCGCGCGGCAACGCCGGGCTCTTGAAGCAGGGGAAAGGATCGCGCTTGAAACCCGCCTCTGGGACGCAGCGAACAATCAAACGCAGAAACTCCGCAGCAAGGAAGAGGCGAGTGATTATCGGTATTTTCCGGAACCGGATCTGCCGCCTTTGGTGCTGGATGAGGTTTGGATTAACCAATGGCGCGCAGCGCTGCCCGAATTGCCTTTGGCCAAGGTGAGGCGTTATGAGAAGTTGGGGATTCCCGCCAAGGAGGCGAAGGCCTTGGCGTTTCATGAAGACGAGGGCGTCCCCGATCTTTTTGACGCAACCTGTGAGCTTGTGACGGCCGATGGCGGCACGATCAATCCCAAAAGCGTGGCCAATTGGATATTGAACGATTTGTTGGGAACCTTAAGGGAGCGCCAAAAAAGCGTGGCTCAAAGCCCCGTGACCGCTGAACGCCTGGCCGGATTTATTAAGCTGGTCGCCGCCAAAGATCTTTCCAGCCGTCTTTCCAAAGACTTATTTTTGAAAATTTTTGATCATTCGGATATTACCGCGGAGGAGGCCTACAAACAAAGCGGTGTGACGCTGATCTCGTCGGACGGCGATTTGCTCGGTTTCGTGCGCCAAGCCATTGCCGAAAACCCCAAACCCGTAGCTGAATACAAAGCCGGCAAAGACAAAGCCATCCAGTCCTTAATCGGCGCCGTCATGCGCAAAACCAAAGGCCAAGCCCATCCCCAGAAACTTGAGAACCTCCTGCGCCGGGAATTAGGCGCCGCCAATCCCCCGGCTTGATATTTAGGGTCGCCTCATCGTAGATTTTTTGATACGTGATCCGGTGGGAATCGGAGACGCGGATTTCGTCAATTTTTTCTTGCCCGGCCATTTTTCGTGGCCCAGGGAGGGATGACTTGAGTTTTGTTCAAAAAGAATAAGAGCCTTCTTTGTTCTTTCTTGATTTTTCTGGGCAGCTTCCTTCTCTTGAGCCTCTTTAGGTTTAGAAATTAATGCCTTGCAATCGCGGTTTTCACTGTTAGACTAATTTCAGGATTTATTTTGGAGGATACCATGAGGCACAGGACGTTGATTTTAGGATTTTCAGCGGTGATGACAGGAATTGTGATCACCTGGGCTTTGGCGCAGTCCGGTGAACAGGGATGGGAGATGAGCTTAAGAGGGTTCATTAAACGCAATGCGCAGGAATGGGTGGATCGCCGTCCGAACAGTTGGCGCGTTCGCGGCGGTTCCACGGCCGAGGTGTTATTTCGCTACACCAATGCGAGCGTTCCCCTGAAATCGTGCCGGCCCGGGGACTATGGGATCAAGACGTTGACATTGAAGGGCGAATACGCCTTGCGGTATTTGATTGCGGCGAATAACCAATCCTTCAGCGATGAGGCCCTTACTGTCAGCGATATTGGATTCTATAAAGAAGTCATGAAAGCCATTTATTATTCCATGTTCAAAGACGCGGGCGGCGAATTTGCCAGTGACGGGACGATGAATTTAGAGATGGGCGTTGATTTTGAGCCGATCCCCTTTGACTCCGCATGTCAGGGAAACTAATTTTTTAACCCCTAACCCCCCTGCGCCAGGAAAGCCGTAGAAATCCAATGGATGCAAGTTCCATCAACCCAAAGCCTAGCCCGCAGGGTCGTAGCGCGTCTTGCAAGGTCCTCGGCGACGCTGGTCGTGAAGCGTAGACAGCAAAACGACAGGCCATAATGCAAATGAACCTATTGAGCCCCAAAAACAGGGATTGTTGTGTGCGCCGAGGCGCTGGGATACCCACAACGGAGGATAATCTCAACCATGAATGGCCTAGAAAGACGGTTGAGCTATTGCTCCGCCCGTTGCCCAACATGAACGCGGCTTTCTTGCGGTAGAGTTTTGAAATCTGTCAACTTCTGCGGAGAGAATGGGACATATTTTATATTCGTCCCAGCGCCTCCGGCTCAACGCGCCTCAGGCGCTTCAAGGGTCCCTGCCCTCCGAGCAGGGGCCGTCCGAACCGTACTTTTTCTCTAAAAAAGTGCGGAGAGAGAGGGATTCGAACCCTCGATAGCCTTTCGGCTATACACGCTTTCCAGGCGTGCCGTTTCAACCGCTCACGCATCTCTCCAAAATTAGGAGTTAGGGGTCGGGAGATCGGAGTGAACAACAAATTTTTTTCACTTACAAGTCCGGGAAATGGCGTTGATAGTCAGGCGGAAGCTGGGCGAGTCCTGTCAGGCGTTTGAACACGGCGGGCTTCAAAGTCATTAAAGAAGCCTCGAGTTCAGCGAGGAGTTGGCCCTGGTCATTATGGATTTGGCCAAAGGTAATGACAGGACTTGAGCGATCATGGCCCGCATCGCGCAGCGTTCCCGCTAACGAGAGGATTTGGCCGGGCCGCGCCGGCTTAAAATACCGGCTTGTGGCTGATTGGGTCACATTTACCGTCGGCGCTCCGGGCCTCGCGGCGAAGACGGTCCAGGCAGCCAAGCAATCAAGTACCGTGAATAATGATCCTCCATGCACAATGCCCGGCCAGCCACAGCCATGTTCAGGAATAGTGACGCGGCCAATGATTTCATCGGTGTTATCCGGGCCGCGCCAAAATTTTGCTCGAAAACCATGTGGATTGTTGATGCCGCAGCCAAGGCAGATCCCTTGAGGCAGCATGGTTTCATTAAGCGATGGGGTAGAATAAATGCCCTTCATTGAGCTTGTTTTTTTCTCCATGTTTTATTTTACACCTTGCTTTTCGAGAATTCCAAGAAAGGCTAAACTGTAGCGTTCGTTTGTTCTTGAGTCCCCATAGCTCAACGGATAGAGTGTTGCCCTGCGAAGGCAAAGATAGTGGTTCAATTCCACTTGGGGACATAGACGATTTATGAATGGTTACACGCAATGAAAAGCGCCCTTTACACACACGAGCATGCTCAAAGCGGCCGCAAGACCGGGCTGCCGCGGATTGAAGTTTTTTCCAATCAATACCCAAACTATGAGATCACGATTGATATCCCGGAGTTCACATCCATTTGCCCCAGGACAGGGCTGCCGGATTTTGGCCGCATCCGCTTGAGGTATGTGCCGGGCGCTTGGGTGGCGGAACTCAAGGCGTTGAAGATTTACATTAATGCGTACCGTCAGGTGGGCATTTTTCAGGAAAATGTCATCAATAGAATTTTGAGAGATTTAGTTTCGGCGGTGAGACCTGTTTTTTGCGAAGTCAAGGGGGAGTTTAATGCGCGCGGGGGCTTATCCACTACAATCGCGGCGCGTTTTGGGAAAGAACCCAAAATTGGAATCACAAGCAAAGAAGTTACTTGATGGTTTAAGGAGGATTCATGGCAAGCACGACATTGCATAGGACTAATAAAAAAATAGCCGATATCATGGATGGCGTTTCCAGGGCGGTCCGGCTGCCCGGCGCTTATAACTATATCAATGGCCAATGGAAGGCGTCGCGTTCCGGCAAGACATTTGACAATATTAATCCGGCAACCGGAGAGCTTTTGGGCCGGTGGCCATCATCAGCGGCGGAGGATTTGAATGAGGCCGTCGTTGCAGCCTCGGAGGCGTACGCCTCGTGGAGATTGGTGCCGGCGCCAAAGAGGGCTGAACGGATTTTGCGGGCCTACCAGGTTTTGCTCGAACGCAAAGAAGCCTTGGCCCAAGTGATGACTCAAGAGATGGGCAAGGTGTTAAAAGAAACCCGGGGCGATGTGCAGGAAGCTATTGACACGGCGCTTTATTTCGCGGGCGAAGGCCGGCGTCTATTTGGCGTCACGACAACTTCCGAGTTGGCCGATAAATTTGCCATGACCGTGAGGAGTTCCATCGGCGTTTGCGGCTTGATCACGCCATGGAATTTTCCCATGGCGATTCCTTCATGGAAAATATTTCCGGCGCTTTTGTGCGGTAACACGGTTGTTTTTAAGCCGGCATCCTGCACCCCGGCGACCGCCACGCTTTTGGTGGAAATTTTGGAAGAGGCGGGTATTCCGGCGGGCGTCGTTAATTTGGTTCATGGCAGCGGCTCCGTCTTGGGACAAGCGTTGATTGAGTCACCGGTGGTCCGGCTGATTTCTTTTACGGGATCCTCCGAGGTGGGGTCCTCGATCGCAGCGGCTTGCGGTCAATTGTTTAAAAAAGTTTCTTTGGAGATGGGCGGCAAAAACGCTCAACTGGTGCTTGATGATGCGGACGTAGACTTGGCGATTGAGGGCGCTCTATGGGGCGCTTTTGGCACGACGGGGCAGCGCTGCACAGCCACCAGCCGCCTCATTATTCAGGAGGGGATTTATGGAGCGTTGATCGAGAAATTGGTCCAAGCGGCCTCAAAATTAAAATTGGGCAATGGCCTTGATGCAGATTCCCAAGTGGGGCCTTTGGTGAGCGAGGACCAGCTCGAAACGGTGAAGCGCTATGTGGACATCGGATTACGCGAGGACAAAGCAAGGCTGCTTTTGGGAGGCCGCCGGGCTACGGAAGGCGTCTTGGGGCAAGGATTTTATTTTGAGCCGACTATTTTTGAAGGCGCCCCGGACATGCGCTTGGCTCAAGAAGAAATTTTTGGGCCTGTGTTGATGGTCATTAAGGTTAAGACTTTTGAACAGGGGCTCCAGGTGATGAATGGCACTCGCTATGGCCTTTCGGGTTCGGTCTACACAAGGGATGTCAATCGCGTCATGCAGGCGGTGCGGGACATGCAAACAGGAATTACCTATATCAACGCGCCCACGATCGGCGCGGAAGTGCATTTGCCTTTTGGCGGTGTCAAGCACACGGGCAACGGCCATCGCGAAGCAGGCCAAGCGGTTCTTGATATTTTTACCGAATGGAAAGCGGTATATGTGGATTATTCCGGGCGGCTTCAAAAAGCCCAGATTGATCAATAACGTGAAAAGATTCAGGCAGACGATTCTGCGTCAACAGGGGCCCCGTGTCTTGGTTTTGGGGATATTGTTGGGCGCAATGAATGTTGAACTTCGGGCCGCATCTTCGAGCTTGCCGTCTGTTCCGGATGAGGTTCCATCGATCCGAGAATACGGGTATGATCCGCGCCGTTATGAAGAGTATGAGCGTCGCTCCTCGCGCAGCAGGGGCCCGCAGCATTCTGAATGGAATTTAGATGAAGCCAGTTCCTTCGGCATTGAGCTTGGTTTTTTTTCGCAGCCCAGCTTGCTGGGCGGCGGCAATCCCAATTGGCATTCTAACAATGTGGTTGATATATTGCATACCGTCGTCACGACACAGACGGCAGGCGTGTCCGATACGTTCATCTATAGTTTTAGCAGGACCGAATGGTCGCCGTCCGGATTTTTACCGGAAATTGTTTATCGTTATTACGTTGACCACGGCATGGCCGTGGGTGTTTCTTTGGGGTATGGCTCGCTCAACAACCGAATCGTCAGCAACGATATTGGATTGGATACATTAAGCATCGACGGCGGCGGCGATGATTCCATGTATTCTTACGCGCGTCTGGAAATTGACGAATCCATGCGCCAGGTTCCATTGATCTTTTTTGTTCAGATGGATTCTAAATCGTCTCTGGCGCTTAAACCGCATTGGCTCATCGGCCTTGGGCTTATTAATACCAAGGTTGACCGCACCTATACGTTTTCCGTGGATACGGATATTGACTATGGCAGCGAAAGCCCTATTGAGGGATCCGTGAGCACCAGCGATCAGGTTCTGCTTTCGGCGAGCCGCAGCCAAACTGTTTTCGCCGGCCGCGTTCAGTATGGTATCGAGTGGGCCGCTTCACGAAATCACATGATCCGTTTGGAGCTGGGTTACCAGGCGGCGACTTCGGTTGCCGGATCGGTTGACGCGGAGCGCCAAACGACACGGGTGACCAACAAGGATTTGGGTTCATGGAGTTTTTCCGGCCTCCTGGGCTTTTTGGGCGTTGATTTCGTTTGGTAATAAAAAACCGCACGCGCCGCATCGAAATCGCCGGACGCCTGCGGCTGGCCCGAGGTTTTTGGGAGCGTATTCAAGGCCTTTTGGGCCAGCGTCCGCTGGACAATGGCGAGGCCATGGTCCTATATTCCGTGTGTCCGCAGGTGCATACGTTTTTTATGCGGTACCCAATTGATTGCTTGTTTATTAACCGGCATAATGAGGTTGTGGGGGCCGAAACGCTGGCGCCCTGGAGACTGTCGCGTATCTATTGGAAAGCGGATCGGGTGATTGAATTGCCGAGAGGAACGATTGCGGCTTCGGGTACCGGCATAGGAGACCAGATTGACTTTGACGGCTGAAGTTAAGAATTCCGATAGCACATCCAACAATCGAACGCCGCCGGCGATGGAATTTCAGACGCCAAGCGGTTTTGATATCAAGAGAGTGTACACGCACCAGGATATCAACGACGTGACCTTGCGGCAGGAAGGCGAGCCCGGCAAGTTTCCTTTTGCGCGCGGGCTTTACCCTCAAGGATATCAAGCCAAGCTCTGGACGATGCGCATGTATTGCGGCTATGGAACAGCTGCGGAAACGAACAAGCGGTTTCATTATTTAATCGGTCATGGTGAAACGGGGTTGTCGCTGGCCTTTGATTTACCCACGCAAATGGGGCTTGATCCGGATCATCCCAACAGCAAGGGGGAGGTTGGAAAGGTCGGGGTGAGCGTCGGCGGCATTTGGGATTTCGAGCGGCTTTTTAAGGGCATTGATTTAAGCAAGGTTTCGATTTCCATGACCATCAATGCCACGGCCCTTGTTCTTTATTCTTGTTTGGTGGTCCTGGCCAGGCGCCGCGGATTAGACCCTAAAATTTTGCGCGGCACCGTGCAAAATGACATTTTAAAGGAGTATTTGGCGCGCGGAACCTATGCTTTTCCGCCGGCCCCCAGCTTGCGTTTGGCCTGCGATTTGATGGAGTATTCCGTGAAGGAGACTCCTCTTTTTTATCCTGTGTCCGTTTCCGGGTATCATATCCGGGAGGCTGGGGCTACGGCCGTTGATGAGTTGGCTTTCACCTTCGGTAATGCGCTGGTCTATTTGGATCAATTTAAGGCCAGGGTTGGCTCCATTAAGACTTTGTTACAGCGGTTAAGTTTTTTCTTTGGCGTGCACAACCATTTTCTAGAGGAAATCGCCAAGTTCCGGGCCGCGCGAAAAATTTGGGCGCATTTAGTGCGCTTGCGCTACGGCATTGAAGACCCTAAAATGCTTCATTTGCGTTTTCATGCCCAGACCTGCGGATCAACCTTGGCGCGGCAGGATCCCTTCAATAATGCCGTTCGCGTGTCGTTGCAAGCAATGGCCGCTGTTTTGGGCGGCGCCCAAAGCCTCCACACCAATTCCTTTGATGAAGCTTTGGCTATTCCCACGGAGCAAGCCCAGCTTTTGGCCTTGAGAACCCAGCAAATTTTGGCGCTTGAAACTGGCATTGCCGACACGGCGGACCCGGTTGGCGGTTCCTATGCCATTGAAGCTTTAACTCAAGACATCGTGGTTTCGGTCAAAGACCGTCTTGAAGAAATCAGCCGGCACGGGGGCATGCTTGAGGCCATTAAGGATGGTTTTGCCGGCCAGGCAATCGCCCAGTCAAGCTATCATTATCAAATGGCAATTGAGTCTGGAAAAATTCCCATCGTTGGTGTAAATACTTTTGGTGGAGATCATGATTCCAGCGGCGTCAAGGCTTTTAAGGTCCGGCCCTTATCGGAGAACCAAAGCGTGCGGGCGTTGGCGCGACACCGTAGGCAGCGCGAGAAAAAACGCGTCGAGAGGGCCCTTGAGCGTCTTGCCCAGGTTATGGCGACCCAAGAAAATGTGGTGCCCGTCGCGATTGGAGCCGTTGACGCCGGAGCAACCCTTGGAGAAATCGCGCAAGCCTTGGCCCGAGTCGCCGGTTGGCAGCAATCGCAGCATTAACAGCGCGTATTTTTATTGCCCGTTGGTTCCCTATTAATAAATCCCATGGAAGCGCTTGTTCGTAAAAAAACACTTAAAGAACTTCTTGTTGAATCCCATTTGATTGACGCCAAGCAATTAGACCTGCTTTGGGTCAAGGCCAAGGGCAATGTGGCGCAATTTTTGATGTTTATTTTGCGTAAAAAGTTGGCGGATCGAGCCAAGCTGCTGGAAATAATCATGAAGGGATGGAATGTGAAGGCCGTTGATTTATCTCAATTGGCCATTGATCCGGATGTGATTCACCTGGTCCCGGAGGCCTTGCAGCGCCGGCATACGTTGCTGCCGTTCATGAAAGAGGAGGGGATGCTTTTGGTGGCCATGCCCGATCCGCGCGATTTATTTGTGGCGGATGACATTCAATTGCGCACAGGATTTCAAGTCAGAAGTTATTTCGCATTCCCCGATGATATTTTGGCCGCCGGCCGCAAGGCATTGGGAGGAGATCCGAAAGACGGCCCTTCAAGCCCTTCGTCCGAAGCGCACGTCAAATCCGGCCCTTCCGCGATTGAAATGGCCGCCGAAGAACTGGATGAGGAGCAGGAGGAGGAAGTTGAGGAAGAAGGAGGCCCCAGCCAGGCGGAAGCCGCCAGTGAAGCTTTGGAAAAGGCCTTGGAGGATGTGCGCAGCCAGGACCTGGGCACGATGTCCGAAGGCCTGGAGATTCAAAGCAGCGAACAAAAATCAGACATTACAGAAGTCGATACGTCCGCTCCGGAAGTCGAGAAGCTTATGAACATTATTATTTTGGCGGCCATCCGCGAGAAGGCCTCTGATATTCATATCGAGCCTTTTGAGGACCCTCGTGGCAAGAGAAGCAAAGTGGGTATCCGTTTACGCGTTGACGGGATGCTGAAAGATGCGCGTTACATTAAGATTCCTTGGCTTTTTCGCAACGCTTTGATCGCTAAAATCAAAATTATGACCAAATCCATGAATATCACCGAGCGGCGAATTCCCCAATCGGGGCGCATCCAAGTCATCGCCAAGGGCAATCCGCTTGAGTTTCGCGTGGAAGTTGTGCCTACGGCTTATGGCGAGTCTTGCGTCATGCGAGTCCTGGATCGGCGCAGCGTGCAGGTGGATATCAATACCATGGGCTTTTTGCCCGACACGCTGGAGAAATATTTGGGACTTTTAAAAGGCGTCGGCGGCAAGAAGAATTTTGGCCTGGTTTTGGTTTGCGGACCTACGGGATCGGGCAAATCAACGACGCTTTATGGATCGTTAAATTTTATTAACAGGCCCGACATTAAAATTTTAACCGCGGAAAATCCCGTGGAGTATAATCTCGACGGCATTGTTCAAGTTCCTGTTAATCCGGACTTAAAATTAAGCGGGGATAAATTTTTCGATTTTTCCGCGGCCTTGCGGTCATTTTTACGGTTGGACCCCGATGTGATCATGGTCGGTGAAATTCGCGATAAAGAAACAGCCCATATCGCCATGGAAGCGGCCATGACGGGTCATTTGGTTTTTTCCACGATTCATACCAACGATGCGCCAAGCTCGATCGCCCGCTTGACGGAGATGAAGATACCGGCCTTTATGGTGGCGAGCACGGTGAAAGCGATTTTGGCCCAGAGGCTCTCCAGGCGGGTCTGCCCTGATTGCAAGATCACCGTGGAGCCAACAGCCGAGGAAAAGGAGATTTATAAGGCCCATGCGGTGGAGTTGCCGGCCGGAGCCAAGCTTTATCGCGGCAAAGGAGAGGATTGCGCGACATGCAAAGGCTCCGGATTTAAAGGGCGCTGCGGTATTCATGAGTTACTGGTGATGGATGATCGGATTCGCACGCTGGCGCTTAAGGAGGTGGCGGCCGGGCCCTTGAAGGATGCCGCCGTAGCCTCCGGCATGAGAACCATCATTCAAGACGGTCTCATGAAATGCCTGCAGGGCCTGACCACGGTGCGCGAAGTCATCGGCGGCGCCGAAGAAAAACATGAAGAGGAGAAGAAAAAATAATTATGGATGCCGCAGGTCTTTTTGAAATAGCCGAAGAGCTCACAAGTTCAACCGACTTGGATACGGTTTTGGGCAAAATTGGTCTTGTGGGTAAAAAATTATTGAATTGCGAAGCGAGTTCAATAATGCTGTTTGATGATACCCGAAAGAATCTTTATTTTAAGGTAGCGACGGGTGACAAGGGAATGGCGATTAAAAAGCTCATCATTCCCGTCGGAGTGGGGGTCGCCGGATGGGTGGCTCAAAATCTGCAGCCTTTAGTTATCGGAGATGTCACGCGGGACGCCAGGTTTGCCGGGCAGTTTGATAAAACCAGCGGCTTCGTGACTAAATCTCTTTTGTGCGTGCCCATGTTTTTCAAAGGAGAACCCTTGGGGATTGTGGAAATGCTCAATAAAATTAATGGGCAGTTCACCCAGGAAGATCAGATGCTTTTGACCCATTTGGCCAGTTTTGCTTCGATTGCCATTTCCAATGCCCGCCTGGTTCATGAGCAGCGTAATTTTTTTGCCCACATTCTTGAAGTGCTGGCTATTTCCATCGAATCTATCGGTCCTCGATTCGTGGGCCGTCCTTGGCGGTGTCAGCGCCAAGCCGCGTATTTAGGCCGAAGGCTGGGGCTTTCCGCCAAGGAACTGGCGGATCTGGCGCATGCGAGCTTGCTTTATGACATTGGATTTTTGGCGGAAAAAAATACTCGTTATATGGATTTTTTAAGTATTTCCCGCATGGAATATAAGTCTTCGGAAGGTTCGTTGGATGGATTACATTCGGTCTTGGCGGAAAAAATGCTCTCCGGCGTCGAACTTTTCAAAGGGGCCATTCCTATTATCCGCCATCATCATGAGTGCATGGATGGCTCCGGGACCCCGGACCATCTCAAGGGAGAAGCCATTCCCTTGGGCGCGCGCATTATCGCGGTAGTTGACACCGCCGAAGATATTCGCTATCAATTACGCGGGGTCCCCCGGGAACAACTCCTGGGACAGCTCACAACCGAGCTCCAAAGCTTAAGTTCGATAAGGTTGGACCCCCAGGTGGTCAAAGCCTACCTTGAAATGCTCCAAGAGGAGGAAATGGTTTATGAGTAGGATTTTAATTGCCAAACCGGGCTTAGACGGTCATGATCGCGGCGCTAAAGTCGTGGTTCGCGCGTTGCGCGATGCGGGATTTGATGTGATTTACACGGGTATCCGGCAGACCCCCGAAATGATCGCCACGGCGGCCCTTCAGGAGGATGTGGACTGCGTGGGGCTGTCGTTACTGTCCGGAAGCCATATGACGCTTTTTCCCCAAGTGATGGATTTGCTCCACGAAAAAGGGCTTAAAGATATTCTTGTTTTTGGCGGAGGGATTATTCCGCGTGAAGATGTGCTCAAACTCAAGAAAAAGGGCGTGGAGCGCGTTTTTGGTCCGGGAACGCCGACCAATGAAATCGTCCGTTTTTTAAAAGAACGGCTTGCCAAAAAGACGCGCAGAAATTAGCAGGATTCGTTTTTATTCGAAATTCGTCATTCGAAAATCGTCATTGAAAATTTTTAGAAGAGAGGTGTCCTTATGCTGCCATTTGAATTAAAAGAACTTGTTCTCGGAGTAATTTCCGGCGAGATGAGCGCCATTGCCAGAGGGCTTTCCTTGGTGGAGCGAAACGGCGACGGGGCGAGCGTTAAGTTTCTGCAGAAAATTTACCCGTATGGCGGTAATGCCCGGATTATCGGCATTACCGGATCCACGGGCGTGGGCAAGAGTTCGCTCATTTTCCAATTAGCTAAAGCGGTGCGCAAACGCGGGCAAACCGTGGGCGTGCTCTCGATTGACCCCACGAGTCCCATCAGCCATGGCTCTTTTTTGGGGGACCGCATCCGGATGCAGGAGATTGCCAACGATGAAGGCGTTTTTATCCGGTCGGTGCCGGGCGGCGCGCAAAGCCTGGATTCATTGACGCGAAAAATTTATTCTCTCGTGCATGTGATGGAGGCCAGCGGCAAGCATTTTATTTTTATTGAAACCATGGGCAGCGGCCAGGATGACACCTTGATCGCCAAGGTCGCCCAGACCACGGTTTATGTGACGGTGCCCACCCTGGGAGACGAGGTGCAGGCCATGAAAGCGGGCATTATCGAGATGTCCGATATGGTGGCGGTCAACAAATCAGATACCGAAGGCACGGACCGGGCGATTACGTTTTGGAAGAATATTTTTAGCATGGACGTGCGCAAATCAGGGGCGTGGAAAACCCCGGTCATGGCGGTCAACTCGGTCTCCGGAGACGGCGCCGAAGGGCTTTTATCCACCATTGACGACCATGAGCGCCACATGAAAGACTCGGGCGAATGGGAACGCCGCAAAAAGGAGTCTATCCGCACGGAAGTCCGCCTCATGATGATGGAAAGGCTATGGCAGGCCATTGACTCCAAGGTTTCCGATGTGGACTTGGGCAACCTTCTCGAGCGCAAAGCCGACCCCATTGAGTACGTCGAGAAAGTTCTCAAAAGAAAACGGCGGTAAAAATCGTGTTATCACCGGCAAAAATGCGCCCCGGCCAGGGGCATTTTTCGGAATGTAGGGATTGTTGGCGGGGGGCTCCCCTGGGCTACACCTTTACTATTCTATGCGAAGCGGGTGAGACATAATGGAAATTTTATTATTTACAAAAAATATGTGTCAGGCATTGACCCCAGTTCTATTTTTGAGGCTTCGCTAAAAACCGAGTCCCATGCTGATGAATATTCCGCCGTAATCAATGGAGATGTTCTTCGTTCCATCCGCGGACTTCAAGGCGCCGGAATCATCGCCGCAACAATCAGTAAAAGTAACGGTTTCCATTTTTGCCATGTGGTATTGCAAATTCATCGTTAAAACGCCGATTTTACCCAAGGCCGCCTCGCCTGCTAGCCCGACAATATAAAGCGGCGCCAGGGCGACAGAGCCCCCGCTTATAGAAAAGCGAGGCGGGCCACGCTCGATGAGACTGCGACCATTTACGGCGATGCTTACGACGCATCCAAAGACGGAGCCGGCTCAATAGGTCAGCCGGATCGTTAGGCAAGAGTCCTGAAGGCAGTGGGAGCCGCCACGGCATTGGAAGCGGTTCTCTATCCAATAATTCGCTAAACTGTCAGTGGATTCATGTTTTTGGCTGGATTTTGGATTTTTTTATTTTTAGCTTTAGCCCAAGCTCAAGGGATTGCGGCGCCGAGCGTTGTCCCGCCGGCGGCACCCCCGGTCCTTAAGCTGACTCCTAAGGAGATTGTGGATCGCGGGTTGGAGGTGATGCGGGGCATTAAAAGCTCGCATGCGCGGGTTGCCATGCGCATCGTCCGGCCTTCTTACGTTCGCGAGCTTGAGGTGGAGAGTTTCCACCAGGGCAAGGAAAAATCGTTTTTAGTCATCCATAAACCGGATAAAGAAAAAGGTAATCGCACGTTGCGCCTGGGCAAGGACATCTGGACGTACACCCGAGAGACGGAGCAGGCGATTAAGGTGCCCTTTTCCATGATGCACACTTCTTGGATGGGGTCGGATTTCACTTATGAGGACATGACCAAGTTGGATTCTTTCGTTACGGATTATGGCCATAAAATAATTGAGGAGATTCCCGATCCCAAAAAACGAAGCGATTATCAGGTGACGATCGAGATGATCCCGCATGACGATGCGCCGGTGGTTTGGGGCAAAGTTGTTTGGATGGCCGTAGTGTCTAAAGACGGCCTCGAGGTCATTCCCGTGGGCGAGAAGGATTATAACGAGCGTGGAGAACTTATCCGGGACATTGCCCTTGATAAAATCAAAATGATGGGCGGGCGGCGCATCCCCTTGGTGACGACGTGCAGGCCGATGAAAAAGAAAGGCCAGGAAACCGAGATCGAATATAAAAGCGTCAGTTTCGATGAAAAGTTCGATGAGAAAATTTTTACGAAAAAGACCTTGGAAGAGGGCCTCCCCAAATGATTTTTGCCGTTATCAAGCTGGCCTTGCGCAACGTGTTTCGCAACCGCCGCCGCAGCGGCTTGACGCTGGCCTCGGTGATCATCGGCGTGGCGGCTTTATTTTTTATTCAGAGCCTGATTAAAAGTCTTCAATCCGACATGGTGGAGCGTTCCTTGAGCGTTTTTAATTCCCATATTCAAATTCAGAACAAAGATACGGAGGATTTGAAAATTCCCGAGTATTCTTTTGGAGATGTTGCGGCGATTGAAGAGGCGCTTTCGCGCGATAACGCCGTTATGGCTTATTCCCAGAGGGTGTTATTTACCGCTTTATTGGCGTCGGCCCAAAATTCCGTAGGCACGGGTGTTTTTGCCATGGAGCCGGAGAAGGAAAAGCAATTAACGAGCGTGGCCCAATACATCGTCGAGGGCCGGTTTTTGGATGCCCCAAAGCAGGTGACGATCGGGGCCAAAGTGGCTAAAAATTTGGATGTGCGCGTGGGGGAAAAATTAGTGCTTATGGCTCAAAACCGCCAAGGCGCTTTTGAGGGCAAGGTATTGCGCGTTTCCGGTATTTATAAGACGGGCAGCTACACCTGGGACGCCTCGATTATTTACATGCATCTTAAAGACGCCCAAGAGCTATTGGCCTGGGGAGAGGACATTAACTGCATCGCCGTCAAGCTTAAGGACGCCACGATGATTGAAGCAACCCAGGAGCGATTAGCCGTGTCGCTGGAAGCGCCCCGGAGGGGATTAAAGATTTTGCGCTGGAGCGATATCAGCTCCGAGATCGTTCATGTGCAGGGATTTCAGGATGCTGTTTTGTCTTTTATGATCGGCATCGTATTTATCATCGTGGCCTTGGGAATTTTAAACACCATGCTCATGAGCCTATTCGAACGCATCCGGGAATTCGGCTTAATGATGGCCTTGGGCGCGAAGCGCCGCGACGTCGCGCTGCTTCTTTTGATGGAGTCCGCTTTTTTGGGAACGATGGGCCTTGCTTGGGGCGCGGCTTGGGGATTATCCGCCATTGTCGTGTTTCATTTTGTCGGACTTCCGTTGCCTTTGGGCGAAGCCTTAAGTTATTTTTTGCCTTTTGAAAAGGTTCTTTACATGCGTTTTGCCTGGAAGAGCCATATTGTTGCCGTTTTGCTGGTGATTTTGGTTAGCGCCATTGCCGGCATTATTCCCGCGATCCGGGTAACCCGCCTGCGCGCCGCGGAGGCCCTGCGCCATGTCTAACGCGTCTTTGCTCTCGATTGATAAGGTCACAAAAATTTATCGGACCAGCGAGCGCGCCTTCATTCCGGGACTTGCCGATCTCTATGAAAAAACTAGGGATTTGGGCGATTTGCGCAAGACTTTCTCGGCCAAGAAGTTATTAAGCGCATACCGGGACATTAAAACCGTCGTTGAGTCAAAGGCGGAGGAGTTTCGCCGGAAAGATTCCGTCTTGCAGAGGGCCCGTTTTTTGCGGGAGCTGATCGTCAAGGAGGACGAATTTGCCGTAACAGCTTTGTTAAACGTCAGCCTGGACATTCGGCAAGGGGAGTTTTTGGCCTTGGCCGGCCCTTCGGGATCAGGCAAGTCAACGTTGTTAAATATCATCGCGAGCCTGGAGCAGCCGACCTATGGCCAAGTCTTATTCGAGGGACGCAATCTTGAGGATCTTTCCGAGGATGATCGAAGTGATTTCCGGCGGCTAAACCTGGGATTCGTTTTTCAAGCCTTTAATCTTATTCCTGTTTTAAGCGCCTATGAAAATATCGAATACGCCTTGATTTTAAAAGAAGTGTCGCCGCCGGAACGGCGTGAGCGTGTTTGGGAGGGCCTGCGTTATGTCGGCCTGGAAAATTGCGCCCATCGCCGGCCGTCGAAGCTTTCCGGCGGTCAGCAGCAGCGCGTGGCCATTGCGCGGGCCTTGGCCGCCAGCCCCAAGCTGATTTTAGCCGATGAACCAACGGCGAATTTGGACTCTAAAACAGCCGCCGGCATTCTTGATTTGATGCAGAAAATTAATAGGGACAGGGGAACGACGTTTTTGTTTTCAAGTCATGACGCGTTGATTTTAGAGCGCGCCCGGCGCGTGGTTCACTTGCGCGACGGCTCGATTTTAAGCGACGATAAAAATGCCTCTTTAGTCGCCCATGAAGCGGCGAGCGTTTCTTAAATTTTGTTTTCTTTTTTTGGCCGCGCCGGCTTACGCTATTCCGTTTGACATTGGCTTTAAAGAGTCTCTGGCCGCCTCAAAAACGGTTTTTGAGCAGGATCCCTATAGTCTATCACGCAGTTATTTGAGCGCCCGCCCATCGGATCTGCGCCGCGGCCCTTGGCGCCTTGAGGCGGATCTGCAGGTTCATTATTTTTCAGGAGATTACCTTGGCACATCAGAATGGCAGTCGCTGACATTGGAGCGTCTTCAGGGAAGCAATCGGATAAATTGGGAGGCTTCCTGGGGGGCATTTAATAACCGGCAGCTTTTAGCGCGAGCCTACCGTTTTTATGGCGCTTTTAGCGCTGATTCGTGGGAACTATCAGCCGGGCGGATGCGTAACGCCATGGGCAATACCCGTGTTTTTGTTTCGATTCTGGATCGTTTTGACGCGCTTCCGGCGATTGCCGCGGAATCGTTGGAAAGGCCCGGATCGGATACGGCTCGGTGGCGTTGGCGGCCCGGCAATTTACTAAAAATCGAGGGCGCTTATTGTTGGGACCGGGATAACGCGCGATACCGTTCTTATCTCCTGGCCCAAGGATTGTTGGCTTCTGGATTGGAGGGAAGTTTTTTAGCCGGAGAACTGGCCCCGATGACGCGCGGCCTGGGTGCCAGTCTCGAGTGGTCCGTGCTGCAGGGTGAACTGCGATGGGAAGGAACTTTTAATGAGATTCAAGAAGAAGAGTTCAGCTTTGAAATCGCCGGTTTGACGCCGGTCATTCGAAGCGAGATTGTTCAAAAAAAATTCAAAAGGCACTTGATCCATTGGGAACGCGCGTATGCGGCGGATTGGCTCGTATCATTGGAGTATTTGCATAACGGCCTGGGCGCCGGCGATGCGTCAAGTTATGATTTCACCAGGTTGTTGCGGGGAGAGGACCTTTATATGGCCAAAGACTATGTCGGCGTTCACCTGGGGCGGACATTCACCCCATTGTGGTCGTTTGCCGTTCAAGGGTATTCCAACATCAACGATGGCTCATTCGCTTGGATTCCGGAACTTATTTTTCTTTCCCCGGGATCGAATCTCGAAGTAAAAATAAATCTCCAGAGATCCTTTGGCCCCGGTTCCGGAGAATACCGCCGACTGCCCCGCCGACATCAGCTTTTGGCGGCTTGGCATTTTTAACCATTTATATTTTGAATCTGCGGCTTTCGCCGAAAGCGACCCGGCCGCATTGGGCGAGCATGTCCACGTGTTGCACGCTCGCCTGCCCAGGAACGGCGCCCAGGCATTCTTCGGTGACGCTCACATCCCGGAGCATGGCCGGCAATCCTGGCTCCGCGATAAGATTGAGTTCAAGAAGGACTTTGTCCGGTTTTTCAAAAATGCCGTTTGAGGCGAAATATTTAGCCGGCAGCCGGCGCATCACTTGCGTGCGCGTCACCTGGTGGGAAATGGCGTGCCAAAGGCGCAGACTCAAATGATTCAATTGAGCCGCCGCCGCGTTGGTGATTGATTGGGCTCCTTTTTTGACCTCGCGCCAAACTTTCTTGATGGCAGCATCCGTTTGACGCAGGGCAGATTCGGATTGTTCCATCAGAGGGTCATATACTGATGGGGCACCCTCGGTCATGAGAAGTCCGTTGTCATGGGCCGGTGATCCAGCTGCCGGAGTTGTTGTTGAATTTCCTGATGAACCTAAACCCAGGTCCAACTCCGGCAGCCCGTCATTGCCTTGCGGAAATACCGCGATTTGTTCAGCTTGTTTTTGAGTGGAGGGAGATGTCGTTGAATCGGAAGCGGGTCCGCAAAGATCCGGACGCATGTCGCAGGTGGCGCCAAAGCTATGCGCCAGTCGTCCTGTTTCATCATGTTTTTCGCAAACCGAGTACCGGCCGGCCGTTACCTCGCAGGTGTAGCCATCGGCGCTATTGAAGATGGAGACATCCGCGTTTCCATCAAATAGGATGGACGCGGCTGATTGAGCGCCGAGCCGGGAGGCATAGATAGAGCCGTCTTTTTTGGTGCAGGCAACAGTGCCGGTCTGTAAGGTTTGGCAGGGTTCTCCTTGGGCATTGGTGAGAGGTTCATGGTTTTGTTCTTGTTGGGATTCAATGGCTGGAATTCCCATCTTCGTTTGAGTCAAGCCCGCTTCGCAAATTTTTTTTAGGTCATCGCAGGAAGCGCTGATACCGCCTCCATCTTGATCCTCGCAGACAACCCTGCTGCCTGCGCCGCCTTCCCAGCGGCAGCGCAGGTCTTCATAAGCGAAATCCGCTGGGGCATCCGGAGCGCCCTGGCCATGATCCGCGTAAAGCGGCATGTTGACTGCGGTCATATTGACCAAAGCGGCTGTCAATAAATGTTTCATAGCATTTAAGTTTGAGTCCTAAGAAGCCGGTTAATTTAGGACTGAAGTCCCATGTTTTAATGGGATAAAAGTCCTATTAATAAATAGGACTAAAGTCCTAAATTTTAAGTGCGGGTTCGTTCATAACTTGGCAAAATAGACAAAGAACTCGAAAATCAATAACAAGTTTATGGCTGCAGGAATGCCCAAAGAAGCGGTGGTATTGGTCGGTGGGTTAGGCGCGCGTTTGGGCGCTTTGACCAAAGACACGCCCAAGCCCATGTTGATTGTGGCGGGGAAACCTTTTTTGGAGCATTTTATTGTACGCCTGGTGCGCCAGGGAATTCATCGAATTATTTTGGCCGTGGCTTATCATGCGGATAAAATGAAGGCTTATTTTGGCGATGGCGGCTCCTGGGGCGCGGAAATTTTATATTCCGATCCTAGGCGCCAGCTGGGGACTGCTGGTTCCATTAAAGAAGCGGAGCCATTGATTCAAGAAGATAAATTTTTCGCTTTTAACGGGGATGTTTACTTTAATGCGTCGTTGGCCGAACTTTGGGATTGGCACGTCCGCCATCGGGCCGATCTCACCTTGGCGTTGGCCAAAGTCATTGATGAGGGCCGCTATGGCCGCGTTCAATCCAATGACAGCGGTCTTGTCACGGCTTTTTTGGAAAAAACTAAAACGCCGGACTCGGCCCCATGTTTGATCAATGGCGGCGCTTATGTTGTTGAGCGCCGCGTTCTGGCTGAGATCCCCAAGGGCGTTGATTTTTCTCTGGAATACGGCCTATTTCCAACAATGGCGAATAAATCGCTTTATGCATTGGCGTTTCCGGAAGCTTTTTTTATTGATATCGGCACCCCCGCCGATTACGAGCGCGCCCAGGCCTTGCTTTCCAAAAATTTATTGACCGGCCGGCGGCCTTGAAGGGGCTGCCGGCGGCCGCACGCCGACGCCGCCGCCGCCTTCAAGAAAAGTGGCCTTGATAAAATCCGCTTCAAAAATTTTTACGACGTCCGGAAAGTTGGAATCACGCAGAAGGACCTGCCACCCATCGGGCCCCAGCCAAGCGCCTTCAAGAACAACGGCATGGCGGCCGCCCCGGGAGCCGTAGTATTTCCAATTTTTGACATCAATCCCTATTTGAACGGGATGGCCGTCGGCCACCGATTCCAGAGCGCTATTCCATCCGGTTTCGTTGGCCGCGTAGAATTTGGCATCAAATCCATAGCCCTCATAAACATTAATTAGGCTCCATAGGTAAGCCCCGGAGCGGCCTCGAAGAGAAGCGTTGGGATCGCCTATCGCGTCTATTCCTTCCGTCAAAATGGCGGCATTGCGGTTGATTCTTCCCGAGCGGTTTTTTAGACGTTCGCAAATTTTTTGATCCGGCGCGCTGGTTGAGTCATGGCATTTGTTTTTGTCAAGCCTGGCCATTGCGGCGTCGCTGCTATTTTCCAAAGTTGTATTCGTAGTCGGCGAGCAAGTGACCGTTGCGGTCTCTTTATCCGTGCGACAAATTTCCCGTTTCCACGCTTTATGTTGGTAGGCGTCCTCAAGGAGCTGATCCGGCAAAACACACTCAAATCCGGGGCCCGTCATGGCGCATGTTCCGGGGGCGGCATTGGGGTTGGTGGCCGGCGTCGAGCAGTAATGGGCCATGAGACTGGCTCCCGAATAAATCGAGCACGTTCCGCCGTGTTGGCGGCCTGAACTGCAGGTGAAGGCGGAGGCCAGAAAGAGATGGATAAAGCCGCCGGATCGCAGCCAGAATTCCTCATTCTTGCGATCGCCAAAGTCGAACCCGGTGCCCCCCCACCACATTTTGGCCAGTTCGCGGCGGCATTGAGGGCCTTCATCAAAACAGGCCTGGGGCAGCAGGCAGTAAGGGACAATTTTTTTTGAAAGTTTATCCTCAAAATGAAGAATTTCAAATTCAATCGCCATGCCGGCCGAGGCATCGGCAGCAGCGATCAACCAGGCGTTTTTTTCGTTCGCGTCGCATGCGTCTTCTTCCTCGGCGTCTTCTTCATTATCGCTTTCCGCTTCTTCCTCATTTTTTCCGTGGCGGCGGCACAGAGGGCGTTCGCCTTCTTTTAATAATTCATCAATGGCTGCCGCCGCTTCAAAGAGCTGTTGGCAGGACCGTTCTTCATCGGCAAAACAGAGGTTGTTTTGGGAGCGAAATTCAAAAGCCTCGGAGAGGCTTTTTAGAATCGTCCGTTTGCAGCCATTGGAAAGCCCCGAATGTTCAATGATTCCGGTGACAGGCCTGTCAATGAGGTTGATGGCTTCCAGGAATGACATCCTTTCTGTTTTGGAGCAGCCGGCATGCGCGGCCGCGGGCCAAAAAATAGCGAGCGCCGCAAAGATGAGAATTTGCCGCCGCATAGTCCAAGTTTAACCCCGAAGGAAGATTTTTGCCAGGATTTTTACGGGATTTTTAGAAAAGGATTTGTATACTCGAAACATGGAAGAGCCCGCCGTGGCGCCGGTCCCAGAACAAAATCCGCCCCAGGAAACGCCGGAGCTTTCCGTCAAAGAGACCATTAAGCGCATGACGGGCCTGCAGGAAAAAGACAGGGGCCTTGACCGGATCAAGGCTCAAATCGCGCAGGCGCAAACTTCGGCGGATGCAATTCGCCGCAGCATAATAGAGGAGCAGCAAGCAATCGAATCCGCCAAGGAACAGCGCAAGAAACTTTTATTGCATCATAAAACCCTTGAGGGCGACGTGGCGAAAATTGACGGCGATATCAACAAACATTCGGGCGAGCTGCGCCTCGTGAAAACCAACGAGGCCTACAGGGCGCTTTTGACCGCGATCGAGAATTTGAAGAAAAAGAAGGATGATGCCGAAACCAAAATTTTGGAACTCATGGATGAATTGGATCTTCAGCAAAAGCGCGCCAAAGAAGCGGCGGCTGCCATGGAGACGCACAAAAAAGAGAAAGAAGACCGCGCCGCGCAATTGGATTCGGAGAAAGGAAAATTAGAGTCTTTGTTGGAACAAGCGATCCAAGAACGCGCCGGACTTTTTGCCGTCTTTCCTCCGGATGTGGCATCGCGTTATGAACGTCTGCGGGCGAAGCGTGAAGGCGTGGCCGTCGCTCCTGTTTTGGAGGGAGCCAGTTGCGGCGGCTGCCGCATGCATTTAACGCCGCAGATGATTAATGAAGTGATTAAAGCTCATGAATTTGTGCAATGCGAGCGCTGTCAGCGCATTCTTTATTTGCCTCCGTAACCCGTGGGTTGATCTATTGATCGGGGTTCGGGATTCGCAAGATATGAGGATTGACAGAATTTTTTTGCGAACCCCTATGGCATGAACCATAAATTTTTTGTTATTTGTCGAAGATATTTTGTTCTGCCCCGCACCCTGCGCCCAGCGAAACGAGGCGCGCTATGGATAGATCAGTAAAATTGGTCGCTTACATTGACGGCGCTTGCCGGTTTAATCCGGGGCCGGCAGGCATCGGCGTTTGGCTTGTTGGCGAGGGCGGAGAGACCGTGGCGGAGATTTCCGAATACCTAGGCCATGGCACCAATAACATTGCCGAGTGGAGCGCGTACCTTCGCGCCTTAAAAGAAGGCCGTGATCGAGGCGCCAAGGTAATCGCTGTTTTTACCGATTCCCAGCTATTGGCCCAGCAAGCCAAAGGGAAGTACAAGATTCGGGATGCCAAGCTTCAAAAACTTTCTTTGGAGGCTAAAACGTTGGAGCGTCATTTTGAAAGAGTGGATATCAACCATGTCCCGCGCGAACAAAATAGCATGGCCGATCGGTTGGCCCGTTTATCCGTCCACAACAAACAGCGCACCTTTTGATCCGGTGCGCAAGCCAGGGGGGTTTTAAATATCGGGGCCGGGAGATCAATTTTTTTGCATTACCGGCGGCTTGCCTGTACCCCGAATTCTGTGCTTGATGTAAAAATCAAGCGAGGACCATTTATCTAAGCGGCGTTCTGCTTTGCAGGGACTTAGGAACCCCGGTCTTGAGCCTGACCTGGCGGAGTTTTCCTAAATCCAGCCTTGCTCCAGGTGGGGTTTTCCTCCGGATTCATATTTCTATGATTCTGCGTGAGCTTTTACCTCACGGTTTCACCCGTTCCCCTTAATCGTGACGGATCATGGGGTGGTTTCGTTTCTGTGGCACTGTCCGTGCGCCGGTTGTCTCCAACGGGCGCCCCGCCTTTTAGACGGCACCCTGGCTCTGCGGAGTTCGGAATTTCCTCCCTCGATCTGTAATAGATGAAGGGCGGCCCTCCGGCAGATGCCGCCGGTAATGCAATAATCATTATATGAAGCCGCTGACCCTTCATGTGCCCGTTCTTCTTCAAGAGGCGGTAGATTATTGGGCTGGAAACCCCCAGGGCTATTATGTGGATTTGACGACAGGAGCGGGAGGGCATTCCTGGTCTCTTTTGTCCCTGCTTCCTCAAGCAAGGTGCCTTTGTGTTGATTGGAATGAGCGCAGTTTGGCTTTAGCGCAGGAGCGCCTTAAATTTTTTCACGATCGAACCCGGTTTGTCCGGGCAAATTTTAGAAATTTGGACCATGTGTTGACTCGAGCGGCGTGGCCTTCGGTTGATGGCATCTTATGCGACCTCGGACCTTCGACTTTTCAGGTTTTGGACTCAGGCCTTGGGCTTTCTTACCAAAATGACGAGCCTCTTGACATGCGTTTAGACAGCCAAAACAAAGGCATTACCGCGGCCGAATTGTTGGCGGCCCTTTCAGAGGGCGACCTGGAACAATTGCTGATGGCCAATGGTGAAATTTCAAGATCGTGGTCCCGTCGTATCGCGCATACGCTCTGTAATGCCGGGGGTTCGATCAAAACATCGGGCGCGCTCGTGAAATTTTTGCGGCGTGCGAGCGGAAATCGCAAAATATGGGCTCAAGTTTTTCAAGCCTTGCGCATCGTGGTCAATGATGAACTGGGAGCCATCCGGCAAATGCTCGGTTTTGTTCCGGCGGTCTTAAAACCAGGGGGACGGGTGGTTGTTATTAGTTTTCATTCTTTAGAGGACCGGATTGTCAAGGATGTTTTTCACTCTTGGGTCGAATCCGGACAGGCGCGTTTTTTGTCGCGTTCCACGGTTCAGGCCTGCGAGAGGGAGCTGGAACAGAATCCTAAAGCGCGATCAGCCAGATTGCGAGCCATTGAAAAAATTGATGAACCTAGAAATGGCGAATGACGAATCTCAAATGACAAATAAAATGAATTCCTTAATTCAAAATTCAAAATTTAAAATTCAAAATTTTCCCTGTTCCTTAATTCGACGTTCGAAATTCGACGTTTTAGATTCCGGCATTCGGCATTCTTTTGGTTTTTCAAGGCGGCGCGAGTGAAATCCGGCGTCAAAGTCTTAATTATTATTCCGGGGGTTGCCCTATCATTTTTGACCGTTGTCTGGATGCGCACTCTTGTTGTTCAAAGCGGCTACCGGGTGGCAAGCTTGAGGGAAAAACTTCAAGGCCTTGATTTAGAATTGGCTCAAATGGAATTTAAGTTGGCACAAATTCAGTTTTATAAGATCACGGCCATCAAGGCGCGCGAACAAGGTTATCGGTTGCCCACAGATTATCCGGTTGCTGAAAAGCTCCGGGTGATGCCATGATCAGCAGAAAGTTCCAATATCCAAGTTCCAAGTTAAAAGTCAAGAGGGAAAAGAAGCCCTGCTTTTTTTGGCCCTTTTCCATTTTGAACTTGGAACTTGGAACTTGGAACTTGGAACTCTATTGTCCGCCATGACTTTCCGGCTCTTTCTGCCTTTGGCTGCGATTTTTTTTCTCTATGGCGCCGTGGCTGTCCGGTTAGGCCAGCTTCAGATTGTGAGGCACGGTTCTTACGCCAAGATGACAGCTTCCGAGGTTGTTCAAACAAGGCGTGTCCGCCCCATGCGAGGGCGGATCCTTGACCGGCGAGGCCGGGTTCTTGGGGTATCGGTCGAGATGCCGTCTTTGTTTGTGTCGCGTCGAGAGACCGATATTCCACCCGAGCGCCTGGCGCTTCAAATCGCGCGTGTTATTTCAGGTGTTGACCAACGCGACCTCATGCGCCGCCTTCGGGGATCGTCGAATTTTGTTTGGATCAAACGTCAGGTCGTTGCCGATGAGGCCGAGGCGTTAAGGCGCCTGGGAATTAAGGGAATCGGAATTGAGCTTGAATCCAAGCGCCGTTATCCCTGGGGGAAAACGGCAGCGGAGTTGATCGGTTCCGTGGGCATTGACGGCGAGGGGACATCCGGCCTTGAGAGGCAGCTTAATCCCCTGCTGCAAGGGAAAGAGGAGGTGCGTGTTGTTTTGCGGGATGCCTTAGGAAAGGTGTTTGCTGAAGAGGATCGGCCGGAGAGCATGGCGATCTGGCCCTGGAGTCGCGGCCATGACGAAGGACCCTTTGATGTTTATTTAACGCTGGATGCTCAGTTGCAATCAAGCACGGAAGCTCATTTGGAAGAAGCGCTGGCCCATCAGGACGCCCGCGCCGCCGTGGCCGTAGTCGTTCATGTCAGGACGGGAGCGCTTTTGGCCATGGCGAGCCGCACCGAAGCTGGTTTTGAGGATGGATTGGGATTTAGTCTGGACCCTAATTTGGCCGTGAGTTATACCTTTGAGCCGGGCAGCGTTGTCAAGCCTTTTGTGTTGGCGGCGGCATTGGACGCCGGCGTTGTCCAAGAGACAGATGAAATTGATTGCGAGAATGGGCGCTGGCATCCAACGCCGAGCCTGACGATTTCCGACCATGAGCCTTATGGGTTGATTCCCTTGAGCGCCGTGATAGCGCATTCTTCAAATATCGGTTTTGCCAAGATCGGCATGGCTCTCGGCCAGGAAGGTCTTTATCAGGCCTATCGGGCGTTTGGTTTCGGCTCAAGAACCGCGCTCCCCGTCACGGGAGAATCGGTCGGCATTGTCCGGCCGCCCGCGGGATGGAGCGCTGTCAGTTTGCCCATGATGTCATTTGGATATGAAATCGGAACGACGCCGCTTCAATTAACGCAAGCGTACGCGGCTTTGGCCAACGGCGGCATTTTGCTTGAACCCCAGATTGTTGATCGCATTAAGGGTTTTCGCGAGGAGCGCCGGCTTTACGCGTTTTCTTCGCGGAAAGTCCGTCAAGCATTACCTCAAAATGCGGCCAAGCGCGCCATGGTTTTGATGGAAGGCGTGGTGGCACAGGGAACTGGCAAGTCCGCTCAAATGGCCGGATATCCAACGGCCGGAAAAACAGGGACGGCACAGAAAATTGATCCGAAAACCAGACTCCATACGCCAAATCATGTTGTCGTTTCATTTTGTGGCGCCTTGCCCATGCCGGAACCGGAATTGGCCGCCTGTGTGATATTGGATGATCCGCGCAAGCCTAAAGTGGCCTGGGCCAGCGACTTGGCGGCCCCATTGTTTAAGAAAATAATGCAGGAAGCGATTGTGAATATGGGACTTAAGCCCGCATTGTCAGCGCAAAATGTCAATGTTGTGCATCAGGGGCCGACATGAGAAAAAAAACATTAGTCGCGCTCATAAGGCATTTTGGAGACAGGCTTCAACCTTTTGTGGAGTCGCCTGTTGATCGTGCCATTGCCCACGTCAGTTCCGATTCGAACCGCGTGGCTCCTGGCACCGTGTTTTGCGCCTTGGCCGGCGCTCAAACCCATGGCGCATGTTATGCCTTGCAGGCCATTAGGGACGGCGCCTGCGCGGTTTTGGTGGAGCCATCGGCGCCTCCAAAGATTATGAAGAATCTTCGTGAAGAGGCCTCGATGCGCGACGTTCCTGTTTATCAAGGGCCTCGGCTGCGAGAATGGCTCCATGAGTTGGCCAATTGGGTTTATGACGATCCTTCAAAAAAAATCAAATTGGTAGCTGTCACGGGCACCAGCGGCAAGACAACGGTGTGTTACCTGATGGAGGCAATCGCCAGGGCCCAGGGATGGCCGTGCGGCGTTTTGGGGACCGTGAGCAACCGAATTAATGGACGAATTTTTCCAGCGACCCTCACGACACCGCAGCCGGATGAGATTATTTCCATGTTGGCGCGCATGGTCTACGCCAAATGCCGGTTTTGTTTCATGGAAGCGACCTCTCAGGCGATTCATCGGGGCAGGCTCGAGGGACTTCATTTTGATAGGGCCGTGTTCATGAATTTGAGCCGGGATCATTTGGATTACCATCAAACAATGGGGCAATACTTTGCCGCCAAGGAGCAGTTATTCACCCGGCTTCTTAAGAAATCATCCAAGACTGGAAAAATGGCGCTTGTCAATATGGGCGATGCGTGGGGCCGTAAGCTTTACCGGAAGTTATTATCAGAGAAAACAGCAAAGCCTTTGTTGTTTGGCGGCGGCGTGAACAAGAAGAGCGATTTTTGCCTCAAAAGAGTTAGTCCCTTTTTTGATCATACGGATTGCGAGATCGCCGCTGGAAAAGAAAGAATGAAAACAGCGCTCCCTTTGATCGGTTCTTATAATGCCGTCAATGCTCTGGCCGCGGCCGCGGCGTGCCGGTCCCTGGGAATGTCTTGGCGGGCCATTGCCCGTGGAATAGCTGCGCTCAAGGGTGTTCCCGGGAGGCTGGAGAAAATTTCAAAATATGGGCAACCCCTGGTTCTGGTGGACTACGCGCACAAACCGGAAGCGCTTAAAAATGTTATCGAAGCATTGCGCGCTCTGCCCCGGAAAGGGCGTCTCATTGTTGTGATCGGCTGCGGCGGCGATCGCGATCCGGGTAAACGTCCGATCATGGGGGCCCTGGCGTCCCGTTTGGCTGATCTGGCCGTATTTACCTCGGATAATCCACGCAGCGAGGACCCTAGGCGTATCATCGATATGATGATCAAAGGACCCGAATCCGAAGGACGCCGGAATTTCGTTCATTTTGTTGATCGCCGGAGAGCGATTCGATACGCCATTTTCCAGGCGCAATCGGAAGACTGCGTGCTTGTCGCCGGTAAAGGGCATGAAACTTATCAAATTTTTCGCGACAGAAGAGTCCATTTTGATGATCGCGAGATATGCCGCAAGTATCTTTCTAAATGGAAGACGTGAAGAAACGGTTGACTGACCTCTATTTTTTTTATGATGTTGACTAATGAGTAAACAATGGCAGTTGGCAGCGGTCATGTTGGGAACGTTTGTTGTTTTGCCGTTGCGGAGCCACGCATTGACGTTTCGGGGATTTGGGAATGCGGATTTTGTCGAGTCTTCAAAACCTGGAAATTCAGGCGGCTTTATCCAGGGAACGGTGGATTTATTTCTGACCGACAGTATTAATGAACGAATTGATATCCTTGCCGAAACCACAGTGCATCCTCATAAGACAGGGTTGGCCGGTATTGATTTAGAGCGATTGCAGGCGGGCTATCTTTTTAATGACGGGCTTCGCTTGTGGGTTGGGCGTTTTCATAATTTGCTGGGTTACTGGAATTTAGCTTATCATCATGGACTGATTTTGCACACGAGCGTTGACCGGCCGGAATTTTTGAAGTGGGAACACGACGGCGGGTTTTTGCCGACGCATTTTAACGGACTCTGGGCCGAAGGCAGGGTGCCGGCAGGACCCCTCAAGCTTCATTACGGTCTGATGGCCGGCAATGGCCCCCAGATCACCACGTCCGGAATGCAGACGAATAATGTCGGCGACGACAATACGGATAAGGCCGTTTCTTTCAATGTCACCGCAAAGCCGCGGACGCATCCCTTTTCAGGTTTTGGTTTTTCCGGCTATCGTTCAAATATCACGGAACGCACAGCGGCTTCGGTCGTGCTGACGCAGACCCGGCAAATGATCATCGGCGCGCATTTATTTCATGCGCAAGCGCCTGTTGAGTTTATTGCGGAGTATTATAGGGTTGCCGATCAAGGCGTGGGCGTTTCCGAGGCTACGGGCACGCAAACGAGTGCGGCCTATTTTGTCCAAGTGGGTTATAACTTCCGGGAGAAGTTTATGCCCTATTACCGCTATGAAGAAGTTCGCGCCGCGGAAGAGAGTTCTTATGTGATGGCCCTGCGCCGCAATTCCGTGACTCAAAACTTTGTGACCGGAGTTTTGCCCACAAGCGCCCAAGATCATGCCCGGCATATTGTCGGCGTGCGCTACAATTTGGATGTGCGCTCGGCGCTTAAGGCGGAGGGCCGCTATTATGAGGTGCCCGGCGGCGCCACAGCCGGGGAACAGATTTATCGGGAGGTGGCCTTCCAGTGGGCCTTTTCCTTCTAATGGGGCGGTTTTTACCGGTCCTTTGTATCATGCTGATGGCGAGCGGTTCTCTCTGGTCCAAGGAAATTGCCATCGTCGCCGGGCCCGGTTTTCCCGCCTCAACGCTGACCAGAGAAGAAGCGCGGGATATTTTTTTGGGGGAGAAGGTGATGCTCCAGGGGAACCGGCTGCGGCCCCTGGAAACTAAGGAGCCCAAAGGCTTGCGCGGATTGTTTTTTAAAGCCGTCTTAAGTGTTTCTGAAGACGGTTATCAGAGTTATTGGATTAAAAAAGTGTTTCAAGATGGCGGCACGCCGCCTTCTTCGCTAACCGGCGTCGAGGCGCTTGTTGCGGCGTTGCAAACCGATCACAATGCCCTGGGTTTTCTGTGGGCATCGGATGCATCGAAGATTGCCGGTTTAAAGACGCTGCTTGTGATCACTATCAAAGAGTGATCAAGTATTCTCAAGACGGTACCTCGGTTAATGAAAACTCGAATTGCCGATTTTCTCAAGCTTCGCTATAAGCTTTTTATTAGTTTCGCGGCGCTTTTGGCGCTATTTTTTTTGGCGACTGCCGTCGCGTATCAATCCAGCCGGCGCACGCGAGAATTGACCGCCTATGTGGAGGGGACCGTATATCCGGCGCATGAGCTAGGGCGGCAGCTCCATGCTGATTTCCGTTATCTTGGAGAGCTTTATTCATCGGCCATTATGTTCAAGAATACCGGCAAGTTGGAGAAGGCGCATCAATTGGGAATTGAAATTCAAGATAAGCTCAAAAGCCTGCTCTCCTTCGGGATTATAGGCGCGGCGTCGAGCCAGGAATTATCAAAACTTTTTCCTCCTTATCTAGAAACCGGCGGGCGCGCCGCCCGCAATATGGTTGAAGGAGCTGATTTTGGGGCCATGGCCGCCGATTTGGCTCAATTGGGTGAAATCTCCCGGCAGCTTAATGCGGCTCTTCAGAATTTTCAGAAAGCGCTACATGAGGAGTTGACAGGGGAACTCGAAATCATTGATCAAATGGCCCGCCGCACGATGTTGACCGTGGGGACGACGGCGATTTTGGTTTTGGTTTTGGCCGCGGCGCTTTCTTTGTTGGTGACCTATTTAATTAATCGTCCGATCGCCGCTTTAATGCAGGCCATGACGATCGTCAAGCACGGCGATTTGGATTCCAAAATCGTCACCAGCGGGCGCGGGGAGATTGCGGTGTTGGGAGAACATTTTGATGACATGATTAAGGGTTTGCGCGATCGTGAGCATATTAGGGAAACTTTCAAACGCTATGTGGCCCCTTCGGTTGTGGATGAGGTTTTGAAAGACCCGAACAAGCTTCGGTTAGGCGGTGAAGTCCGCATAATGACGGTTATTTTTGCGGATTTGACAGGATTTACGACCATCTCTGAAAAAATGAAACCAACCCAGTTGGTCTCTTTTCTTAATGAGTATTTTGATGATATGGTCAAAATTATTCTTGACCATAAGGGAACTTTCGATAAGTTTGAGGGCGATTTGGTCATGGCCTTCTGGGGTGCCCCATTGGAGCAGTCGGATCATGCGACGAGGGCCGCGCTTTGCTGTCTTGATATGCAGAAGCGCGTGCGCGTCTTAAATCAAGATTGGGCCAAGCGCGGTCTGCCGCATCTTGATGTGCGCATCGGAGTCAATTCCGGAGAGATGTTGGTCGGCAATTTAGGCAGCAAAGGCATCATGAGCTATACGGTCATGGGTGATGCGGTTAATTTAGGATCACGCCTTGAATCCGGGGGTAAAAATTACGGAACCTTCCTGACGATTTCGGAAACCACCTATGCTATGGCGAAAAACGCCATCGAGTGCCGGGAGCTCGATGTGGTCCGTGTCAAAGGCAAACAACAGCCTATTAAAATTTACGAGTTATTAGCCAGGCGCGGCGGCTTGACGGCGCCGCAACAGGCGCTTCTGGAGCGTTTCGATGCCGGCGTGCTTTATTATCGTAACCGCCGATGGCCCGAGGCGCTCAAGGCTTTTGAACAGTGTCTTATCAATATACCCGATGATGCTCCATCAAAAATTTATATTGAACGCTGCCGGAGATTTCAAGAGGCGCCTCCCCACGCTGATTGGGACGGCGTCTACATTTTTGAAACGAAATAAAAAATTTTTATCCCCCACCAAAATTTATAGGTAAGCTCCCTTGCGGAAATGCTCTTTTAAGGGATATGACTATGTTATATGAGGGTTTTTCGGAGAGTCGTTCTGTTGGCCGCGGCGCCAGGTTTTTTATGGGCCAGCCTGCCGGAAGCGATTCAATCGCCCGATTCCTATTTAGCTGAAGATTTAACCTGGATCATTTTGGCGGATGATTTTATCGGTCAAGTGATTAAAAATGTGGTTGACGAGGATAATCCCATTCTTGTTCGCTACAACGATGAGCCGATTGAAACTAAAGGGAAACGCCGGGAACGCGCCGCCGCCGTCTATGATCCTGAAAGCGATTTAATTTTGATCCATCCTCATTTCCGGCTCATTGCCGACCAGAAGATTCGGAGACTGCTTTTATGGCGGACATTGCGTCATGAAATGTGGCATTTGTTCAGTCATGAACTTGGTATCGGGGGATTTGCCGAAGCCGAGGAGCTGGCGGGAGAAGCAGCCATTGAGGAGCCCTTGCGCCGTCATTGGGCGCAAGGGCTCCTCTGCCTGGAGGGCGGCTGGGATCTTCGGGAAACGGCAATCCTGCGGGACCTCCACTATGACGCGTGTCAAGATGCGCTGGGGGATTTCCAAGGCGGCGAGGCCTTGTCTTTGTCGCCGAAACAAATCGCCACCATTGACCGAGCGGTCTCGCCTTACCGGTTTAATGAGCGCGCTCTTGAAGAATTGGAAAGGGATGCTCCTCTGGAAGCGGCAAAAATTTATTACCTGCTGGGCCTGGAGCGTTTAACCCAGGACAGGAGTCCCCAGGATAATTTTATTCGAGCCGTCAGCGTTAATCGTTGACAAAATGTAAAATGTAGAGATGTGACCCCGCTAGGTTTCTAAAAAGAACTGCGCGAGAAGGCCTAGGCCGATAATCGCGACGCCAGAGACTTTGTTAAAGCATTTGAGGCCGTTGTCATTGAGCTTTACCGGGAATACGCTGATTAAACTGTTGAAAGCCGCCCACCAAAAAAGGGCGCCAAGGAAAACACCGCCCACCAATTCTGCGGCCAGCAGGCGGTTGCCGTGCGTATGGGCTACCCCTAAACCGGCAAATATGGCCATGAAGCTGATAATAATGGTTGGGTTGGCCAGAGTTAGCAAGAATGTGGACAGGAAGGCGCTCAAAAGACCTTTAAGGCGTTGTCTGTCCGCAGGGTGCGGCGGTTTGGCGAAGAATGTTTTAAGACCGTAGCCGCAGATTAATAGGCCGCTGGTCAGGCGAAACCAGAAATGCTGGCCGTTGATGAGGGCGCTTATCAGGCGCAGACCGAATCCAGCCACGCAACTGTAAATAGCGTCGGCTGCCGCCGTGCCGAAGCCGGAGGCGACGCCGACCGATTTGCCCTTAGTTAACGTCCGATTGATGCACAGAACGCCGATGGGGCCCAAGGGCGTGGCGCTTAAAAATCCAATAATCAAGCCCCCCAGCAAAAACCGGCTCGTTATAATATCCTTTAAATCAGGATGGAGCATAATGGACTCATTTTAGCTCTTCATGAGGCTGGCAGAGAAGAAAAACAAAAAACAAAATGGCGCCTGGTCTTGAGTGCGCCTGAAGAGAAAATTTTACGTGAGATTAAAAGCCGCTGGTGATCCAGACGGTTTTAAATTCCAGGTAGCGGCGCATCCACAATCGGCCTTGGGCTTCGGGAGATGTCCAATCCGGCATTTCCGGGTCATGATAAACGCGTTTGAGGTTGCTGATCGAAAGCTCCTCGGCTATTTTAACCCGTGCGGCGGGTCCTGAAACATCAATCAAGCCCACGGCGCGGTGTTCGGCTACAGTGGGCAGGAGTTCTTCATGCAATCCGGTTATGATGTTAATGACGCCCGCAGGGACGTCCGAGCTGTCTAAAATTTCAATAAAGTCCGTGGCGCTTAGGGGAAATTGCTCGGAGGCAACGACGACGCTCGTGTTGCCGGCTGCAAAAGCGGGCGCTAATTTGCTGATGAGGCCCAAGAGGGGCCGGGTGTTGGGCGCGAATAAAGCGACGACGCCGACGGCTTCCGGGTAGGTGATGTTAAAGTCCGTTTGTGTCACGGGATTGACGCTCCCCGTGTATTTATCCGACCAGCCGGCATAGTGGAGCAGGCGTTGGATGGTTAAGGAAACTTCACCTGCGGCATCTTCCCAGGAACTCCCTGTTTGGGCGGCAATGGCATGGGCGAATTCAGAGGCGCGGGAGGAAAGCATCTCGGCCATGCGGTAGAGAATTTGGCCTCTATTGTAGGCCGTGGTTTTGGACCATCCAGGCAAAGCGGCATGCGCCGCTTCAACGGCATCTCTAATGTCTTTACGCGAGCCTTGATTAACATCGGCAAGAAGTTTTTGGCCGTTGGCGGCGTTGATTTTGTAATAACGGCCTGATTCCGTGCGAACCTGCTTGCCGCCGATGAGCATCTTCGGCGTTTTCCATACATGAGTTGCGGGTTGCGGGTTGCGGGTTGCGGGTTGCGGTGAGGCGTTGCGGTAGATTTCATCGAGACTTCGGACTTCGGACTTTGAACTTTGAACTTGCAAGTACTCCCATAGTCCCTGCAAACCGCCTTCGCGGCCAAAGCCGGATTCTTTGTGTCCGCCGAATTCGGCGGCTGCATCGAATTTATTCGTGCCATTGCCCCAGACGGTGCCCGCTTTGAGCGTTCGCGATACAGCCACCATCTTGGACACATCTTTAGTCCAGACGCTCGCAGCCAGGCCATAGGGCGTGTTATTGGCCAGTTCCACGGCTTCGTTCACGGTTCTGAATGTCAGGATGGAAAGCACCGGGCCGAAAATTTCTTCTTGAACAATCGTATGAGTGGTTTGAACTTCCGTAAAAATCGTTGGGGGAAAGAAAAAACCCTGTTTGGGCAGCTCGCAAGGAGCTTGCCACAAGCAGGCTCCCTCATCTTGTCCGATTTTGGCGTAATGGCGGATTTTATCAAGCTGATCTTGAGAGTTAATGGCGCCCATATCCGTATTTTTATCCATGGGGTCGCCGACGCGAATTTTGGCCATCCGGTCTTTCAGAAGTTCGATAAATTTGGGAGCGATGCTTTCTTCGAGCAACAGTCTGGAGCCGGCGCAGCACACCTGGCCTTGGTTAAAGAAAATTGAGTCCACGATGCCTTCAACGGCTTGATAGAGCGGCGCATCCTCGAAGATAATCGTTGGGGATTTACCGCCGAGTTCGAGGGACAGTTTTTTGCCTGAACCGGCCGTGGCCTTGCGGATTAATTTCCCCACTTCGGTCGAACCGGTAAAAGCGATTTTGGCCACGCCTGGGTGGTTGGCCAAGGCGGCGCCTGTGTCGCCGTGCCCGGTGACGATGTTAACGGTGCCTGGCGGCAGCCCTGCATCACGGCAGATATCGGCAAATAAAAGCGCTGTTAGGGGCGTGGTTTCCGCGGGTTTTAAGATCACGGCATTGCCGGCAGCCAATGCGGGAGCCACTTTCCAAGCCAGCATGAGAAAGGGGAAATTCCAAGGGATGATTTGACCGACAACGCCCAGGGGTGCGATCGTAATATCGGCAAATGCTGATTCCAGTTTGTCGGCCCATCCCGCGTGGTAGAAAAAGTGCCGCGCCGCCAATGGAATATCAATGTCACGCGATTCGCGAATGGGCTTACCGTTATTGAGCGTTTCGGCAATGGCCAATTCGCGGGAGCGTTCTTGGATGATACGGGCCAAAGCGAAGATCAGACGGCTGCGCTCGGAGGGGGAATAAGATTTCCATGTTTTAAATCCTTCTTGGGCGGCCTTGACGGCGCGGTCAATATCAAGCTCATTGCCCCAGGCAATCTTGGCCAGCGCTTTGCCCGCGGCCGGATTGATGGTGTCATAGTATTTTCCGGATATCGGTGGCGCCCATTCATTGTTAATAAAAAGATCATAAATCGGCTTAAAATGGACTTTGGTTGTTTCGGGATTGGGGCCGTAATCCAGGCGGGCCATTATTGCAGAGGGTGTTTTCATGACGATCTCCTATCCCTTGGGAATGTAATCATAGCTTTCGTATTGGCCGGTTTTTAGATGATGCAGTTGCCGGATAATATCATCGAGCAGGCTTGACGCCCCAAGGCGCAATAAGCGGGGCGCAACCCAATCATCAGCGAGCGTTTCTTGGACCAATGCCATCCAGGTCAGCGCTTGTTTGGCCGATCGGATGCCTCCGGCAGGTTTAAATCCAATTTTATATCCCGTTCGGCGGTGAAATTGATCGATGGCTTGAAGCATGATGAGCCCTGCTTCAAGGGTGGCGGCCGGCTGGATTTTACCGGTGGATGTTTTAATGAAATCAGCTCCGGCTTGCATGGCGATTTCACTTGCGATCCAAATTTGGCGGAATTCGGAGAGTTCGCCTGTTTCTAAGATGACTTTCAAATGGGCGTCGCCGCAGGCTTCGCGCGTTTCGGCGATTTCTTCATAGACTTTGTAGTGGTCCCCGCGCAAGAGAGCGTTGCGGCTGATGACCATGTCAATTTCATCAGCGCCCGCGGCCACCAGAGCTTTTGTTTCCTGAATTTTGATCGCGAGCGGCGTTTGGCCGTGAGGGAAGCTCGTGGAAACGGCCGCGATTTTAACGGGGGAGCCATCGAGAAATTTTTTGGCTTGAGGCACTAGATTGCCGTAAACACATAGGGCGGCCGCGTGTATGGCTGGCTGCGCGCGCCATGGGCGCACGGCCTTATGCGCGAGCCGGTTCACGCGTTCATCCGTGTCCGACCCTTCAAGGGTCGTCAGGTCAATCAAGCCGATGGCCGCTTCCAGCCAGGCCGCTTGATGTTCTTTTTTGGGGGCTCGGGTTTTAGAAATTTTTTCAACGCGCAGGCCGATGCCGGTGGCATCAATGCGCAGTTGAGTCAACAGATTCGGATCAAAAGAATGAATCACGTTGCGCGCGTTTGTTAAGAGCAGGCTTTCTTGAGTCACGCCCATATATGATGAAATTATAAAACAATGGAGCTCTTGAAGCATTGGACTCTGGGAAGAATTGCGGATGCTTGCCATGGGCGGTTGCTTCAAGGCGATCCACGGCAAGCCGTGTCTTCAATCGCCGTTGATTCCCGGCGAATCGCCAAGGGAGAACTTTTCTGGGTCATTGAAGGCGCCAATAAAGACGGCAATGATTTTGTGCCTGATGCCTTGGCCAGCGGAGCCTTGGGCGCTTTGGTGAGTCGCGAGCCCCGGCCCCCTGCTTCTGCCCAGGGGGCGATCATCTTAGTGAGGCGCGGTCTGGATGCGTTATTGGCTTTGGCCCAAGCGCACCGGGCTCTTTTTTCCCAAGTCACCGTCGTGGGCGTCACCGGCAGCAACGGTAAAACAACAACGAGGGAAATGATTGCCGGAGTTCTTTCCCAATCAGGCCCCGTTACCAGCAGTCGCGGTAATTTTAATAATGAAGTGGGCTGTCCGTTGTCTATTCTTGAACTTTCCGAGAAGCATCGTTTCGCAGTTTGGGAAATGGGAGCGCGGAAAAAGGGCGATATTGAGCCTTTGTCTTTGGCCGGCAAACCCCAGATTGTTGTTTTGACCAACATCGCGCCGGCGCATCTGGCGACTTTTGGCGACGAAAAAACTATTTTTGAGACGAAGTCCGAAATTTTACGCGGCCTTGAACCCGGCGGCCAGGTTATTTATGGGAAAGAGGATCCCTGGCTATCCAGGCTTCCGGCGTTGTGGCCTGGTTGCGGTTATTTAAGTTTTGGTTTTGAGCCCGGCGCCGATGTTCAGGGGCGCATTAAGAGTCGCAGCGCCAAGGGAACCTTGTTGGAGATCATGTACCAAGAAAAATTTTTGGGCGAGGCGATGATCCCCATGACAGCCTTGGGACCTATGAAAAACGCGCTTGCCGCCGCAGCCTGCGGCTTGGCCGCCAAAGTTCCGGTCAAGAAAATTTTGCAAGGACTTTTAAAATTTACTCCGGTTTCCCTGCGCGGCGATCGCATTGATTTAAGTCCGGCGCTAGCTGAACAGTTTGTCGCCATTAATGACGCGTACAATGCCAATCCCGCTTCCATGGAGGATAGCGTCATCGGGTTTTTGGCCGGCGCCCGCGAGGGAACGCGCATCGTCGTTTTGGGGGAAATGCGTGAGCTGGGCAGTCGTGAGATGGAGCTGCATTATCAAACAGGCGCCAGCATCGCCCGGCAAGCCAAAGGGGCCGGTCTCATCAATGAACGCGTGGTTTTTGTGGTGACGGGCCGGTTCGCGGCCGAGCGCTTGGCCATGGGCTTGAACCAGGAATTCGGCAAAATGGGACCCAAGGTCATTTTTGCGACGAGAGGAGAGGCATTGGAACTTATTAAGCGGCAACTATTTTTATATCCTCCGCCAGGAGCGGTGTTATTTAAGGCATCGCGGGCCGAGGCTCTTGAAGAATTGATTAGTGATCTAAAAAGGGAGTTTTAAATAGGATGGCCAAAGTCCAAAAGCGGCGAAACGCGAAACGCGGCCCAGAGAGCGAAGAGCGAATCGTCCGGGCTGGAAAATAATTTTTTTCGAGGCTATATGTCAGTGACAGTTTAATGCTCTATTATCTTTCTCTGTTACGCCACAGCTATTTTGGCCTCAATGTATTTTCTTACATCACCTTCAGGGCCGGGGCAGCGGCCGTGACGGCCTTCGCCGTGTGTTTGTTTATGGGACCCTGGATGATTCGAACGCTTTTGGCTCATGGAATGGTCAATAAACCCAAAGTCTGGGGTCCGGATTCCCATCAAACCAAAACAGGAATTGCCGTTGGGGGGGGACTTTTAATTATTGCGGTGATGATGTTGACGGTGTTTTTATGGGCGCGCCCGGATAACCGCTATGTGCTGATGGCGCAATTGCTGCTTTTTTTATTTGCAGCGCTCGGGTTTTGGGATGACTGGCTCAAAATTCACGCGCCGAGGCGCGAGGGCAGGGCCGAAGGCGTAAGCTCCAGGGTTAAATTCTTGCTTCAAATCGGCGCGGCCTCGGCGTTCGCTTTTTATCTGGCGCTTTATCCCCCCAATGCCCAATTCGCTTTGAGCGTTAATGTGCCTTTTATCAAAGAGACTTATCTTAATTTGCATGTGTTTTATTTTTTCCTGGTGATGCTCTTGTTCGTTGGATTTTCCAACAGCGTTAATTTAACCGACGGCATGGATGGACTCGCGATCGGTAATTTGGTGATTGCGGCCTCCGCGATGCTCGTGTTCGTCTATGCCGCGGGGCATGCCCGGTTTTCTCAGTATTTGCGCATTATTTCAGTGCCGGCCGCGGGGGAACTCACGATCGTTCTTTCCGCTTTGATCGGCGCGGGTTTAGGATTTTTATGGTTCAACAGTTATCCGGCGCAAATTTTTATGGGAGACACAGGATCGCTGCCGTTGGGGTCCTTGCTGGTGTTCGTCTCCATTGTCTCCAAGCAGGAGATTTTGCTGCCCGTGATCGGCGGTGTTTTTTTGGCCGAATCCTTGAGCGTGGTTATTCAGATGGGCTATTTCCGCATGACCAAGGGCAAGAGAATTTTTAAAATGTCGCCCGTTCATCACCACTTCGAGCTTTTGGGGGCGGCCGAGCCCAAAGTTGTGGTTCGATTTTGGGTGGTCGGGGTTATTTTGGCCCTCATTGCTTTGGCCAGTTTGAAAGTGAGATGAAGAAGTCCAAAGTCCAAAGTCCAAAGTCCAAAGTCAAATCAAAAAAATTTGGAGTATGGAAGTTTGGATTTTCGGATTTTCATTTTTCCATTGTTACACTCTCTGATTTCATTATTAAATTTTTTATTTTCAGGCTTAAGACGCCGGACGCCGGACGCCGGACGTTGGGCCCCCGCTAGTGTTCGACTACGCTGTCCTGGGATTAGGCAAATCGGGATTGGCCGCGTTGCGTTTTTTGCGGCGCCGCCATCCCAAGGCAAAAGTTTTAGCCAGCGATAACGCCGCGAGCCCTTTGTTGGGGAAATCCGCCAAGGAAGCCCACCCTCGGGCGCTCATTGAGTTGGGCGGCCATTCGGACGCGGTGCTGAAGGCGCGTTATGTCATTAAAAGCCCGGGGCTTGATCCACGGTCATCGATATTTAAAAAATTGAATGAATCGGGCAAGACCATCTTAAGCGAGATGGATTTCGCCTTTGGAGCAATGGCGATAAAGCCAAAAATAATCATCGGCATTTCCGGCACCAACGGCAAAACAACAACCACGGATTTGACCGGCCACCTATTTAGAACTTGCGGTTATCCGGCTCTGGCGGCGGGCAACATTGGTTCGCCCCTGATCGAGGCGATTGACCAAATAACGAACAAGCATGCGTTGATTTTGGAAATTTCGAGCTACCAACTGGAGGATTCTGCCTCATTGACGCTTGATTGCGGCGTTTTGATGAACATCACCGCGGATCATTTAAGCCATCATGGTAGTTGGGAAAATTATGTTTCGGCCAAGGCGAAATTGTTCGACTTTGTCAAAGTCGCAGGTCTTGGCGTGGGTAATTTTGAGGATGCCGCGGCCAGGGCCGTTCTGGAGCGGGCATCAAGCCGCCGCGTTTTTTTTAGTTCAGCGCGCTCTCTCCAAGAGGGCGCATGGTTTGAGGGAGGCATGCTTCGCGTCCGTTATTCCGGTCAGCGCGGGGCGCGTTCTTATGATATGAAGCCGGCGCCAAATTTAATGGGAGTTCATAATTTGGAAAACCAGATGGCTGCCCTTTTGGCCGTTTTGGAGGCGGATATGCCGCGCGTGGGCGTTGAAGAGGCCCTGGAGACGTATCAACCGCCGCCGCATCGTCTCGAGCGCGCAGGCAGCATCCGGGATGTGTTATTCATCAATGATTCAAAAGCGACCAATGTGGATAGCGTGGTCGCGGCTTTGCGGGCGCTGGAACCCTTGGCGCTATCAAGAGGGGGAAAAATCCATTTGCTTCTAGGGGGGCAGGATAAGGGCGCATCATATGCCCCGATTGCCGCGCGCGGCGGTCAAGTCAAAAAATTTTATTGTTACGGAGAGGCGAATCAGTTGATTTTTAAGGAACTACATGCGGCATTCGATGGCGAGCGCTGTCAAACGTTGGAACTGGCGATGCGCGCCGCCTTAATGAATGCCTCAACCGGAGATTTGATCGTTCTTTCTCCAGCCTGCGCCTCTTTTGACCAATTCCGCCATTATGAGCATCGTGGAGAAGAGTTTAAGCGATTAATCAGCGCATTGGCGAAGGAATTAGGCGCGTGAAATTTAAGCGGTCCGGATTAGCGGTCGGAGACCCTTGGCTCATCGGCGCTTTCGCTATTTTAATCATCATGGGAGCCGTGATGGTTTTTTCTTCAAGTTCCATTATGGCCGGCAACCGTTTTGGCGACGTTTTTTACTACTTAAGGCGGCATTTGATTTATTTGACTATGGGTTTAGTTGCCATGTTTTTCGGGACGCGGCTTAAGATGGAAGTTTGGAGAAAGCTATGGCTGCCGCTTTACGTGGCCACGTTTTGTCTGTTGATCCTGACATTGGGTTTGGGGCGCAGCGTGGGCGGGGCCAAGCGATGGCTTTATTTGGGTCCATTGGGTTTTCAAGGATCGGAACTGGCTAAGCTCGTTTTGATTGTTGCCCTGGCTCGGTATTTGGACCGCTACCATTCAAAACTGGATCGCTTGCCATGGGCATTGGCTTGGCCTGCGTTGATTTTTGTCGTGCTGGTCTTACCGGTCGTTTGGGAGCCTGATTTTGGCAATCCCGTCGTGATGGCGCTTGTTTTTTTTACGATGATTTTGGCCTCCGAGATACCTTGGCGGTTTTTTTTGGTGTATCCCCTGGCCGCTATACCGGCGGTGATTTTTTTAGTTAATCAAAGCCCTTATCGCGTCAAGCGATTAATCGGATTCCTGTCGCTGTGGCGCGGCGGCCTTGACGCCGGCAATCACGGCGCCACCTATCAAATCGCTCAGGCGCTTTTGGCTCTTGGGTCCGGAGGCTTGTTAGGCAAGGGTTTGGGCGACTCGGAGCTGAAGCTGCATTATCTGCCGCAGCCGCACACGGATTTTGTTTTTCCGGTGATCGGCGAAGAACTAGGGTTTGCGGGCAGCGTCCTGGTGATCGGGTTATTCGCGATAGTCACCATCCGCGGCTTGCGCGCGGCGCTTAAGTCCCAATGGTTTTTTGAGCGGCATCTGGCCCTGGGAATCACGTTTTGTCTTTCATATCAGGCGGCCATCCACATGGCAGTCACCACGGCGCTGGCGCCGACTAAAGGTATCACGCTGCCCTTTATTTCCTATGGCGGCTCATCATTAATTACCTGCTGCCTCATGGCCGGAATTTTAATCGGCATTTCCCGCAGGGAGCCTATGGCATAGCCGAGGTTCCGGCGTCTGTGATGCGCAAACCACTCGCGGATTCATAGCGTTAAAGTCATCGCCGCTAAGATAATTTTTGTTCACCCTTGCCGGTTGGGATTTGGCTCCCGGCATGACGTTGCGAAGCCGCGCGCTTGGGTAAAACTTAAAGTTATCTTAGCGGCAATGAGCGTTAAAGGTTATACTGCTAACATTGTGCCCGTGTCTGGTATAAATCCGAAGAATATTTCAGGTAGAAATTTTTTGCGTCAAAATCGCAGCGATTATCGTGAGACACCCAACCTTTGGGACATGGCGTTGCTTCCCCTCTTGCTTTGGAGCACGGCCCTTGAGATTCGTGGTTCGCGCGTGGTTATCGGTGGAATGTCCTTTTTTTGGACCACGGCACGCGTGGCGCTGGCTTTTTTTTGCTGCATATCAGGCGTTTGGTTTTTGCGCCGGGGTTTTAAAATTATATGGACTTTTCACCGGTCTCTATTTCTTTTAAGCCTGGCTTTTGCGGGGGCTGCCGTAATTTCTGTGCTTTTCGGTCGTTTCCCTGCGCCTGGGCTAGAGCAGTTGATTTTTTATGGTTTGTTTTTTTATCTTTTTTGGATATTTTTGGCATGGCCGCAAACGCAGGCATGGAAATCAATTCCGGAGCAAGTTTTTTTGTTGGGCGTATTTTTGGCGGCCATCGGCATCTTGGAGCATTTTTTTCCGCCAGCCTGGCAATTTTGCGCTCAGATGTTCCGGCCTATGACCAATGGGGGCTTCGCCGACCGATCCCTAGCCTCTCTGCAGAATCCTACCACCTATGGTGCTGTCATGGTGATTTGCTACGCTGCGGGACTCCTTTGCCAAGCCCGGTTTTCATGGCCTGTGTTTGTGGCCGCCGAAGCATTGCTTTTTGCGGCCACCGCGTTCTCGCAATCTAGGCTTTCCGTGGTGTTGCTGGTGAGTTTGTGCGTGATGAGAATTTATTGGCTGCACGTCAAAGAGGCGAGCCGTCCGTTGGTGGCCCGGCAGGCATTGGCGCTTTTTATTTTTTTAATTGCCGTGCCTTCCATTCCCCGTATTCGCAGCTGGGTTAATGACCGCCCGGACAGTCTCACGGTATTTCATCGGATGGATCAGCTGCTGTCCTACCGATTGACGCAGTGGCAGACCGCTTGGGGAGTTTGGCAGAAGAATAAAATCATCGGTTCAGGCATCGGCAGCTATCCCTATGTGACCGATACCTCTTGGAAATCGGCGGGATTGAGCCAGCCGATGTTTAGCCACCCGCACAATCTTTGGCTGCGTATTCTTTGTGAGACGGGACTTGTTGGCTTTTCCTTATTTTCGGTTTTTTGCTTGATGATCTGCTGGAAAATTTGGAAGAAAGGGGTTTGGGTTTCTGCGATCCCACTGGCTGTTTTTCTTTTTGTGGAATTTTTTGAGGAGCTCTCGCGGGATTCGCTGCCTAGCCTGATTGCCGTTTTGTTGGCAGTTTATGCTTTGCGCCAGGCGGGTGAGACAAAATTAAAAATTTTGTCGAGAGGCGAACCGGTTCTAGCCAAGGCATTAACCGCGGCCGGCCTGCCACCGGATCAAACTTTCATTCGTTGGAAGGAAATCAACCATCTGCGGACTTCGCTGCCTGCTGAAAAATCAACCCGTTAATATATTGTTTCGGCGCGCCGTCATTTGTCCGTTGTTTTTAAGTCTGCGACGAGCAGGCGATTTTTGGTTCAAGAGGATCTTCAATTTTTTAGACGCTAACGCCGCATGCGCGGCGGCCAGGCGGGCGATGGGGTCGCGAATGGGCGAGCAACTGACATAATGATGGCCTTTGTTGGGGCAGAAAGCGATCGTGTCCGGGTCGCCGCCATGCTCGCCGCAGTTGCCGTGCTTGATGGTTGGCCGCGTTAAGCGGCCGAGGCGGCACGCTGTGTTAATAAGGCTGCCCACGCCTTCTTGATCAAGGGTGACAAAGGGATCTTTGTCAAAAATACCGCGTTCTTGGTAGGAGTCCAAAAAAACAGCCGAATCATCTCTTGATAGGCCGTAGGCCGTCTGTGTCAGATCATTGGTGCCGAAGCTGAAAAATTCCGCATGTCGGGCGATTTGATCCGCTGTTAAAGCCGCGCGCGGCAATTCGATCATGGTGCCGATGGTGTAGGGAATATGGACTTTATATCGGGCCAAGACGGCTTTGTTTTCTTGTTCGATGTAGTCCTTAATGATTTTTAATTCTTTTTCATGCGCCACCAGAGGAATCATGATTTCAGGGAAAAGATCAATTCCTTCATCGCGGATCAGCTCACAGGCAGCCTCCATAACGGCGCGGACCTGCACGATGTAAATATCGGGAAAACTGATCCCCAAACGGCACCCGCGATGTCCCAGCATGGGGTTAAACTCTTTAAGGCTTTCCGCCTTGCGGCGCAGTTTTTCTTCGGGAATGCCGATTTTGGCTGCCAGGCGCCTGATTTCTTCCTCTTTTTGCGGCAAGAATTCATGAAGAGGGGGATCGAGAAGCCGGATCGTCACCGGCAGCCCTTTCATTTCCCGAAAGATTCCCATGAAATCTTTTTTTTGCATGGGCATAATTTTTTCCAGCGCCCGTTGGCGGCCTTCAGGATCATCGGCCAGAATCATTTCACGCACCGTATCAATGCGGTCCGAATCAAAAAACATGTGTTCCGTGCGGCAGAGACCGATGCCCTCGGCGCCGAATGTTCGCGCAATGCGCGCGTCGTGCGGCGTGTCCGCATTGGCCCGGATGCGCAACGCGCGGATTTGATCGGCCCAAGAGAGAAACTCTTCGATATCCTTCGTTAGGCTGGGTTCAATGGTCGCTACGGCCCCGGTCATGATCTCTCCGGTGCCGCCGTCAAGAGTCAAATAGTCCCCTTCTTTGAAGACCCGTCCCCCGAGAACCATCTCGCGATGGTTTAAGGAAACAGTCAGATCGTTGCATCCGGCCACGCAGCATTTGCCCATGCCGCGCGCCACAACAGCGGCATGGGAGGTCATGCCGCCGCGAGCGGTTAGGATGCCTTCTGCCGCGTGCATGCCGTGGATATCTTCGGGGCTTGTTTCCGGACGCACCAAGATGACCCGGCGCTTCAAGTTTTGGGACCATTCGAACGCCGTTGTTGGGTCAAACACGATTTGTCCGCAGGCGGCCCCGGGGCTTGCCGGCAAACCCCGGGCAACCACGTTTTTTTTCGCTTGGGTATCTAGTCGCGGGTGCAGTAATTGCTCGAATTGGGCCGGAGTCACGCGTTGTAAAGATTCTTCTTTGGTGATGAGCCCTTCATGAGCCATGTCCACAGCTATTTTGATGGCTGCTGCCGCAGTGCGTTTGCCGTTGCGGCATTGAAGGAGGTAGAGAGTTCCCTCTTGAATCGTAAATTCGATATCTTGCATGTCCCTGTAATGATTCTCAAGGAGGCTGCGGATTTTTACCAATTCGGCGTAAGCTTTGGGCATAAGATTTTCGAGAGTAGGCGAATGGCCGTTCGAGCCGTTTTTGGATTGTTGGTTGATGGGTTGCGGCGTGCGGATTCCGGCCACGACGTCTTCACCCTGGGCATTGGGAAGAAACTCTCCAAAAAAACGTTTCTTTCCGGTCGAAGGATCGCGCGTGAACGCCACGCCCGTGGCGCTCGCGCCGCCCCGATTGCCAAAGACCATGGCCTGCACATTGACGGCCGTGCCCCAGCTTTCGGGAATGCGATTGAGTTTCCTGTAGGTGATGGCGCGGGGATTCATCCATGAGCCAAAGACGGCGCCCATAGCGCCCCAGAGTTGTTCCTGTGAGTCCTGCGGAAATTCGCGCTGCGTGTGCCGGCGCACGAGCGATTTAAATTGCGCGGTCAACGTTTTATAGGCTGGAGCGGTTAATTGGGAATCCCGTGTAACGCCCCGTTCACGTTTTAGTTTTTCCAGAGCTTCCTCAAAAATATTTTTGTCCAAACCGAGGACAACGTCCGCGTACATCGCGATCAAGCGCCGGTAGCTGTCATAAACGAAGCGTTCATCGTTGAGCCGCAAGGAGAGACTTTCGGCCACGGCATCGTTCATGCCAAGATTTAAGATGGTGTCCATCATGCCGGGCATGCTGGCGCGCGCTCCGGAACGCACGGATACAAGGAGCGGCCGTTCTGGATTTCCCAGCTGTAAATCCATCACGCGCTCAAGTTTGGCGAGAGCTCGAGACACCTCCTTTTTGAGGCTGACGGGGTAAGTTTTAAGATGGCGGTAGAAATAATCGCAGACATCCGTGCTGATCGTAAATCCCGGCGGCACGGGAAGTCCCAGCCGGGTCATTTCATGAAGGTTGGCCCCTTTGCCGCCCAAGAGAACGCGATCCCCGGCGCGGCCGTCGGCCTTTCCCCGGCCAAAGGAAAAAACAAATTTTCTTCCGGGCACGAGCTTATTATAAAAATAGAATACCTTCTTGCCTACACCCCTGCAGGGCGCGCCGCCGACGTGTTATAATTTTTTAACGGCCCGGCCCGATCGCGTCGGCTATTGTCAGGTTCAACAAGGAGATAATTAATATGGGGAACATTGATTTTGTTCGAGATAAGATGATGGATCATGTGCGCGGTCAAAACGCTGGGTATGCCCGAGGCGACCCCAAGGTCGAACACAACAGCACCATCGTGGAGAAATGGCGCGTATTTAAAGATGTTTATTTGGTTTCTGTTCTGATAGAAAAGCACACACACACACACACACACAATCCGGCGGTGTCTTGAGGTCGGCTGCGGTCTGGGACATTTGACGCTGGCACTGCGGTGCTTAGCGAAAGAAGTAACCGCCTTTGACTTGTCCGATGCGGGAGTTGCAATCGCTCGCCAAAGAAACGGTTCCGTGGAGGGTGTCAATTTTTTGGTGGCCGATGGCACGGATCCCAAAGCCAACCGAGACGTGGCGCAAGGCCGGTACGATTTGATTTATATCCGGGAGTTCCATCCATTTACCCGGAAATTTTTTAGCTCGGCGAAAGAAGCCGGGGAGGTCCACCGGAAGGTTCTGGCAGAGTATGTCGATCTCTTGGCGCCCGGGGGGCTTATTTTTATACGTCATGGTCAGGGGCATGATCAATGCATCAGGCCGGCAAATATGAAATTTCCGCGCGGGGTAGAGTTGGTGATCAACGGCCTTGATCCCCGTTTGCTAACCAGATTTCTGTTCATGACGAACAATCGGATGAAGTGGTCCATTTTTTTGACGCGAGTGGCACAATTGGTTTTACGGCTTCGGCTTTGGTCTGTCAAAAATGTGATGTATGTGCTTCAAAAAATCCAATAAGGATTGGGGTCACATCTACACATTTTACATTTTTGAGAATTTAGGTCTGATTACGCGGGGGTTGGAGTTGAAGAGTTTTGACGAAGGCTTCCAGGGCTCCGACCCGTGTTTCCAGGTTGCTTAGGCGGTCTGCCGAAGGCGGGACGATTTTTGGGAATGGCTCTGCCGGCGCATGGGCGATGGGCCCGCCCAAGAGGTGCTGATAGCGGGTTTCTTTTTGTCCCGGTTGACGTGGCAGGCGCGCGACCAAGGGGTCCTCGCTTCTAGCACAAAGTTTTTGTAGGAGGCCTTCCACTTCGGCGGTGCCGGTGAAGGTGCACAAGCGGTCCGTGCGCGTTTTGATTCCGCCGGGGGTTTGAGGCCCTCGAAGTAGCAGCACGCAGATTGTTCCGATTAGTTTTGAATCAGCGCCGTTTAAGAGTTTCTCGATGTGATGCTTAAATTTTGGGACGCGGTCCCCCGGAAGCTGCAGGCGCTCGGCAAGGCCCTTTTCGATGAGCGTTTGGATGCCTTTGCCGGCCGTGTCCGCATCAAGGCTCATAACCGGGTCCCGGTTTGTTTTTTGATTGCAAGCGTTGATCAGCGAGTTAAAAGTCAGCGGATAAAGCCCCGGCGTTGTCAGGGATTTTTCAACCAGAGAGCCCAATAGGCGCGCTTCAATAGGATTTAGTTCGATGAGCATAAGAGGATTTTATCGAAAATTTTTGTTGGCTAACGGCTCATTCATATTTATAATGAGGCGCAATGACGAGTAAAATTTCCTCGGCTTGTCTGCATGGGATTGACGCGCGGCTGGTGACGGTCGAGGTGGATTTGCGCCGACGGGGGGTGCCGTCCTTTGCTTTGGTCGGGCTTCCGGATCCGTCAGTGCGCGAGTCCCGAGAGCGGGTGCTCTCCGCTATCCGCAACTGCGGCGTGCCTTTCCCGGCGGCCAAACTCACGATTAATCTCGCGCCCGCGGATTTACCTAAGGCCGGCGCCGAGCTTGATTTGGCCATGGCCTGCGGCATCATGGCCCAAGACGGGCAGTTTGATCATCAGGACGCGCATGGCAAGCTCTCGCGGTATTTATTTGCCGGGGAGTTGGGGTTGGATGGCTCGTTGCGCCGGGTTCGCGGCGTTTTGGCCATGGCGATTTTGGCGCGGGACAAGGGGTATCAAGGCGTTGTTGTTCCCGTGGATAACAAGGAAGAGGCGGCCTTGGTCCGCGACTTGAATGTCATCGGCTGTGGGCATCTTCGGGAAGCCATGGATTGGATTTCAGGACGGCGCGAGTTGGCGCCATTCCGCCATGATGATCATTTTTGGAACGGATGGGACGGCGGTCTTGAGGACGGCCTGGGACATGGCGTTGATTTTAGCGATGTTGTGGGCAATGTCTTGGCCAAGAAAGCCTTGGAAATTGCGGCTGCCGGAGGCCATCATGCGCTTTTAGTTGGGCCGCCGGGAGTCGGCAAGACATTGATGGCCAAGGCTTTTGCTGGAATTTTGCCGCCCTTGTCGCTTCAAGAATCCATGGAGCTGACAAAAATTTATTCCATGACAGGGGCTTTACAAGACGGCGCTTCGTTGGTAGTCCGGCGGCCTTTTCGCAATCCGCATCATACGGCAAGCGACATTTCCTTAATCGGCGGGGGCGCCCAGGCGTTGCCCGGGGAAATCAGTCTGGCGCATCACGGGGTTTTGTTTCTTGATGAAATGGGCGAGTTCTCCCGGCCGGTTTTGGAAGCCTTGCGCCAGCCGCTTGAAGAGGGCGAGGTTTATGTCACGCGGGCGGCCGGTAGATTCCGCTATCCGGCGCGTTTCATGATGATCGCGGCCACGAATCCCTGTCCCTGCGGGTATCTGGGCTCTTCCGAGCGGCCCTGTCAATGCAGCCCTTCTCAAGTGATTCGTTATCGCCGTAAATTTTCCGGCCCTATTTTAGACCGCATGGACATTCACGTGGAAGTCACCTCCCAAGAGTTTCGCGAGGCGTTATCCAGCGGGCAGGCTCCAAGCGTGACCGCGGAGCCGTCCTCCCAAGTGCGTCAGCGCGTCATCGAGGCGCGCTCGCGCCAGCGGCGGCGGTTCGATGGCCGGCATTTCAGCGTGAATGCGGCCATGGGCGTCAAAGAGATAAAAGCCTATTGCAAAATTGATAAAGCTCAAGAAGAATTTCTAGGCAAGGTGATCAAACGCTTGAGTTTATCAGTGCGGTCCTATCACCGCATCTTGAAGGTGGCGCGCACCGCCGCTGATTTATGCGGCAGGGATGAAATCGCCATGGAGGATGTGGGCATGGCCGTCAAGATGCGCGCGCTGGACCGCGCGCCTACGTTTTGAGCGCCAAGCGGGGGGGCAAATGAGGAATAAGCGGTCATGGGTCAGGGGTCAGGGGTCACGAAAGATAATATTTATTCAAGCGGCCATGGCCGCTTGCGTTTTATGTCAGATCAGCGCGGCCGGGGCCGAAGAGGAAATTTTGGAGGAGCGCTACGTTGTCGTTAAAGGCGACACCCTTTGGCAGATCGCGGTTTTATTCAGGGAAAACGGTTATGATTGGAGCGCGATTTATGACATCAATCGCGACATCTTGAAAGATCCTAATCAACTTGTTCCCGGGCAGGTATTAAAGCTGCCGGGGCCGGATTATGTTTCCGGGGCCTCCAGGGGGGATATAAAAAAATTGGGCGCATCCGAACATCAGGCTTCTGAACAACCAACAATGGCGGCGGCCAAGCCTCAACAAGAACCACGGGGCGCAGAAACCAAGGCCGGAATGACCCCCGTGGCCGAGGCCGCTGAAAGCGATATTCCTGCGGGCGATGGAAGCGAAGGGACAATGGCCGTATCCACCGCGACCAATTCCCAGCGGCGGATTATTCGTCAGAGAGAGTTCACGAATTATGACGGCCGGATCATTTCCAGCCGCGACAAGGAGTTGGTGATGCTCTCGCAGGGGGACATTATTTTTATTAGCCTAGGGTCCAGAGATGGGCTGGTGCCAGGAGATGAATTAGCGGTTATTCGCAAGACCCGGCAGGCGACGGATCCGCGAACACGCAAGCGTTATTGGCTCATCGAGCGCGTCGGCAGAGTGCGCGTGACCGATGAGGTTTTTGATGAGCGCGCGGAGTGCCAAATCATTTATTCCCACGACGCGATTTCTTTGGGCGACGGCGTGATGCGCTTGCCGCGCCGCAATGAACAAGACTGAAGGGATTATTTTGAGGATTTTTTGTTAATGGCTCCGTCTCTCCGCGAAGATTTGCGGCAGCGGCGTTTTCTTTTGCATCAGGCCGGATGTTCCTTGGCGGGCATTAATATCATTGAAAGCGCCTGGGAGGGGGCTGGCGCCGATTTTTCGCTGCCGAATGTTGAACCAGGTCTTTGGAGCCGGCTGCCCGCCGGCGATCAACGCTCCTTAAAGGCCATGGAGCCCCAAATAGGATATTGGATCAGGCTTTATGAGGAGGCCTTGGCTAAGGGCTGGAAATTTTTGATTTTGGAAGAAATCAAGGAGGCCCTGGCCGGGCTTGGGTCAACAGAATCCCCTGCCGGTTTGTGGTGTCACGGGACGCTGGATTTGACTCATTGGCGGCATCCGGTCGTCGCGATTGTGGGTTCGCGCCGAGCCAGCGCCTACGGCGTTGCCGTGGCTGAACGCTTGGCGCGATCATTGGCCCGAGCCGGGGTTGTCGTGATCAGCGGTTTGGCCTACGGTATTGACGTGGCGGCGCACAGGGGGTCTTTGCAAGAAGGAGCGCCAACAGTTGCGGTTTTGGGCACGGGCTTGGATCAAAACTACCCTTCAAGCCACCGGTCTCTTCAGGGGGAAGCAATACCGTCCAACGGTTTAGCGGTGACGGAGTTTGGCCTGGGGGAAGGCCCCCAGGCGCATCATTTTCCGCAGCGAAACCGTATTATCGCCGCCTTGGCCCAGGCCGTGGTTGTGGTGGAGGGAGACGTGGCGAGCGGTTCTTTAATTACAGCGCGCCACGCGGCGCGGTTGGGAAAAGACGTTTGGGCCGTACCGGGAAGCATTTTTGCCGCCGGTAGCGCGGGTCCGCATGCTCTCATTAAGGATGGGGCCATTTGTTTGTCAAAGCCCGAAGATTTGCTAGAGTCCCTGCCGGAGATGATCGCGCGAGCGCCGCGAGGGCTTGAACCCTGGAAGCAATATCAACAACAAACGGTTCAAGCAGGATCGTTGAAAGAAATCACGCCGGTCTCTTTGGCGATTCAAGAGAAGATTTTAAAGCACTTGTCAGGGGAACCGATGAACATGGATCAATTGCTCTCGAAAAGTGGATTAGGCCTAGAGGAAGCCAGTCGCGCCCTTTTGGAATTGGAGATGGAGGGCCGCATTGTCAGCGGCGCCTATGGCTATGAGCGCAGCTAGAGGAACCTCGTCTTCCGGAGGCGCCCTCGTGATCGTCGAGTCGCCGACCAAGCAGCGCATGATCGCCGGATTTTTGGGAAAAAATTTTGTCGTTAAGAGCAGCATGGGCCATATTCGGGATTTACCGCAGCGCGATCTTGGGGTTGATTTGGAGAAGAATTTTGAGCCTCAATACGTGGTCATTGAAAAAAAGACCAAAGTGATCTCGGAACTGAAGAGCGCTTCCCGTGGGGCCAAGGAAATTTTTTTGGCCACGGACTATGACAGGGAAGGCGAGGCCATCGCGTGGCATTTGGTTGAGACGCTTAAGCTGCCCGCGTCAAAAATCAAGAGGGTTGTTTTTCATGAAATCACGAAAGACGCCATTAAAGAGGCGATCGGGCATCCGCGCGGCCTTGACTTAAATCTAGTCTCGGCGCAGCAAGCCCGCCGGGTTTTAGACCGGCTGGTGGGCTACAAGCTCTCACCCTTGCTTTGGGCCAAGGTGCGCCGCGGGCTTTCGGCCGGACGCGTGCAATCGGTAACCGTGCGGCTTATTGTGGAACGCGAGAAGGAAATTGATCAATTCGCCAGGGAAACCTATTGGAGCATTCATGGGATATTTGAAAAAAACGGCGCGACATTCAGCTCCGAACTTGTGGAGTGGCAAGGCTCTGTCGTGGGCGAGACAAGGACGCATCAATTATTTGCTCAAACTTATAAAGTCCAATCAACCATCTTTAAGGATGACGCTTCAGCGCAGGCGGCGACCGCGCGACTGCGTCAGTTGCCCTTGCGTATCAGCAAGCTTGATGAGGCCGACCGCAAACGCTCCCCGGCCGCTCCCTTCACGACATCAACGATGACCCAGGCGGCGTCTCAAGCGCTGGGATTTTCAGCCCAGCGCACTATGCGCGTGGCCCAGGGGCTTTACGAGAACGGTTTTATCACCTATATGCGCACGGATTCGGTCAATGTCGCTCGATCGGCCCAGGAGCAGGCGCGGGATTTTATTGCCAAGAATTTTGGGAAAAATTATTATCCGGCCCAAATTCCTGTTTATAAAACAAAAACCAAAGGCGCTCAAGAGGCGCATGAAGCGATCCGGCCCACATCGGTTTATCAGGACAAAGACGCGCTGGCGTACAAGATGGCGCGCGATCAGGGAGGAAAGGACCATGGGGCCTTGTATGATTTGATTTGGCGGCGGTTTTTAGCGAGTCAAATGGAGGATGCGCTCTATCATGTCATGACCGTTGAGATTGCCGACGCCGGCGGCCAGGCGAAATTTCGCGCGACCGGACGGCGGCTGGTTTTTGACGGATTTTTGAGACTCTACGAAGATTATCAAGAAGGAGAGGGAGACGAGCCGTCGAGTTTACCGGCCCTGAAGGAAGGGGAATCATTGGCTTTGGCAGGCGTCCCGAATGCGCTTGAGGCCAGGTCTCATGAAACTTCGTCTCCGCCGCGCTACAATGAGGCCAGCCTAGTGCGCACTCTTGAAGAGCACGGCATTGGACGGCCGTCTACCTACGCTCCGACGTTGGCTACGGTTGTTGACCGAGGCTATGTGTATCTTAAAGAGCGGCGATTTTATCCCAATGAAATCGGCAAAGTGGTGATCGAACAGCTTAAAGGTCATTTTCCTGACGTGGTGGATTTGTCCTTTACGGCCCAAATGGAGGAAGATTTGGATCTCATCGCCGAGGGGGAGCGCCCCTGGCAAAAGGTGATCGAGGCTTTTTATAAGCCTTTTGACAAGGAGATTCAAAAGGCTCAAAAAGCCATGGGCAAGGTCAGCGTGGTTCCCAAAGATTCAGGCCACAAATGCCGCCGCTGCGGCGGCGTGATGCTGCTAAAGGAGGGGCGCTTCGGCAAGTACTTGATGTGCGAGAATAATCCTGAAACATGCACAAATAAAATGTCGTTGGATACAGAGGGCAATCCCTTGGAGCCTGAAGTCACGCAGGAAAAATGTCCCAAATGCGGTAAGTTGATGTTTAAGAAGCGAGGCTTGCGCGGGCTTTTTTACTTGGCGTGTCAGGATTATCCGAAGTGCAAAACGAGCATCAGTCTAGACCGTCAAGGAAACAAGGTCATCCGTCCGGCGCCCGAGATCACCGAATTCAAATGCGAAAAATGCGGCAAGTTTCTTCTTAAACGTGTCGGGCCCAGGGGGCCGTTCTTGGCGTGCTCAGGGTTTCCTAAATGCCGCAACACGAAGAGTTTGCCTAAATAATAAATGGCGGAGATCACGAAAAAAGTCCAAAGTCCAAAATCCAAAGTCATGGAATTTTTAATTCCCTACTTCAAATTTTAAAAAGCGGACATTGGACGTTGGACTTTTTTATTTGTGTCTGACCTGCTTCGGTCCATTGAGGTTTATTTGGCGCATTTGCGCACGCGCCGGGGGCTGGCTTTTAATACCCAGGAATCCTACCGGTTGGACCTCCATGATTTTGCCGATTATGCACGGGATCATCAAGTCGAATCCGTTGCCGACTTAAATCGTCAATTGTTGCGGGCTTATTTGGCTCGAGAAAGGGAAGAGTTGTCACGGGCGGCGGCTACCTTGGCGCGCCGGATTTCAAGCCTTCGGGGTTGGATTAAATATTTAAGTCGCGAACCCCAGTGGCGGTTGGCGTCGGCGGTTTCTTTGTTGGGATTTGGGCGCCGTCTGAAGCGCTCAAGAACGTTGCCTAGAGCCCTTTCAACGGATCAAATGTCGGCGCTTTTGGCTTTGGCGAAAAAAAAGACCGATGACGCCAGGGGCCGCGGGCGGCTCGCAGCGATGCGTGATTGGGCCGCGCTTGAAATTCTATACTCATCGGGACTTCGCATCAGCGAGCTTTTAAGTTTGCTGCCCGGGGCGGTCCATTGGGATGCCGGATCATTGCGCATTTTTGGCAAGGGGGCCAGAGAGCGTTTGGTTCCCATTGGAGGACAAGCTCTGACGGCGCTTCGGGAGTATTTGACCGAGCGGTCCCGGCAGTGGCCTCATTTGTCCCGAAAAGGCGACGGCGTGATTTTTTCTAATAAACAGGGCCGTCCGCTTTCAAGAGTTCTCATGGAGTCCCGCCTTCGGCTCTTGGGCCGCGCGGCTTTGGGAACGCGGGTCACACCGCATCAACTTCGCCATTCTTTTGCCACGCACCTGCTCTTGGCGGGTTTGGACTTGCGCCATCTTCAAGAGATGCTGGGTCACAAATCATTGGAGGCAACCCAGATTTACACGGCGCTCACGCCGTCCAATCTCAAAAAAGTCTACGAGAGAACCCATCCCCGCGCGTAAAGTAAAATATGCAGGGTCAGGGGTCATAGATATGAGCAAAATTTTGGAAACCTAGAATCTAACGACGATCATGAATGATTTGAAAGGGGGGATTTGAAAACCGGCCTGCGTTGAGCGCCGGCACCAAACCTCTAACAATGTCGAAGAATTTTTATCGGAGTTTTTATGACGCGTGGCTTGCGGCGACGGGGCAGATGTCGGAGACGTTGTTGCGCCATCCGGTGTTCTTGAAGGCGGCCAAAGAGAATATCCGCCAGGCGCAGGCCGCAAAAAAAAAGACGGATGCGTGGTTTGAGGCGGCGCTTAAAAAAATGTCTTATCCGACGTTGACGGATTTTGACGCGTTAGCGAAGAAAGCCCACGATCTTGAGCGCCGCGTGCGCGCTCTGGAACGTCAGATAAAATAGCTATTGAGTTGTAGAGTCATAGGACATAAAGTTACAAGAAGAACAAATCCGTCAACCCGATAACTCAATAACCTTATAACACTATAACTAGAATTTATGAAATCTCTTTGGGCCACGCCGCATCGCGTGATTTGGCGCCAAGGGAAGGTTTTGTTGCGCCACTTTCCCAGTCAACGAACCGGCGCGCTGCCGGTGTTGATGGTTTTTGCTTTGGTTAACCGGCCTTATATTCTCGATCTCTATCCGGGCCGCAGCGTGATTGAATCGCTCAATCACGGCGGCTTGGATATTTATTTGATTGACTGGGGTGTTCCGGATCGTTCGGATCGTTTTAATACGCTTGAAGATTATGTTTACGGGGTTATTCCGGATTGCGCCGCGCTTGTGCGGCGCCGTTCGGGCCATTCAACAATTTCCATGCTGGGCTATTGCATGGGGGGCACGTTGGCCCTGATGTATGCGAGCCTAATGCCGCAGGGATTAAAAAAATTGGCTCTTATGGCGGCTCCTGTTGATTTTCATGTTTCTGAGAGCCTTCTGGGTCTTTGGTCATCGCCGCAGATTCTGCCGGTAAATGAGGTGGCGCGGGCATTCGGCAATATCCCGGCATGGATGCTGGAATGGGGGTTCCAATGGATGCGGCCTTTGCATAACATGTTTGACAAATACGTTCAACGCCATCAGAATAAAAGCGACAGAGAATTTGTGGCGTTTTTTAAGGCCATGGAGCGATGGATCCATGACGGCGTGAACATTCCCGGAGCTGTGTTTGAAGAATTTGTCCGGGAGTGTTATCAAAAAAATAATCTTATTAAGAGCCGCCTCAGTCTGGCCGATGAGCGCGTTCATTTGAATCATATTCAATGCCCGGTGCTTAATTTAATGGCCGCCGAGGATCATTTGGTGCCTCCGGCAAGCTCGCGTTCTTTGGAAAAAATTTTAAATAAACAGGTGACGAATTGGGAATTCCCAGTTGGACATATTGGGCTAGCCGTGAGCGCTATGGCGCATCGCCGGGTTTGGCCTAAAGTGGCCCGTTGGTTTCGCGCGGCTTGAGTCTAACTCCTTTGGACCGTCTTCCGTCTTGAATTAACACGCAATACCCTCTAGAGTTTCGTAGAGGACCACTAATCATGAATCCTGGGATACGCCTCAAGCTGACTTTATTGCTCGTGGCCATGGTCGTAATACCGCTCGTGGGCGTGGGCGGGCGCTTATTGCGTCTCAATGAACAGGAAGTGGTGTCGGCGACCCTCGAGCTTGAAACAAAATTAGCACAATCTTTGGCCCAGCGCGTTCGGGAGCGCTATGAGCATTCACTTAAGCAGGCTGGATTTTTGAAAGGCATCCTGAAACGGCGGGATCTCATGGTCGGCCAAAAGCGCGGCATGATCAGCAGTTTTCTGGAAACGCACCCTGAAATTTTAGAGGTTGCCGTTTGGGATCTGGAAAAAAAACAGGTTCTCTTGAGGGTATATCAGAGGAATTTCAATCCGGGAGACTGGACGAAGCGCCCAGCCTCAGCGAGCTTGTCAGCGGCTGTTTTGACGCTATTGAGCAGCCGTCAAAACCAGCAAGGTCCCATTCTCGGACTTTGGCACGAAGATACGATCGAGGGGCAGCTTTTGTTGACCGTTAAGGAATCAGCGGCATCTTTGGCCCAGGCGATAGCCGAGGAGCGGTTTTCAGGAACGGGCAACGCTTTTTTTGTTGATGCCCAAGGGACGCTTTTGTCCCCGCGGTCCGGTTCAGTCATGGGGACCATTTTGGGGGACGACCCCTTGGTGGCCCAGGCGCGACAAAATCCCGCCGCCATGGGATCGCTCCATTTTGAGCTACCCAACGGCGCCGGCGCCATGGTGGGTTCCTGGGCTCCGGTGTCGATCGGCGGCGGGACCTATTGGGTGTTGGCGCAACAAGCGCAAAGCGATGCTTATGCCAGCGTGCGTTTAATCCGCAAGAGAGCGCTCGGGTTGTTATTTTTTGCCGTTTTGGTTTCCGTGGCAGCGGCTTTGTTGGTGGCCCAGCGCCTGTTGGGGCCATTATGGAAATTGATCCATGCGGCGCGCCAAGTGGCCCAAGGTTCATTTGAAATCACTCCCTTAAAAAGCCGCAGAGATGAAATAGGGGAGCTTGAAAGCAGTTTTGATGCGATGGTCATTCAGTTGAAGCGTTATTCAGAGATTCAATTGGAGCGTTTGCTGGCTGAAAAAGCCAAAACCGAAGCCACCATGGCCTCTATGCGCGATGGGCTTGTCTTGCTCGAAAATCAGAACGTGGTTTTGGCCAATGAGCAGGCCAGAAAAATTCTTTTTTCCGACAAGGCGCTCCAGGAAATTTTGGAGCATCCCTACGCAGATTCTTTAGGTGCGCCTTGGCGCGCGTTTGTAATGGAAGCCGTGGAGGCATTTCGAAAAGACCATGTGCCCTCAAGGGTAATGGAGTTGAGTCTGGGTCCCAATACGAAGAAAGTTTATGAACTGCATCTTGAGCCCGTGGGTAAACATGACGCCGCCCCGGCATTGATTTTAGACGAGCTTTTGGTTTTGCGTGATGTGACGCTCGAAAAGCAAATGGAGGCGGTGAAAGATGAGTTTGTGCAAGCGGTGACCCACGATTTAAAAAATCCTTTAAACGGCATTACCGGTTTTATTGAAGTGTTGCACGGCCCCGGCATGGGCGTTTTGACGGAAAAGCAGCGTTGGGCATTGACGCAAATGGACCGCGCCTCGCGCCGTTTGTTGACCATGATTAATAATATTTTGGATTCATTTCGCATTCAGCATGGAGCAATTCCCATTTCCAAGCATCCGGTGAATGTTGCTGATTTGGCTCGCGACGTGGTGGAGATGTTTGAGGGCAGGGCCCGAGCTTTGGGGAATGAGCTTATCTTGGAGACCATCTCCGGTTTTGATTCCCGCGCCGCCTGCGACGCGGCGCTAATTGAACGAGTTTTTATTAATCTTGTTGGTAATGCGCTGAAATACACGCCCTCCGGAGGTCGAATCACCTTGCGCCTGGGGGATGCTTCAGAAAAAAAATTTTTACGCATTGACGTTGTTGATACGGGGGAGGGGATTGCTCCCGAAGATCAACAGAGACTTTTTAAGAAATATGGGCAAATTGAAGGGCGTTCCAAAGGCGGCACGGGGCTGGGTCTTTTAATTTCCAAGGAAATCGTCGAAGCTCACGGCGGTAAAATTTGGGTCCAAAGCGCCGCAGGCCAAGGCAGCACGTTTAGTTTCACGATCCCCATAAATGATTAGTTCCCAGTTCCCGGTTCCCAGTTCCCGGTTCAAAACAAGATGCCGAATCGCTGGGATTTTTTTATTTTCGACTTGGAGCCTAGAACTTGGAACATGGAATTTTATCTTCGCGGAAGAGTCCCGCTTCTATCAAGAAGTGGCTATTGAGCCCGGGGATACATGGTGGTCCTTAAGCGAGCGTTATCTCAAGGACCCTAGCCGTTGGCCTGAAATTGCCCGGCACAACAAGCTGCCGACATCGGATCCCGCCATGGCTTTACCCGGGCAAACCTTGAGAATTCCTGTTTTATTGGTAAAAGAAAGCCTGCGATCAGCTAAGCTCATGGAAACTCAGCGGCTGGTGGAGCTTCGGCGGCGGGAGTCCCCCTTGTGGAAAGTCGCCTCGAAAAATATGGATATTTGGCAAGATGACGGCTTGCGCACCGGCGCGCTCTCCCAAGCGCGGGTGCGTTTCGCGCAAGGGGAAGACTTGGTCCTGGGACCTCAATCTTTTGCCGTTATACGCCCTGAGCGCGCCGGTGCGCAAAACATTGGAGAGGCCGCGCTGATTTCAGGAGAAATTCGGTCTTTGGGCGCTCGCGTGGTTACCCAATCGGCCCGAATCACGCCAAAATCGAAAAATGTGGAATACCGCGCCCGAGTACGCGAAGATTTGGCCACAGTGGTTGAGGTTTATGCGGGCGTCGCTGATGTTCAAGCGCAAAATCAAACTGTTTCTGTGCGTCAAGGTTTTGCCACGGAGGTGCCTGCGGGCCGGCCTCCGGGTCAAGCAGTTCCTGTGCCGGAAGTTCCTAACCGGGTGGTGATAGAGAAGTTTTGGGATTCTGAATCCGTAGTTACATCAACAAAGACGATTTCAGACCAAGGGAATTTTGTTCTTCGAGGAAGCGCCTTGGGTTGGGTTATGGGAAGCAGCCGCCGCGGCGCCGGGATCATGCGGAGAATACCTCAAGTTTCTTTGCTGCGTGTTCAAGTGGCGCAGTCCCCGGAGGGCGTTTTACTTTGGGATGAAACAGCTACGTTTGAGGAACCTTTTGATTTTGGTCGGACTGGTTTGGATGACGGACTTTATGTTTATCGGGTCTCTTTGCGTGATCGTTTGGGTTTTGAAGGGCCATTTGGCGATTGGCAAAAATTAGCGTTGGACCGCCAAGCGCCATTTTTGGATATCACTGAGCCCGAACAAGAATTCTCAACGATAAAGAAAAATTCGTTGGTCATCCAGGGGCGATCGGAGCCCGGGGCGCTCATCCGCTTGGGAGCGACATCTGCCGATACAGACAGCCAAGGGTATTTTTCGATGGAGACAACGCTGCAATTAGGAGAAAATCGTATGGTTATTGCGGCGGTGGATGCCGCGGGTAATTTTCAAAAAAAGGTATTGACCATTGACTATAAGGAAGAAACGGCGTCTTCCACCGGATTAACGCCGGAGGAATCCAGAAAATGGCGCCGGATACGAGGGGATTCCAGGGAGGATACCCAAACGCAGAAAATAGCCAAGGCCACCGTGGCTGCCGCCGCAACAGCGGTCATTTTGGGCGTGGTCGTTTTTTTATTATTCGCGCCGTAAAACGCCGGACGTGCCCCTTTAGGGACTGACTTGAATGCTTACGAATTGACGGTTGCCTTGGCGGATAATGTCAAAAACGATTCCGTCCTTAAGGCTGGCCCGGCGGACTTCGCGTTGGAATTCGTTGACCGAGTCGATTTTTGAGCGGTTAATACCGGTGACGACGTCGCCTTGATCTAAATAACTGGCCAAAGAGCTCGCAGGGTTGATGGCGATAATCGCCACTCCGGATGTTTGAGGCGGGATGAGCCAACGTTTTAGGAAGGCGCGCGGCGCAGCGTTGACATTGGAGAGATCCAACCCCTCCCAGGTCCATGAAACATCGGTGTTCACTGTTGCAGGAGGCTCTGCAGAGTCGTTTTCTGGCGCTGCATCCGAGGAGTCTTGTCCCTGGACATCAGCCCATTTTGGCCGTTGCCCAACCGTGACTTTAAGGTCTTTCGCGCGGCCATCCCGGATAATGCCGAGGCGCAAGGTGTCCCCGATTCTCCTCTGACGGATGGTGCTGGTGAGATCATCCGGAGTATCAATGGCGGTATCATTAACGCTGACAATGACGTCGCTGCGTTCAAGGCCGGCTTTTTCGGCCGGACCATCTGTAATAATTTCATTGATAAGAGCCCCGCGGGACTCGGGAAGGTTGAAGCGCTTGGCTAACACCTCGTCAATTTCGGCGACGGTGACTCCTATCCATCCCCACTGGCGCTGTTTGCCGGATTTAAGATAGGGGATGACATCTTTGGCTAAATTAACCGGCAAGGCAAAACCGATTCCGGCAAAAACGCCTGAAGGCGAATAGATGGCGGTATTGATGCCGATCACTTCGCCATTGATATTGACGAGCGGCCCTCCGGAATTCCCTCGATTGATGGCCGCGTCGGTTTGAATGAGATTATGATAGGTGCGGCCTTCTATATTGAAGGATTGCCGCATCGCCGAGATGACACCCACGGTGAAGGTCTGCTCTAGCTCAAAGGGGCTTCCCACGGCAATGGCCCAGTCGCCGACTTGGGCTTGATCGGAATCGCCCAATGCAGCAGCGGGAAACGGGCCTTGGCCTTCGATTTTGATGAGCGCCAAATCCACGCGCTCATCACGGCCAACAACTTTAGCCGGATAGTTTTTTTTCTTTCCATTAACGGTGAGGCGCACCTTGATTTTATCCGCATCAGCGACCACGTGGGCATTGGTCAAAACATAACCCTCGGGGTCAATGATGACGCCTGAGCCGGTGCTTGCTTGAGTCCGTTTTTGAGTTCGTGGTTTCCCCCGGCGCTGCGGCGCGCCATGGAAATAATCAAAGAAGAATTCTTCAGGGTCCATAAAATAGAATTCAGGAACTGCAATTTCCTCTTCATGGGATGCCGAAATGTTCACGCAGGAGGGGCGCGCTTTTTCAGCGACCGCCCGGAAGGCTTGCTGGAGCCCGGGCAGTCCCGTATCCGCCGCATGGGAGCGTGAGTGGATCAGGAGTATCGAGCCGATCACAAATCCAAAGGAGAAAATTATTTTATTTTTCATGATCAATCCTGTCCTATTATGGAAAATCTGGCCGCATGAAAGGAAGGACATCTTCGAGAGTTTTTACCGAATGCAGGCAGTCGCGCTCAAGGGTATCGCCGGCCGGTTGAGAGCACAGGGCCCAGCCCCAATTTCGCGGATTTTTTCCAGCGATCCATAAACGGGGGAATCGGCCCGAAAGCACTCCCTCGCGCCATTGAAGGGTTTCTTTGAGCGCGGCGCGCTCACGCGGCGCTCCTTGAGGACTGTAGCGATAAAGAGTGAGGCCGGATTCTGGTCCGGCCCGGATTAAGTATTCCCAGTAGTCATTAGCCGCAGCGTGAAGCCGGCCGTCTGCGGAATCGCTGGCGCCGGCATAGGATTGATTGTTAAGGTCGATATAAAGTTCCATGAGCGGCCACTCTCGGGGCGCTGTTGAGAACCGGATTTGAAAAGTGATTTCTTGATCATTCCAAGAGAGATCCAGAGAATCAATGTTAGGTATGCCGGCCTCTTGGGGAAAATTGTCATATCGGTCAAAAAATTTAAGCTGCGATCGGGCGCCTGCCGTTAAATCTTGGGAAGAATCTCCGTTGATAGCGGAATCAAGCGTGTCTGCAAGACGCGCGGTTTTTCCTAAAACAGGAAACATTTTTTGATAGATAGATTTGACGCCGGCGATGAATGTTTGTTCCAGGGCGACATCGGTGGAGGAGCGTTCCCTGCCGCGCGCTAACGATGAAGGAAGCCGATAGTCGAGCCATCGGTAGTATTCTTCCCAAATTTGATCGAGCGTTGAGATGGTGGCTTTGCCGGAATTTTGGTACTGGTGAATATCTTTCCGCCACTGGGCCATTGTTGCCCAGTATTGTTCTTGGGCCGAGGTCCCCCAGAGAACGCCGGCGCTTTGAGGCCCGGCCCAACTGGAGCAGGGATTAAGGCATGAAAATTGATCCGGGTATTTTGGGGCGATAGTCAGATCACCCCACGATTCAAGGCTTCTTAATTGCCATGAAACCTCTTCATTATCGTGACGCCGGAAGATATCATCAAGGATGGGGCGTGGATCCGGCGCCGGCGGCGAGTATGTTTCATCAATTGCGACAATTCCGCGAAGCGAGGATTCTCCAAGAGATGAAGCGGGAATCATGAAACCCCGGCACCAATGGGAACCGTCACAACCGGTCAGCCCCGTGGTCGAGGCGGTGACGACCCAGGAAAAATCTTTCAAGGCTTTGAATTTAGGAATGGCCGCGGGCCATTGACCCAAAGGCAACACAAGCCCGGGATTGGGCATCTGTGGAAAAGTCTGCAGCCAAAGCTCTTCGGTTATCAAAAGCAATTTAGACACTTCGGATTCTCGGAGGATTCGTTGAGGGATATCCGGGGCGGGGGCGAGGTTGAGGTGAGTTTCCAAAAAGCGGCGCGTCGAAGTCAGCATGCCCAAGGGAAGGCTTCCATAGAGCTGCGCGGCCAAAGTGACGCGGCGGTGCTCGCCAAGACGGGCCAGGCGGCTTTTTTGTTCGGGTGAGAGATCCTTCAATGAAGCCGATGGCAGCGCCAGAACAAGATTCCAATGGTCATATCGTTCAGCCAAAAATTCAAGAGCGCTGATGGTGTCTTCTAAAGAATGATTTGGCGATACGACCCAAATCAAGCTCAATGGATAAGGTGTTGACGGTTCGGGTTCTTCTACAAGGGAATCCCCTTCAAGAAATTCATGATCAGCCGTCATCATGGCGCCGGGGACGCATCCTTGTAAAAAGCAGGCCAAAACAAGAACGATGGCGGTCCGTTTGGGAATTTTCAGCACCATTCGTTGGCCGGTCGGTTAGCAAACCCATTAAGAAACTTAAGGAAACGGCCGGCCCAAGGCATTGCCAATGGTGGTCATGAGCTGGTCAATGCTATAAGGTTTGGGCAGGAAGGCGCAATTGGTCATTTGATCGTCTTCCTGGTCGTATTGGACGTTGAAATCACCGGTGATCATGACATAGGGCACCTGTTCCATGCCCGTCTCTTTGCGAATTTCCTTGATCGCATCGTAACCTTTCAAATCAGGCATGGTCTGATCCATTAAAACGAAGTCCGGATGCTCTTGCTTAGCCAGGGCGATGGCCTGGGCCCCATTTTCCGCCTGAAAAACTTGGCAGCCAACCATGGCCAACGCATCGGTCAAAAGCGTCCGGTTCATCGGATCATCATCGCAAACGACAGCTTTCATCGTCTTATGTCTACTGTAGCTTTAATACGAAAAAAATTCCAGAGTTCGTTTATTCAGGCAATTCCCAGCCCAGGCCGATGAGGTAGCCGGCGCTGTCGTAGTTATAGGTGTAGGTCGCTTCGTAAGCCATATTCGAGCGCGACCATAAAATGGCGGCTTTAGCAAGCAAGGATAACTTCCCCCAGGCCTTTTCAGTGAAAAGCCAGCTGTAAGATATATTGATTCCCTGGGTTCTCGTGTTGACTGTTTCATAAGGGTTGTCATTGGCGCCATTGTGGAAGACGCCGTTTAGATCGCGCACCAAGCGCGTGTCATAGTTGCGCCAGATGGCGCTGTAGGTGAGGCTAAATTTTTGCATGGCGCCGATCATAAAATCCACGGATGGCCCCAGCGCGGCTTCTTTGTAGTCGTAGTGACCCTCCGTATAGATGGTTTGGCTGGCATCAAAAGAATTTTGATCGGAATCAAGCAAGGCATAAGCCCCGTATATTCCGGCAATCACTTTAATTGGAGTTTCCATTATCCGGTATTCGCCAACGCCGCGATAGAGGGCGCCGCGCAGCAGGCCGTAGAGGTCATGGCGCTTATCCGCGGCATAGGTGCCGCTATTGGTCACAATGTATTGGTCAGGATAGGGCCGCCAGGAAGTTAAGACGCCAATCGTGGCTAATGTTCGTTTGCCTAAGGCGTAGTCAAAAGCGTACGAGGCGTCATAGGAATAAAAGTTAAGCACGTCCACCCCGGATTGAATTTCCGACTCAAATGAGGAAAGGGCTTCGTAATTGGGAAAGATCACGCTGTAAGCGGCCAGTTCCAGGCGCTGCGAAATCCAGCGTTCTCCCTTGCGTTCGAATTCGGTGCTTGCCGAAAATTTATGATAGTCAAAGAGCCCGTCGCCGAAATTTTCACTTTTGGATTCGTTGTTAAATTGAAGCTTGGCCGATAATTTGGGTTTGACGATCCACGGCGAGCTATCGAACTTTTTGACCCATTTCCCCGTCAAAAGATTTTCCCAGGTTTCCTGAATCAAAAATCCACCGCCGGCCAACTCCTCCACGGTGCGCACGCCACGGTAGCTGCTGGTGAAGGAATTAACGATGGTATTGTTATTGTCAAGAATCAGGCTGGGCGCCACTTGCAACGAAAAATTTCCGTCGAATGAGGAATTTTGGCCCTCATAGAAACCCTGTCCTCCCAGAGCCTGCGCATTGGCCAAATAGAGCCATTGTTTTTCAGCCGCCAACGGCAGAGCCGCCAGAGTCGCCGCGATAATACCCAAGAGTAGTTTCATGGTTATTATTCCAGCAAAAAATGAACCATCTAAACATTTGGTTGGAAGAGGTCACAAAATTTACCGATGAGAACCGAGATTTTTATCCCAGATTCCGCAGTTGCGGAATCTCCCTCGCAAGCCCCGCAGGTGGCCCCATGCCGGAGGCCTGGGACCCATCGAGCCCCGGAGGGGCGAGGGGAACTGCGGGACCCTGAAGCGCCCGAGGCGCGATGGGCCCCGCAG
>JACQPE010000177.1 GCA_016207685.1 Elusimicrobiota bacterium | reverse complement strand
AGCCCCGCAGACAGAGCTGCGGGACCCTGAAGCGCCTAGGCGCGATGGGAGCGAAACAATCCCCCACCGGCGTAGCCGGAAATTCCGCATTTTTCTGTGCGCGTGTTTCCCCTATGCAAAGGCTGTTCAAATGCGGAATTTGGGTTTATATCAGATTGGGGATTTTAACGTAAGAGGAAAAGCGCGGCCGTAGAATTAGTTAGGCTAGGAAAGTCCCGTTTATTGTTTCAAGGGGTGGAAATTTGTTGTTTGTTGAGGACATCTTGGCGGGAGGTTTCGAGTTTGGCGGTGAGCCATTCGTGGATGATTTTTTTGAGGAGGGGCAGGGGGACGGCGCCGTTTTTTAGGACCATGTAGTGGAATTCGCGCAGGTCGAATTTAGCGCCAAGCATTTTTTCGGCTTCGCGGCGCAATGATTCGATCTCACGCTGGCCGGTTTTATAAGCCAGGGCTTGGCCCGGCCAGATGATGTAGCGGTCCACTTCATTGACGATTTCCTGATCAGGAATCGGCGCGTTGGTTTTCATAAATTCGATCGCTCGATCCCTGCTCCATCCTTTGGCATGGATGCCCGTGTCAACCACGAGGCGGCTCGCGCGCCAGGCTTGATAGGTGAGCATGCCAAAGCGGCTTAATTCATTTTCGTAGAGGCCCATCTCATCGGCCAGACGCTCCGCGTAAAGGCCCCAGCCTTCAATGAAGGCCGTGAAGTCCGCATGCCGGCGAAACGCGGGCAGGGATTTGAGACCGATGGCCGTGGCGATTTGGTTGTGATGCCCGGGAACCGCTTCGTGAGCAGCCAGCGCCGTCATGGTATAGCGCGCGCGAGAGCTGGGATTGTAGGTATTGACGTAATAAATGCCTGGGCGGCTCATTTGATCATCCGGCGCATAGTAGAAGGCGGCCACGGCGTCTTTTTCCCGATATTGTTCAATAGCCAAAACATCGCAATAGACTTGGGGAACGCTTAAGAAGTATTTCGGCAGAAGGGCGTAGGCGCGTTCGACATTGCGTTTGGCCGAGGAGAGGACTCCATCGCGGGTTTGGAAATAGTTGGCGGGGTTCGATTTGATTTTGGCTTGAAATTGAGCCAGCGTCCCTTGGTGACCCAGCTTGTTGGCGATTTGGAGCATTTCGCTATGGATTTTTTCGATTTCCTTGAGGCCTATTTGGTGTAGTTCTTCGGCGCTCAAGGGCAAGGTCGTGTTCGTTCGAATGAGAAATTCATACGCCGTGGCGCCGCCGGGGAGTTGGTTAAGGCCGATCGCGTCATTGCCGCGGCATTGGGAGAGGTAGTCTTTTTCAAGAAATTCCGTAAATTGAGAAAGAGCCGGATAAACGGAATCGCGAATGCCTTGAATGGCTTTGGAACCGTAGAGAACGTAGAGGCCGGTAGGCATGGACTTGGTTTTGATCCCCAGAGGAGAGGCTTCCGGAGATTGAAGCAAGATTTGCCGGACTTGGGTCATGACGCGTTCCACGGTTATTTTGGCGGCGACGCGGCCTTCGGTTAAACCTTCTTTCAGGTTAGCCCTGTATTCCTCCATATAGCGCGGGTAGGCTATAAAGCGCGCGATCAAATTTTGGACGTCTTTGGTGCTTGTCAAGGGCATAAAGCCGACAACTTGGGGAAACGATATTTGTGGTCCATACATGTGGTCAACGTCCCACTGATAGAGTTTGTGTTCGATCCGGCCCTGATCGGCATCGAGAAGCTCAAGGAGAACGTTTTTGGTGATGCGGTCTTCTTCAGAGAGAAGCGCATCATCAATTCTTTGGGCGCGGCTTTTAAAATTTTGAATATTTTCCATTGTTTTTTGGCGCGCCTCCGGAGTCAGATCATCAAGCAAGTGGTCGTATTGATGCTCGCCGATCATGGTAGCCGCCATGGGGCTTCGGCGCAGCGTTTCTTGCCAGTAATCGTCGGCAAGCCGCAGCAATTCATCATGGGAATCGGTTTGAGCCGCCAATGGCAATACTGAAAAAGCAAGAAAGAAAAAAACAGACCAGGCGCGAGCGAAAGTTTTTTTCATGGAGCGGTCTCCTTCACAGATCGTTGAGTATTTATTTTGGCCAAAAAGTCTTGGGCCAGTTTTTGGGTTTTCTGGATCAAACCGCGGTAGGATCGCGATTTGATGGTCAAGGAAGAGACGATCTCTGTTGTTTCCACGTCAATGAACCGGATCGTCAGGAAGCAGCCCTCGTTCATCTCAAGGGCGCTGCCTGTAAAAATTTTTTGGACATTAAGCATTTTGCCTACGCGGACGGCGCATTCCGTCGTTGAGCAGCCGGTTTGTTGAAGTTTTATTTCAGCCAATATGGCCTCAACGTTGTTTCTATCGATCACCCGGAATTTTTGTTGGTCAATCAGCGCGCCTCGAAAAAAGTCCGTCAGCGCCAATGTTTCCGTTTCAGAGAGGCCGCGTCCCTCAAAGTCAATAACGGCAACATTAATTTTGTTTTCGTGCCGAGTTTCAATGGCCGCCGGCGGGGCGTTGAGCGGTTCGTCGGCCGAGGCCTGTGTCCCGGGCATCCCCGCAGAGACATTGGGAAGCTCCTGGGCTCTTTTGGGGCGGCGGCGTCTTCCGGCGGAACGGGCTTTGGAGGGAGAGCCAAAATCCAGGTTGACGCCCACGTGCGGCACATAACCAAGATCCCCGAAGGAGGACATTCCCGCGTCGATGGCGACATCCCCTAAGTAAAGACCGAGACCGAAGGACATTTTTTCCACGAAGCTTTCCGTGTTGTTTTTGAATGTCGCGCCGGATCTGATCGCGAGGCCCGTGGCCGGATCAATGGAGCCGCTCGCCAGAAGCTGGAAAGGAATTTTCCATTCAAAGGAAACGGCCCCATAGGCCGCTTGATCAACAGGGGTCATGAGATCAAAGAAAAGAAAAATAGGATCGCCGACCTTGTAGCCCATGTGCGATTGAATGATCAGGGGCAGGGGGACCTTGTGTCCGGCCCAGTCAAGCGCCGGTCCCGCATTATTGAGGGCAAACCCTAGCGATAGGTTGGGATCCGTAAAAAAGCCATTGAGCAATCCAAGCCCTGCGCTGGCGGCAATCCCTCGGCCATTATAAGTTGGACTAATGTTAGATTGGATGTAGGTCAAATCCATTCCCCAGCGCCAGTCATTGCCATGGGCGGCGTAGCCGGCGGCAACGGCGCTGTCAAGCGGGGAAAATTCGCCTGTTTCTTGCCCCAGGGTGTCGTAGAGCGTCAGCGGGGGTTGGATGATTTCGTTGGCTGAAAGGAAAAATTTTTTGTTGCCGTCACGGCCCAATGCGTGTCCGTAGGCAACGGCCGCCTGTATGATGCTCTCCGGTAAGAATCCGCTCGCAAAAGCGAGATAATGCCGGCCCGGAGGTCCCGCAAAGGCCGAGGGGTCTCTCCATCCGGAAAGAGGATCGATCATTGAATAGCCGATGGTATCGGCCAGCGACGAGTTGCGGGCGGAAACGGGAAGCTTGAGGAAGGCGGCGCCTGTTGTTCCGCGCGCTTTGTTGGAGAATGGATAATCAGGAATAGTCCCTGTCCAGCCCAGCGTTGGTAGAAAAGTATTCAAAATGATCATTAGAGCTATGGTCAAGATAGGTGGATTCTAATAAAATGTCAAAGGAATGCGGGGCATTAGGAAGGCTTTTCAATCATTGGATGTTTATGTGCCGGGCAAGCCGATCGCTGATTTATTGAGGGATTATCCCAGTCTGCGGCCGGAGCAAGTCGTCAAATTGGCTTCCAATGAAAGTCCCCTGGGGTCATCGCCTTTGGCCATCAAGGCCGCGCGGCGGGCCCTGGCCCAAGCGCATCTTTATCCGGAACCGACGTCGTATGATTTGCGCCGTCGTTTAGGCAAACTCCATGATGTTCCCATGGACGGCGTCATCGTCACTTCCGGAGCGGATGAGGCGCTGCGCTTGGCGGCGGAAACCGTTATTGATGCGGGGGACTTCTGCGTGATCAGCCAATATGCTTTTTCGCGTTTCAGGCAGCATGCCCGCCTTATGGGCGCCCAAGTGATCGAGACGCCGGCACGAAACTACGGGCATGATTTTGAGGCGATGGCCCGCGCCGCCATCGGGAAGGCGGCCAAGATTATTTTTATTGCCAATCCCAATAATCCAACGGGCACCATGAATACCGATGATGAGTTGCGGATGTTTTTTAAGGATTTGTTGGCCGGCCGGCCGCCGGGCAAAGAGCCATGGGTTGTTTTGGATGAAGCTTATGATGATTTTGCCAGGGACGCCTATGGGCGGATTTATCCGATGAGCCTGCCGCAATTTTTGAAACTGTATCCCAGGCTCATTGTGGCGCGGACGTTTTCCAAGATCGGCGGATTGGCAGGGTTAAGGGTGGGCTATGCGGTGGCTGATCCTCAATTTATTCTTTTGGTTCACCGGGCCCGATTAATTTTTAACGTCAGCTCGGTCGCTCAAGCCGCGGCCTTGGCCTCTTTAGACGACGTCCGTTACCGGCGAAAAATTTTAAATATGGTGAAAGAAGGGCGTCGGTATCTGATGAAGAATTTTTCAAAATATGGCCTCGACGTTGTTGGTCCGTCGGCCGGAAATTTTGTGTTTGCCAAAGTCCGGTCGGGAACCGGGTTGAGGCTTTATGAAACGCTTTTGCCGCAGGGGATCATTATCCGGCCTATTGATGAGCCGGGCCTGGAGCGATTTGTCCGCATTACGATCGGGAGCCGTTCCCAGAATAGAGTTCTTTTGAAAGCACTTCGTTCCCTTGGCGAGAGGTCCGTTGCTTTGTCCGAGGCCGCCGTTTAAATCAGTGATTAGGGATGGGGGATGGGCAAAAGAGGAATGGTCCAGCGTTGTGGCCATTGACGGACCTGCCGGCGTTGGCAAATCAACGGTTGCCCGATTGGTGGCCAAGGAGCTTAAGTTTCTCTTCATAAATACCGGAGATATGTACCGGGCGCTCACCTGGAAGGCGCTGCGCGAAGGTGTTGATATCAGGAAACAACGCGACGTGGCGGAGTTTCTCCATCTGAAAATGAATTGGGAATTTCAGGCGCAGGACGGCCACCTTAAAATTCGGCTTGACGGCAAGGAATTGGGACGCGAATTGCGCAGCGAGCGTGTTTCCAAATTGACCCCGACCGCGGCTCAATGGCCGCAGGTTCGAAGTTTGTTAAGGCGCCTCCAGCGGAATTTAGCCGGCGAGGGACGGGCTGTTTTGGAGGGGCGCGACATCACGACGCATGTGACGCCCAAAGCAGGCCTTAAAGTTTTTTTGGACGCCAAACTTGAGGAGCGCGCCAAGAGGCGTTACCGGCAGCTGATTGAAGATGGGAAAAGGGTAAAGTTCGACAGCGTGCAAGAGAACGTCCGGTTGCGTGATTGGCGGGAGAAGAAAAATAAAATTATGCCCAACAGGCGATCACCGGGAACAATCGTGATGGACACCACGCATTTAAATTTGCATGAGGTGGCCGCGAAGATATTGGAGCTGTATCATGAAAAAGCACGCGGGGGCTGATCCTAGGCTGATATCAACACCGCTGCATCAATTGACCGAATGGCTGATTGATGCGATGTTTTTGTTGACGCATCAGATTAACATATCGGGAGGGCATCACGTGAGCGCGCCGGGGGGCATAATCGTGGCGGCGAATCATCAGAGTTTATGGGACCCGCCTATGTTGGGTTACGCGATGACAAAATTTTTCCATCGTCGGCCTTATTTTTTGGCCAAGGCAGAACTTTTTCGTAATCCGTTGCTGGGATGGATCATCAGCCGTTTGGGCGCCCTGCGCCTTGAGCGTCAAGCGGCGGACCGGGCGGCATTGAGGAAAGCGCTTTATTTATTGAATAGAGGGGAAGCGTTGGCGCTGTTCCCCGAGGGCACCAGAAAAAGGGAAAATAGCCTTGAGCGCTTTCTGCCCGGAGTTGGATTTTTGGCGGTTAAAGCTAAGGTTCCGATCACGCCCTGTCATATTAGTTATGGGACTAATTGGCCGAGGTTGGGCTCCAAGGTTTTACTGCGGTTTGGACCGATGGTAACGGCCGGTGATGATACCGAAGAAACAGCGCGGCGTTTGTTGGGGGAAGTGAAATTATTGGCTCGAGCGCCGCAATGACGGTGGTATTGAAACTTGACAAGAGGAGTTCAGATATGAAAGAAGCATCAGATTCCCAAGAAGAGCAACCGGCGCAGGACGCGGAGGATTTTGCCGCGCTTTTTGAGGGACAGGCGTCATCTTATGCCGTGTCCGGTTCCAAGAATATCATCATGGGCCGCGTGGTGGCCAAGGACGCGGATTATTTTTTAGTTGACACGGGCTCTAAGTCGGAGGCGCGTTTGGCTGCCGCCGAAGTCCCGCCTGATTTAGATGTGGCTGCGGGATCAATGCTTCCGGTGGTTCATGTCAGAAGTGAATCTCCATCGGCGGGTTTCACGGTTTCTTTGCGCGCAGCCATTAGGAGATTGCAGTCATCGGCGCTAAGCAGATTGTTGACTCAAGGAGTCAAACTTAACGCTCAAATTTACAGACGCCGGGGCGACGGATATTTTGCGGGCCTGTTCGTGCCGCAGGCGTTTGAGGAGTTGGGCGAGGTTTCGGGGCTGCCCAGGAATTTGGAGCGCGCGTTTCCTTATCCGGCCGAGTTGCCGATATCTGAAGTGGATATTTATCAGCCGGGCCAACCCAATCGTTGGCTCGGCCGTAAAATTCAGGTTAAACTTTTGGAACTGCGCCGTGATGGCCCGGTTGTGATTTCGCGCAGGAAGGTTCTTCTTGAGATGCGTGAAACCTTGCGCCGGGAAACGTTGGCCAATGCCAAAGAAGGGGATGTTATCGAAGCCAGGGTCAAAGAGGTTGCCGCTGAATCGGTGGGACTTGAAATCAACGGTGTTGCCGCGATCATGAACCAGAGTGAAGCCTCATGGTATCCCAAACCCAATTTACAACGCCGTTTCCGCATCGGCGACATGATTGATGTTAAAATTTTGAAAAAGGACATCGATGGGCAGCGTTTCCTCGTCAGCCGCCGGGCCGTTGAGCCGAATCCGGCCGATGAGCTGGCGAAGAATTTTAAGAAAGGCATGGTGGTTGAAGGAGAGGTTTCAAAGTTGCTCTCCAATGGAAGCTGCTTTGTCCGCCTCTCATCTCTAAAACGAGAGGCTTTTATTCCGGCAGGCGAACTTTTAAAAGAACTTGAGATGAAAGAGGGCGCTAAAATCAAGGCACATGTTTTACGCGTGGATAAAGAAAATGTCCGGGTGGTGCTTTCTGTCCGCCGCTACGAAGAAGCGCAGATGCCGGAAATCGTGGCGCGCTATACGGCGGGAAACCAGCCCCTAAGGCTGGGTGACATTTTAAGCGCCGCCGCTCAAGAAACCGCAGATGATGACGCCGCCAACGAAGAGCCGGGCGAACCTTCCTGAGTCCAGGGTTTTGACCAATCGGCCGGCGCGCGGCCGGAACGTTGGACTCCTTGGCTCGGCCTGTGGACTGGTTGTCGGCATTGTCGTGGGTATTTTTTTAGGCCGAGGCCCCGGCCCTGGGCCGTCATGGGGCATGGGCAGGAGCCGCGCCACGCTTGACAACCCTGCTTTCTTTCCGCGTCATGCCGGGGATTTTCCCAAACGGGAGGAGATTGAGCGATCGTTGACGCAAGCGAAAAAGGAACTTGAGGGTGACTCATCGGCCTTGAGTCCATTGATTGTATCAGGCTTGGCTTATTATGCCATGGGACGGGAACATGCCGTTGAGGCGCTGAATTTATTGGAGCAGGCGCGCGATCTCGGGTCGCTGGATCCTCGTTTGACCTATTATTTGGCCGCTCTCTACAACATGGTTGGGTTGAAGAATTATGCAGTCAAAGAGTATGGCCGGTTTTTGAGAATTAACCCCAGGGATCGTTTGGCGGCTCTTGAGGCGGCTAAAGTTTATTTTGAGATGGGTCAATTTGAGGCGGCTGCAAAACTGTATGAAGATTTAATCGAGTCCGGCAATGCTAAAAAACCGGATCCGGTGGTATTGGAAAATTTGGCGATCGCGCACTATAAACTCGAAAGCTGGGATCAATCGGCGGCGTTGCTTGGAAGGCTTCGCGCGCTCAAGGGGGATTATCCGAAAGAGTCCTCCTATTTTTTGGCCGAATCGCTAAGAAAACTTTCGCGCTGCCAGGAAGCGTTGCCCCTTTATGAAGAAGCGCTCGAGGCGCCGTTGGACGTATCAAAAAAAATTTCGGTTTATGAGGGGGAACTGGCCTGTCTCCTGCAGGCCGCGCCCCTTGATGAGGTTAGAATTAAGGCCGCGGCCGAACGTCTGGCTTCAATCGACCCTAAGAATAAGTCCGCCAAAACCGCGCTCAAAAACTATTTGAAATTTTCAAAAAAGAAAAATAAATGACACATCGCCGGTTGTTGGGATTTTTGACGGCGTTGTTCCTGGCGTCTTCATGGGCCCACGCGCAGACTTTTGGACAAAATCGGCTTGTGATCAGGGATTATCCTTACCGCATTTGGGAGACTGAACATTTTCAAATTCATTACTATGAAGAAAATCCTCTTCTGCTGGAGGAATGCGCGCGTTATTTAGAAGAGGCTTATGATGAGGTGACCACAAGACTCAAAGCCAAGCCTAAAGAAAAGCTTCCTTTTTTTCTTTACACCAATCATAATGAGTTTGAGCAGACGCGCATCGTTGATATTGGCGAGGGAACCGGAGGCGTCACCGAGGCGTTTAAGGACAGGCTGCTTATTTTCAACGACGGCTCGAGCTCCTGGCTGCGGCATGTGATTTTTCATGAGTTCACGCATGAAATCGAGTTCGCCATACTTCATGCCGGTTTTTGGAAGTCCGCGCGTCTTTTAAAATCCATTCTGTATCCCTTGTGGATGATGGAGGGCGCTTCCGAGTATTTTTCTGGAAACATTGATGAAGCGACGGATTTGATGTATGCGCGCGACGCCGTCACCTCAACGACGGCGCCTCTCTTAAAGATGCGGGATTTGCACAACTTTAATCATTTAAAACCCAATCAAATCACCAAAGGATATAAGCAGGGCGCGCGCATGATTGAATATATCGCCGATGAGTTCGGCGAGGAAAAAATCAGGCAGCTTTTTGAGTCGTTTCGGGAGCGCTTTGACACGCCGAGCGTATTGCTTGACGTGCTGGGAATGGACGACGAGCGATTTGACCGCAATTTTGAGGAATGGATGCAGGAGCGTTACGGCGGGCCCTCCCATGACTTAGAGGAACCGTTTCACTACGGAGAGCGGTTGACGAAGCCCGAGCCCCCGATTCCGGTGTTTCATTACAGCCCTGTTTTATCCAAAGACGGAGGGTTGCTTTATACGATTGGCATGCGGGAGGGCTATCCGGCGGTATTGGAGCAGAATGTACGCACCGCAAAGCGCCGTGAGCTCATCGGACGCAATTTTAAGGAACTCGATTGGATCGCTCTCGATGCCCGCAATTTGGCGCTTTCGGCCGATGGACGGTATCTTTACTTTGTGGGTGAAAAAAATCTTGTTGATTTTCTTTACCGTTACAATATTCTAGGAGGAGGCCTTGAAAAGAGGTCGTTTGCGGGCTTGGCAGCGCTTAAAAATCCGGCGGCCCATCCCGCTGATTCTTCCCGACTTGTCCTTTCTGGCATGGAAAACGGCTTTAATGATCTCTATTTGGTGGATTTTGACGACGGAAAAATTTTGGAGCGATTGACCGCCGATCCTCAGGACGACGCAGAGCCGGCGTTTCTGCCGGGTGGTTCAGAAATTGTCTATAGCAGCGAAGTGGGAATTTCAAGCGCAGGCTACAGCAATCGGGATTTGTTCAGATGGAGAGCATCGGACAAATTGTCAAGTCGGTTGACCCAGGCGGCGCGCAGCGAACGCTCCCCGGTTGTTTCGGGGGACGGGTCTAAAGTCGCTTTTCTTTCGGATGAGACCGGAAGCTGGGACTTTTATGAGATTGATCTCTCAAGTCCCCGGGTCACGCGCAAAACGGGCGTGCTCACCGGGATCATTTCACCCTCATACGATATATCGGGTTCCTCCGTTATTTTTGCCGCCATGCGCGATGGAGAAATTCATGTTTATCAAGGATCATCGGATAATTTCCTTTCAATTGATGTGTCAGGGAGTTTTCTTCCTGCCGCCGCGCCGCCCGCTGGTCATGAATCGCCGGAGACGTCGCCGGAGATATTTTACAGCGGGCCCTATAAGACTAGGTTTGGAACAGATTTATTTTTTCCGGCGTTTCTTTTTTCGACGCAGGGGGGGCTCTTTTTGCTTTCTTATTGGCAGGGATCGGACATGCTCGGATATCACACGTTGAGCAATAATTTGACGCTTAATTCAGGGGTCGGTTATCTGGATTACTCATTAGGGTATTCTTTCGCGCGTTACCGTCCGGAATTTTTATTGTTGTTCAAAGGAACGCAATACAGGGACTACTTTGAGTTGAGCGACCAGGGAGAGGATTTGTATAAAAAAGAGCATCTGCAAGCGTTTTTGATGGGGTATCCCTTGAGCAAATTCCAGCGCCTTGAAACCGGATTGACCGTGGTCGAGAGGTATCATTCTTATCCTTCGGATCCGGACGCCTTGACCAATTTGCAGGGATTAGAGTGGTCCGTGCAATTTTCACGAGACACAACAACGGCTCCCTATTTAGTCGTTACAAAAGGGTCACGCTTCGCTTTGGGCGTCAGTCGGGCCTTTCGGGAGGTTAATTTTGACCTTGACTATTGGAGCAAAGCCATGGAGTGGCATCATTTTTTTCCCATAGGAAAAGATGGAACTGTTGTGTCGCGCCTGGCGCACTATGGAAGCTATGGGGAGAACTATGAGGTTTTTCCTTTGGGGGGACAAGGGGGGGTCCGGGGATATGCCAGGGAGGACGAAGATTCCAGGAAACGCGACATTTTAGTTTATAACCTCGAGGCTAGAATTCCCTTGTTTCCGGATCTAAATTATCACATGTGGTATCTTTTCCCTGATTTTTACATCAAGAATATTTATTTGGGCCTTTTTAGCGACCAGGGGGTGCGGTGGAGCGATCGGGTTGAAGATTTTATCGGCGCCTGGCCGGAGCGCCGGAGGGATGATTTTTTCCAGTCCCTAGGCATGAGTCTTAAATTTAATACGTTTATTTTAGAGACATTTCCATTTTTCTTTTCCCTCGAATGGGCCAAACGAACGACGACGAACGGCGGCGTTCTCTATGGATCTATTTATCAGTATTTTACGTTCAAGTAGACCAAAAAATACCTAAGATATCCTCATGCCGTCAAAGAGACGAAAAGATAAGGATCAAGATAAAAAAGACCGGCTGTTGCCGGCCCATGCCCATGGCCAAGCAGCGGCGACGGGAGAGAAAGTTGCTTTACTAACCACCCGGCAATGGAAGTGGGTGGCTGTCGGCGCCGCCGTGACGGCCGCGGGATTCGCTGTTTTAAGCCAAAGCGATCCATCGGGAAAGAATTGGGCCGGTCATTTAAGCCCGTTAATGATATTGGGCGGTTATGCCGTTATCGGCATCGTTCTCTGGACGGCTGATTGTTCATCATAAGCTTTCGTAGAAATAATAGAGACCGGTCTATTTAATTTTCTGCCGGCAGATGAACGCTTACTAAATTTGGTCAAATACCCTGTCGTGACGAGGATTTTTTTTGATTAAAGTAACTCTTTTGTTTCCCATCCTTAACGAGATTGACGGCATTAAAGCTTTTTTGCCGCGAATTAAAAATGAGTGGGTTGATGAAATTGTGTTTATTGACGGGGGGTCAACCGACGGCTCCTATGAGCATGTTCGGGATTTGGGCTATAAAATTGTGCGCCAGGAGGTTCCCGGTATTACGCATGCCTATCAAGAAGTGTTGGCCCACGTTACGGGAGACGCCGTCGTTTCATTCAGTCTCGATGGGAATTCGATCCCGGAGCTTATTCCGGTTGTGGTCGCGAAGATGAGAGAGGGATGGGACATGGTGATCGTTTCGCGATATTTGGATGGGGCGAAAAGCGATGATGACGACTGGTTGACGGCATTCGGCAATTGGATGTTTACGAGGATTGTTAATGTTTCGTTTGGCGGCCGCTATAGCGATGCGTTGGTGATGTTTCGAGGATGGCGCAAGGATATTATTAAATCTTTTCCTCCATTTATCCCATTAGTCGGCATCGAGCTCTTGCTTTCAATCCGGTGCGCCAAGCAAAAACTCAAAGTGGCGGAAATACCCGGTGATGAGCCCAGGAGGCTCGGCGGTGTCAGAAAAATGCGCCCTTTTTTGACCGGATCGAATCTTGTTTTTTTAATATTGAGAGAGTTAGTTTATTGGTAAAGAGTGCGGCGATTTAACGATCATGATATCGCGCAGCGTTAGATCCTTACCGTTAAAAGGAGCTCCGATTTTAATGGCAATGTCACCCGGATTAAAGTTTACCGAGGCCATCTTAACCCACCGGGCATAGCTTTCCGCCCCCCATGTGGTGTTGGGGGGTTTCATGAAAATTTCCGGTCCCCCGTTAATGGATAAGTAAAATTCTCCGGCTGTTTTGCCATATTCAGCCAAAACCCATAAGTCGTAGGTTCCCGCTGCCGGTATGGGTAACCTGTAGTTGGCAAAGCACGCGGATTCGGCGCCGTGTTTGCCGTAAGGGGCGATAAACATGGTTTGATTGCCGCTTTTGATTATCTTTGTCGGGGAAAAGTAGACTCTGGTTGATCCGCTGCGGATTTCAACGCTTTCGCTGCTGATCACATTTTTTGGAGTCAGCGTCCCGATGACGTCAAGTGGAACGGCCGTTATGTTGAAATTTTGATCGAGACTGCAGGAAGATTCAATATCAATGTCGTGGTTACCCGCCGACAGGAAGCGCATGAATGTGGTTTCGATGAAGCTGGGATAGAGTTCATGATCAACGCGCGCAATGTTGGAGCAGCCGGATGAGTTGTTGATGACAAGTTCATAAAAACCTTCCTTGTCAATCGGCAAGTCCACTCTTGCCGATTGATCCACGATTTTTTTTGACCATTCGAGGGAGCGGTTTTCAGCGATAAACATGCATTGATTAAGGTTTGCAGCCCCTGCGGCTGACGAATTTTTTAAGAGCAACGACTGGCGGCCCGGGTTAATCTCGCATGAACCGAAGCCTTTCCAGCAAAACTGATCGCTGCCTACGCTGCAGATGGTTTTTGCCTGGCCCGTCAACGTTAAATTTTTGATAGCCGCATCGATGCTGAATGTTTGATGATCGGCGGGTTTGAAGTGACACCAAATTTGGAAGCGATCCTTGGTCTGGTTGGTGAAGTCCCAGGTCAATGTTTGATTGGGACCCAGAGTGTGAGGCAAGTTAAAATTGGACAAGGGTGGAAAATGCCGGCGCGTTCGCTCAAAGGCATTGATGCTCGGAATATATTTGAAGAAAGCAGGATCTGGAGGATAATAATTAAACATATTGCTGGAAAAACGTTTATCGGGAAGTCGGTCTTCCATAAAAAAGAGGGAGCGATTGTCGGGATGCATCTGCGCGAATGGGCGCCCCGACTCAACCCACCCTTCGGGGTCGATGGCCTGAGGGAATACCCTTCCCGCATATTTAAATCTGGTAATGAATTGGAACGCCTCCGTCCAGTTGTGCGGAAGAAAAGGCAAAAAAATCGCCATGCGTTCAGGATCCTTCACGTTGTTGATGTAGGCTGCCACGCTTTCAACGAATGCCAGGGAGTTCCTTTGATTAAACGTGGGAATGCAATAAAGATATGAATAAATCAGCATCGCCGCCACGGACGCGCCCAGGGTCGTTTTGGCCGCGATTTCTTTGTGCGCGGAAAAGCGGTTCCACAAAGAATGGGCTTCGCGAGCGGCGATGATCAAGATGACGGGCATGAAAGCCGCGGTGTAGCGCGCGTAGTAAGATTCAACGATAAAGCCGAGCATTAAGGCCGGTGGGATGAAGAACGCGATGAGCGTGATATCGTTTTGGTTGCGGCGCGCTATAGAGCGTCCCAGGCCGATGATAAAAAGAAGGGTGATTACCGGCGGGACCAAAGGCTGGTCAAAAAAATCAAACAGCCACGCATCTTTATAAAAAAATGAATCCGCCCGCCAAAAAAGATCCCTAAATAGTTTTTCCAGCTGTTCCACGCCCTCGCCCAGATCGATGGAAGAGACGGCCTTGAGCACTCTATTGACAAAATACGACCAAAGCACTTCCGAACCCGTGGGCAAATTTTTTGTCAGGGCTTGAGCCGCCTCTTTTATTTTCGGCAAAAATAAAGAGATCAGGACAAGCAGGGCGGCCAATTTGCCGCCGCCTTGAATTTTTCCGTCCTTGGGGCGCATCAATAACACGATGATGACGCTGGGAGCGAAGAGAACGCAGTTGAAGGCGCTTGATAGAATTGCGATCGCCAAAAGAATTGTCAGGACCAGGGTTTTTTTCCAGCGCGTCCAGTTGTTTTGGAGGCTTACCCAAATCATGGCGCTTCCTATTGTTAAGGTGAAAATCTGATGGTAGAGACCGATTCTGGATTCCAAGACAATTCTGGGGCAGCACAGGGGCAGCATCATGCTGAAAAATGCCATGGCCGCTCCCTTGACGTTCCAGCCGATGGCGGCGTTAATGACTAAATAAGCGATGAACACCGCCAGCGCCGGCAGATAAAGAGAGAAGGCGACGTTTTTGGTGACCATGGCAAAAATCCAAATCATGAGTCCATAGAGGGAATTCGAGGCGCCATATCGCCCGTATTCCGGAGGGAGCTTGACGCCTTCGGCCGCAGGAAGAATGTCCCGGGCCATTCTTAGGGCATCTTTTTGATAGAAGGAGGCGCTTGGTTTGGCCTGATGCAGAATGAGAAGGTAAAAGCTGATGAGCAATAAAAAGATGGCGAAAGCCGGAGATTTCAAAAATGGAAATCGTTCCGGTGACTTCAATCCGGAAGGTGAACTAGGCGATGAAGATGATAAAGGTGATGAAGGTGAGGAAGGTGATTGAGGCGAAGGATTTGTTTTTTTTGCGTTCGCCACCCTATTTAATTTTTTCACTTTAGTATTTTTTGTTGATAAATTCTTTGCCTGGGCGGATGTCGAGAATTTGGCCAGGGCGCAGGCGCTTGGGGTCTTTGATGCGGTTGTCTTTCATGAGCGCGGCAACGGTGGTTTTGTATTTGCGCGCGATGGTGGAAAGGGCGTCGCCCGGACGCACTTTGTGGCGAATGACGCCCCGCGTGGGGTTCCAATCCTTAACTTTGGCGAGTTCCTCCAAAAATTTGCCCCTGCTTCCCACCGGAAGCCGCAAGGGAAATTGGGGGTAGTTAATCGGCGTGCACCAGGCGCGAATGGCCGGATTTAAGCGCCGTAAAACGTCTTCCATCGTGCCAGCGCATTTAGCGGCGATTTGAAGGTCCAGGGGCTTGTCTAAAGCGACGGTGTCGAATGTTTCGGGCTGCTCATATTTTGGGTGAAAACCGTAATTTTTAGGATTATCTCCGATTAAGGTGCACGCCATAAATTTAGGCACAAAATGTTCCGTTTCCTGGGGCACGGCGTTTCGTTCAGAGAGCTGGCTGAATTCCGCGGCCTTGGCGAACGAGAGATCTCGGCCGATCCCGTGCTCACCGCGATTATACGCGGCCAACGCTAGGTGCCAGTCATCAAACATTTCGAAAAGATCCTTGAGATATTTAATGGCCGCGTCGGTAGATTTTTCCGGGTCAAAGCGCTCGTCAATCCAATAGTTGACCTTAAGCCCGAGCTTGCGGGCGGTGGCGGGCATGAGCTGCCACAGGCCGGCCGCGCTCGCGCGCGAATAGGCCGATAGCTTGTATTCGCTTTCCACCATAACGAGGTAAAAAAGTTCGATCGGCAGAGCGTTGGTTTTGAGTTTATCTTCAATCATGGCGCGATAGCGGCCGGAGCGTTCAAGAGCTTGAAGGACCTTATCGCGGCGGGTTTGGGTATAGACGGCAATATAGCGCTGGGCCAGGGCGTTGTTGGGATCATTTTTGATGGAGTATTGTCTGGAGGCGGGGACCGGCGCCGCCGTCACCTCGGCGGTTTGATTGAGTTCCTCTTTGCTGATGTCCAAAAGGGCCGATGGCATTTCCGTGCTTGTTTGCATTTCCGTGCCTCGTATTTTGGTGATCATATTGTTAAAATCCGGCTTCATTTGTTCGATGAGGCCCTCTTCAATGAAGAGGGAGGAGAGCGTTTTGAATGATTTTTCCATAGCGCGCTTGGCGGCGTTGTAGTTGCCCAGTTGAAACTTGGCAATGCTATCTTCGTAATGTTTTTGGCTTTTATCAAGCTCGGATAAAATTCGCTCCCGGTCTTGTTCCGTCAGCGCGACGCTTTCGTGTTCTTGGGCGAGGCCGCGCGCGTCTTGGGCAAAGGAGTTATCGAAGGAGATGGAAAAAAAAGCTGAAAGTATTCCTAAGAAAAAATAGACGGCCCTATGGCGATGATTGCATTTCATCGGCGATTTGCTCTTGCGTTTTCGTTGGGCGATCTACCATGTTAGCAAGATCTTCATATTGATTGGCGGCGCCATTGCCTTCGCCCAGAATGACCGCCCGCCAGGCATAAAAGAGAGCGAATTGAGCGCCCATGCGGTCCATGGACCAGGCGTGCGTGTATTCATGACCCAGAAATGCTCCCAAATCACCGTAGTAGCTTTGCCGGCTATCCCAAATATCAGGATCGAAGGCCAAGGCGCTATTATTGTTAATGCTGATCCAATTGGGGTGCGCAAAACCGCCGACATCTATGGCGGACACGATGAAACCGCCGCGGCGCAGATCAAAATCACTAATTACCGGACCAATGTCAACGCCTGCGCGCTGACGCGCCAGACGCTCGGCTTCGGAGTAAACCCCTGGATCAAATTCCATTCGCGTTCCGTAGAGTAAATTTTGAGCCGTTTTGCCGGCCAAGCCATAGCTGATGTCCCAGGTAAAGTCCCACGATTTCGGATGCCCGCGAAGGCTTTGGGCGGTCACTCCGGCGGCGCCATCCCATAATCCGGCAAAGGCGACATCAGTGGCGAAGTTAACGATTCTGTTGGCGGGCCCAAGTCCATTGGTAAATATCGGGTTGCCGTTCGATGGCAGAAGGCCTTTAAGCGCATAGATGGCGCCATAGGAAAGAATATCGTAACGCACGTCTTCAATCGGGCGGCCGGGTCCATCAAAAATAGACTGGAAGGCCCAGCCGCCCAGGGCATTTAGCCCGCCCAGAGCCAGGTCGCGGTGAATACTGCCCTGATTGAAGGCGCTGCCTAAAACATAACCACTCGCGAAATTAAGCCCCGCATCAATATACCAAGGTTCCGGCGTGTGAATTATTCCCAAACCTTCAAGCAGGGCATTGCCGGCGGCCGTGGCGCCGCCAATGGCCAGAGCCCTCCAATAACCTGACTCGGGGTAATCTTCGTGCAGTCGCGCCACGACTATGGGGTCCGTGGTGAGATCGGACGGCAAAACCGTTGACCGGCCCGCTGAAAGCTCGACGTAGATGCCGTCTCCTGTTGAGTAAACGCTGGGATGCAAGCCGCGCAGGAGGCTATTGTTTTGCGAGATTTCATGAGCCATGTAACCGCCTGATCCAATGGCGTAGCTTAAGCTTGGGCCAATCGTTGCGAGCGCCAAATTGAGCCTATGGTTGTCTTGGGAGTTGGCCGGCCGCAGGGGGGGCGGCAGAAAATTCTTGGGAATTTTTGTCCTGGAACCGTCAAACGTTTGTTCTTGGAGCCGCCACTCACGGGAAGCATCGGGAGCAGGCGGCAGAGAGGGCGTTGTGGCGTTTAGGTAATATGGCAATGACAAAATTAGAAAGATATCATTGAACGTTTGCCGGCGCATCCATGCGTAGGTTAGCTTATTTAAAGCGCAAAATTTAAAAAATAGGACTTAGGGGAAATTTTTTTTAGGTCTAAAGTCTAAAAATTAGCAGCGCCCGTGTTTCGTAGCGCCTGCCTGCCGCGCTCTACTGGGCACAGGCGGGCCCCTCTGCGCCCAGGGATGCGACGGGCCGTTCGCAGAGCTCAAGGGAGCTGACCTTTTTTGTATCACCTTTACTTTGAAATCCGTGATCAGCTCGGCCGCGCCGTCAACTCCAAGAAAAAATTCGGCAGGAAATAAAACTTAGGTTGCAGGCCGGTGAAACGGCTCAAATTTATGTATTATATTTCTGATAATCACAATTTATTGTGATTTAAGGAAATATGAAATACGAAGAATTCGTTCGCCAGGCCGGTCAATTTCCCCTGCTTGATTCATCATCGCTCAAGCATTTCAAGGGCGATTGGCGCACTTTGGCTAATTTAATGACGCGGT
>JACQPE010000181.1 GCA_016207685.1 Elusimicrobiota bacterium | reverse complement strand
GCCAGAGTGTTGCTGATGGTGACTTGCAGGCCGACGTTGACGTTGGTGGCGGCATGGGCGGCATTAATGGATAAAAGGGCTGCGGCTAATGTTCCGAGCCCTCTTAACATACGTTTTCTCATGTTATTCTCACCCCCTAAACGCCTTATGGGCGTTACTCAATACTTATCAGGAGGATGAAGGCATTGCTTGAAGGCTAAATGAAGAAAAAACGAAGATTAGATGAATGAGAAGGGTCGAGGGGAATGGGTAAGGGGTAGAGAGGATACAAAAAGAAGCTATCCGCTGTTACCGTGAAAACTACTCCGTAATTTTAACCGGCGGGGTCGTTGCTGGTTTTTGTTCGCCATCTTTAGTAATGACATAAATCCTGCCATAGCTGCTTACGGGAACATCATAACCTGCCAAAGTAATCTTAATCACAAACATAAAATGGGTGCGCTTTTCGGTTTTTGGGATTTCGATGGAAACAGGAATTTTAAAAATATTATCGGCCTCGATTTCAAACTCTTTGCCATGAACTTGAATCCATTGCATCGAGCCTTCCGCATAACCTTCTTTGGGGATCATGGCCGCTTCCTTGGCGCTAAAGGGCTCGATCGTCATTTTTAAGGAATAATCATTGGGATTGATAATTTTAAAGGCTTTCTTTAGATCCTTATCCATAGCCAACTTTTTCCCCTTGGGAAAATCATCCAAATGAATCAACGAGGGTTTCATCTCAAAATCCACGCGCTGGCGGATTTTGGTAATCTTCTCTTTCTGTTCTGGAGTCATATAGTCATGCCGCAAGACCATGGTAAATTTGCTCTTCACTTTGGCTGAAACGCCCATGCCTTGTTCCGGCTTGCTCACGTTTCCGGAAACGACAAAACAAACGAATCGCCTTCCAAAAAGCGAACTGTCCGCGGGAAAATCAAAAATAATATCAATGAGGGCTTCTTGCCCCGGGGCCAAAAGATAATTATTTTGCGCCATGCGCACCCAGTTAAAATTGGGCAGAACTTCAAAACTGCCGATTTGATCGCCGGAACCCGGCGGTTCTAGATCAATGTTAAATTCATAAGGGACTTCCGACGTGTTGGTCACTCTGTAGACTTGTCCGGACACGTTATAAAGCGAAATAGGCGTTCCCACGGGAACGCCCTCAAGATGAATCTTCCCGGTAATTGTTTTAACGCCCAGCGCCCAAAGAAAGTTGCGAGTTGCCAGCGGCGGGTTTAGAGTTAAAAAGAGGAAAAAAACAAAGAAAAATCTTCTCTTAAACCCGCAACTCGCAACTCGCAACTCGCAACTCATTGCTTTGTCTCAATTATTATACGCCCATAACTGCCGAAGGGATAGTCGGTGGTTAAATCCCTGGCATGAATCATGGCCACGAATTTTTTTCCGCGCCACCACGGCCAATTCGGAATTGTGATATCAATTTTAACCGTTTCCATCGAATTGGCGGGCAAAACAAATTTGTTGCGTTCCAAGCGGGCCCAGCCCAATTCAGCCAAATCCCGCATGCCTCCCAAATCATCAAAAAGAGTTTGCGGCTGCGTCACAATCTCCAACTCCACCTGGGCATCTTGATCCCTCGCGTTAATCAATTTTAGCCGGCATCCAGCCACGGACACGCCCAGGGGAGCGCTTGAAATGCGCAAATCTTGATTGAAAAAATAAATATATTCTTCCGGCTTGAACTGCTCCATGAAATTACGCGAGGGAAGATAATTGGCGTCAATTTCCAGGGCCCGCTCCCACAAACGGCGGCCGATATCTTTTTTCCCCTCCTTGTACAGAATTTCCCCATACCGGTCCAAATTCGCCGGCATCTCGGGAAAATAGTGAAACGCCTCAATGAGACTGTCGCGCGCCTCTTGAGGGATCGCCGTCCCGTTCGCCGCAGCCGACTGCATCAATATCGTGGCGAGGTTATGCCAAGCAAGCGCGTGCCAAGGGAAACGCCGGCACATTAGGCGGAAAATACTGACGCTTTGGGCCAAATAATAGGACTTTTGGTCTTTCAGCGTATTGATGGAATTCGCTTTGGCCAAAAAGATCACCCCGTAGCTGTAGTAATACTGCCGGATTTTCGGATTTAATTGAACGGCCTGGGCCAAGGCTTTGCGGCTGCCCTCAAAATTTTTCTGATGCGATAATAAATTCCCCCGGGCGAATGCCCGGTCAGCCGCGTATATCTTGACGCATTTAAACGCCAATAAAATAAAGGCGATAAAAAGACCGGCGGCCGCCGGCTTGACCCATTTCCAGGAAACCGTCAGCCGGCGCATTTTGTGGTCACGCGCCGTCAAACAACCCAAGGCGATCACCGCCCAAAGACTGGTGACCAAAACGCTGAAGTTAAATTCGCCAAAAACGCCGAGGGCCACCAGCAACGAGGTCCAGGCGGCAGGCGCCCAGCGCTCTCCAGGAGAAACATTCTGACGTAAGCGCCACAAAAACCACGCGCCCATCATCACCAAGGCGCTAAGGCCGGCAAGCCCGAAAATTCCGGTCGTTGCCGCGACTTGAAGAATGTCGTTATGAATAGGCCCTGTGGTCGCCTGCACCGGCGCGGCTTTGACGTGTTCGGAAGTCCGGTAACGCCAAAAATTGTGCTCAATGTTATCGAGTCCCACGCCGGCCCAAGGATGATCCAAAAACATCATGAGGCCGATTTTCCACATTTCGAGGCGCGCTTTTGAGGAACTTTCCTCCACGCTAAAAAGCACTTTGGCCCGGTTCTGAATATGGGAAGGCTCCCGCGCGATCAAAGGGCCTAAAAAGAGATGCCACAAAAGCACAGCTCCCGTGACGGCCGAGAGCATCCCCAAGCGCATCCCGTGCCGCCTCATCTCGCCTTGGCCCAGATACCAAGCCATGGTTCCCATGCCCGCAGCGGCCGCAACCCACCCGCTGCGAGCGAGCGTGCGCAACAAAAAAGAAGTCATGACGGCCCAGAGCAACAACCCAAAAATAACCGCCAGCCGGCGTTCCCTGGTCATCACAAAAACAGCCGTCAACGGTAACTGGAGAGCTAAAAATCCTCCGAAATATAAGGGGCTTCCCAGAGTTGAAAATGGTCCGAAGGGCCGTGTTTGCCATGGCGTCGGGTCAAGGCCCGTGATTTGAACGAATCCATAAAGGCACATCACCGCGCTTAAAACAACCGCCAGAACGATCAAGCGCCGTTCCCAGAAATCATCCGCCACTTGGCTGGCCAAAAAGAATACAAGTCCAAAGCCCAGCCAGCATAAAAGCCCCTGGAAAAAATACGGGTAAACGCCGAAAATGCTGGCGTTAAGGTCAAGACTATTGGTCAATGAGGGTAAAAATAAAACGATCATACCCGCGAATAACAGATGCAAGGGATGATACTTGAACGTCACGCTGTCTGCGGAGGCGCGCGCCCGAAAAAGCCAAAAAAGAAAAAGCCCCAGTGAACCGGTCCAAAAAAGCAACGTCTTGATTAAATCGAACGGCGTCGCCAAAGAAGGATCAAAAACGAGCGTCAGGAGCGCCACAAAAACGAGCGCGTAGGTTCTCAACCGGGACAAAGGGCTTGAGTCGCTGAATTCTTGAGCGGCTTTTGAAATTTTTTCCTTAAACCTGACAACGGGCAATGTCAATGGCGGCATAAACCTAAAATAGCAAAACGCCAGCGCGGCTTTTGATCAATTTCGCCCTAAATTTAACCATGGCCGGCGTGCTATCAATGTCAAAAGAAGCGAAGTCATCACGATAGGCGCGCGCCCGAAGCAAACGAGCCGCATCGGGATAAATCTCGTTGTTCAACGAACGGCTCCAAAATTCTCGAACGTGTTGATTCTCCGGAGCGGTCTCCCATTGAGGAAGCATTGGGGAATCCGAAGCCATTAAAATAATATTGGCGATGCCGTTGTCATCTTCATTGAGCCCGATGACCAGAAAATTGCTGAAGGACTCTTGAAGCGTCCGGTAAAGATTCTCCCAGGGCAGCGCGCCGTCATCGCGCACCAGGCCGATGGTGTTAATGGCTAAAATACCATCGAACTTAAGAATTCTTTTAGCTTCGTGAAAAAATTCGGTTGTGATGAGATGGGGCGGTTGGCGGTCCGCGCCGAAAGCGTCCATAATGACAAAATCATAATATTGCGTTGGCCGGCTTCTGACATAACGGCGCCCATCCCAAAGCCGCACCTCTCCCCGAGAGCGCTCAAAACCAAAAAATCGCTGTGCCGCATCAAGAACCACGGGGTCAATCTCCGCGGCGTCAACGATCATCCCGTACTGACGTTCGAACATTCGAGGCAAATCAGCCCCCCCCAATCCAACCACCAAAGCGCGTTGGGGCCTTTTTCTCATCCAAGGCAAGGCTTCCAAAAATTGCACATAATCATGCACGCTCTGTCCTGTTAACATGTCCATTGATGAATGGCTCACGCCGTCAATAAGAAGATAGCGAACCCGCTGATGCTCTAAAACTTTGACCTGTCCATAAGGACTTTCCCTGTTCATGAGCATGTTGTTTGAAACCAAGGACGGTGATTTCAAAGCGATTATTGAAAATACCGTCGCAATCGCTGCGGTAGAAACCGCCGCCCGAACCTGGTTTGAACGCCAAAAACCCAACGCGCTCCACCCTGCCAATAATGCCGCAAGCCCCAGGGTCAATTGGGTCATAGGCGCCACGGAAATCAACCAAAACCCCGATAATAATGCCCCCATAACGCTGCCCAACGTTGAGAGGGCATAAACATAGCCTGAAGATCGTCCCACGTGACCCATATCAGCTGATATCCGCCGAATCGCTTGAGGTCCCACGCTGCCCAAAAGGACAAGCGGCGCGGCAAAAAGCGCTGCGGCGCTCGCCAACGCGCCCAGCGCAACGCCCAACATTTGGGTCTTCACGAAAATTAATGGCCGCACCAAGGGAATAAACGCCGCCCAGCATCCCGCAGCGGCGATCGGCCCAAAAAACCAGTAACTGCTTAGTTGCCGGTCCGCCCATATGCCTCCCACAAGATAGCCCAGGGCCAATGAAAATAAGGTCACCGCAATCAATGATGACCACACATAGATGGTCGAACCGTAAAAAGGGGCAATCAATCGGGTTCCGAAAATTTCTAACGCCAAGACCGCGGCGCCGGTAATAAACACCGTGGCCAAAATAAACGTCCTACCGGGAGCAACCACAAATTTCGCCATCAGACGAGGCGATACCCCACGTTGCGCACCGTTTCAATATGTTTAGCCATAGAGCCGATTTTCTTTCGCAAATTTTCGATATGCTTATCTATCACCTGGTGGAAAACCTGATCCGGCCTCGCTGAAATCGCCGATAACAGCGTCGGCCGGTCCAGCGCTTCGCCGCGATGGTTCAAAAAAAACAACAAAAGTTCATACTCCGTATAGGTCAAATCAACCGGTTTATTATCCACCGTGACGCGCCGCGCCGTTTGATTAATGACCATGTTTTGAAAACGCAATGTCTGCGGCGGGGTCCGCTCGGCATTCTGCCAAAACGCCCGGCGCAAAAGCGCATGTATCTTGGCTCCGAAAATAAGCGGATTGTAAGGCTTGGCCAAAAAATCATCCGCTCCCTGTTCAATAGCCTGGGCCATGTCTTCAGGCCGCATATGTCGGGCGCTCACCAGCAGCACAGGCATCGCTTTTAAGTCTGCATCCCGCTTGAACGAAGCCAAAAGCTCTATTCCGGAAACATCGCCCAAAACCCAGTCCACCACGGCGCAATGTGGAATGTGCTGACGCGCCAGGTCCAGCGCCTCGCGGGCATTTTTAGCCACAATCGTTGCGTGTCCTTTGGATTCAAGAATAGTTTCCGCAATTTCTTGCGATGATAAGTCATCATCCACAAGCAAAATCCGATACGTCATTCGACCTCGATAAGAACGCCGGCCAAGGCCACGGGTTCCACGAGCAATCCCCGGGAGGCTTCAATCGCAAAACCATAAATTCCCGGCGCCGCGCCCCGGGGCGCTTCCAAAATAGAGGAAACTCCCATCTCGCCCGAAGCGGGGAGCGCCACATCGGGCGACATTTTGACCCATGACGTTTCTCCTGGTTTAAATGTCACGGAAGCTTTCCCCGAGGATTGACCCGGAAGGCGATCCTGATCCAATGTGCTCCAACGAATGTGCAGCAACTGTTTTTCTGGCGTTAGATTTTTCAATTTCAATGCCTTTTCATTTGATAAATCCGCTCTTGTCCCGGCATAAATTTTTAATCGTGGCCAAGGCTCGACAAATGCGGCGGATGGTTTCCCCGCCAAAGCCGCTACCTTAACTTTTATGGGAACTCGCACCTCCGGGCTGATGGAAACTCCTTGCTCACTCTCCCATTGGGCCCTGGCTTGAAGATAGCAGGCCAATGGCTTTCCGGCAAGGCTTTTTTGCTCCTTGGCAAAAATATAAAAAGGAACCGAATGCTCCTCTTTTGGTTGAAGACGAAATTGTCTCTGGGGGAGCCAAAACCAATCGATAGGCGCGCCGCCCTTGGCGGCCCAACGCCTCAGGTTCTCGGAGCCGGCTGATGCCACCTCAACGATAATGGTAGCCGGGGTGTCCCAGGTATTGACCACGGAAAAAGACCCACGCTGACCGGCAGCAAGACGCCAAATTTCACCCGAACCAATGACCCCGAATTCAATCACCCCGTCCGACGTTTTTAAGCCCAGGGCAAATAAAAAAGAAGGAGTCAGGGACGAGGGGTGGAGGGTCAGTAAATAAAACGAAGCAAGAAAAAAAATTATTCTTTGAAAACTAACCCTCATCGCCGCTAAGATAACTTTAAGTTTTACCCATCATGGGATTGTCCCCAAGCGCGCGCGGCTTCGCAGCGTCACCCCAAGATACGGGGACTTGGCTCCCAGGGGGCAGCCCTCCAAAAACAATAGCGGAAGGGGGACCCGTCCGCGGGACGGGGGAAACCGTCGGGACTGGTATCGAGTTTTTGGGGGCTGCCCCCTGGGAGCCAAGTCCCAACCGGCAGGGTAGACTTAAGATTATCTTAGCGGCGATGAAACTAACCCTTGACCCCCGGCCCCTATGCCCTGTCTAACGTACCGGCCGCAAAAGTCCATAGCGCTCCAACTCGGAGGTTGCTTGATCAAACCGGTCAACGGCCCCAACGCCCTTGGCCCATTGAACCAATTCGGTGAATCCTTCTTCCAAACTGACTTTAGGCTCCCATCGCAACTGCTTGCGGATCTTTGAGGTATCGGCAAAACAATGTCTGATGTCGCCGGAGCGATACCCTAAGCCCGCTTCGGGCTTAATGCGCCCCAATTCCCCCGATGCCTTAAGCGCCCATTGCGCCACATCGTCCACGGTGATAGAACGGCCCGTGCCGACATTAAAAACCTCGTTGGCAATGCCGCTTTCCAAAGACATTCTAACCGCGCGCGCCACGTCGCGAACATGGATAAAATCGCGGCTTTGCCGGCCGTCTTCATAAATAACGGGGGCTTTGCCGTTCAAAATTCGGGAAATAAAAATAGCGGCGACTCCGGTGTAGGGATTGGACACCGACTGCCCCGGTCCAAACACGTTAAAAAATCGAAGGGCAATGCTCGGCAGTTGGTGCGCCTTGCCCAGCATTAAAGCGATTTCCTCCGTGTCCCGTTTCGAGAGCGCATAAATGCTTTCGCAATGGAATGGCTCGGTCTCGGGAACAGGTCTAGGCTCCAAAATGGCGCCGCATTTAGGGCATTTCAATTCCCAAAAACCTCGTTTCAAATCCTCCAGGGAACGCTGCCGGCCGCGAGAGATATAGCGGCATTTCGGGCACGCATACAACCCCTCTCCATAAGCGCTCATGCTGGAGGCCACGACGATTTTTTTAATGGGAAGGTTATTCTTAATGATAATTTCATAAAGAAGCCCGGTTCCGTTGACATTGGTGTTGGTGTAATACGTCACCTCGTACATGGATTGCCCCACGCCCACCGTAGCCGCCAAATGAGCCACCGCGTCAATACCGGTCAAGGCTTTGGTCAGGGCATCTTTATTGAGAATATCAGCTTGGATGTAATTAACGTCCGGCGAGCGCCGGCTCGAGAGGCTTTGACCATGCACCTGTGGATCTAAATTATCAATAACCGTGACCTGATGCCCCGCATCAAGCAACTCGCGGCACAAATGCGATCCAATAAATCCAGCCCCGCCCGTGACCAAAACATTCATGCCCATAAGATAGAAAATTTAGAGAAACCGGCCCGTGTGAGATTTAGGACTTTCCTTAATTTCCTGAGGTACGCCGCAGGCGATGAGCGCGCCGCCGCCATCGCCGCCCTCCGGGCCCAAGTCAATGATCCAATCACTGGCGCCGATAACGTCCATATGGTGCTCAATGACTAAAACGGTGTTTCCCTGATCGACCAAGCGGCGCAAAATAATGAGCAATTTGGCCACGTCATCAAAATGCAGCCCCGTGGTCGGCTCATCCAGTATGTAAAGAGTCTTGCCCGTGGAACGATGCGACAATTCGGTCGCGAGTTTCACGCGCTGGGCCTCGCCGCCGGAAAGCGTGGTGGCGGCCTGGCCCAAGCGGATATAGCCTAAACCCACATCTTCAAGAACGCGCAAGACCCGCTCGATCTTGGGAAAATCACGAAAAATCTCGATTGCCTGGGACACCGGCGCCTCCAAAATGTCCGCGATGGATTTCCCCTCGAAGCGCACTTCCAGCGTCTCCTCGTTAAACCGCCGGCCCCTGCAGACCTCGCACGCGACATAGACATCGGCCAAGAACTGCATTTCGATTTTAAGCATTCCGTCTCCGGAACAATGCTCGCAGCGGCCGCCCGGCACGTTAAATGAAAATCGTCCCGGCTTGTATCCGCGCTGGCGCGCCAAGGCCATCACGGTGAATAGCTCTCTGATAGGCGTCCACACCTCGGTATAGGTTGCGGGGTTCGAGCGCGGTGTGCGGCCGATGGGGTCTTGATCCACCAAAAGCACCCTGTCCAGGTGCTCAAACCCTTTGATGCGCCCATGCGCTCCCGGGGAGTCTTTGGCCCCGTGAAAATGCTGCGCCGCGGCTTTATAAAGAATCTCATGAATCAACGTTGATTTCCCCGATCCCGACACTCCCGTCACCGCCACCATGCGGCCCAGAGGAATCTCCACGTCAATCCCCTTGAGAT
>JACQPE010000180.1 GCA_016207685.1 Elusimicrobiota bacterium | reverse complement strand
CGATCGAATCGGAAATTCCGCACTTTTTTGTTCGGGACTTTTCCCAATGTAAAGTTTCCCCAAGTGGCGCACCGGAATTTGGGATTATCGGCCATGTGCCTGATGGCTACTCCAAAGAAGTATAAAAGATTCAAATTATCTTTATCTTATAGCCTTCCCTTCGATCTGAAAGCCTAATGGGTAGCGCGCGGCAAGCGTTAATGGTGTCGTGTTTCAGTTCGCAGGGCAGGCCATTGGTCAAGTCTTCTCCAACCGGACCAAAAACGTAAGCGCTGCCATGATAGGCGAAATTAGGGTCTTTGCCGGAACGATTAACTGAAGCGACATAGGCTTGCGTTAAAATCGCGTACGCTTGGGAAAGAATTTTAAACTGTTCGCTTTTGTATGGCCCAGCAACCCAACACGAAGGAATGACGATGGCGTCCGCCGCAGCACGGCTGTATTCAATGAAAAGCTGCGGAAACCGAAGATCAAAGCAAATGGCCAGTCCTATGTTCCAACCCCGATATTGAATAAGGCAGCCGTATTCTCCCGGCGCGTAGGCTAAGGATTCGGGCGCGGCTCCAGATGTAAAAAGGTGCATTTTGCGGTAGGTTCCCATGATTTTTCCATCGGAACCGAATAAGGCCGCTGCGTTAAAGGGCTTTGGGGCATTGCTGGGGTTTGTTTCGGGGAATCCCACTACCAATCCCGTGCTCAATTCACTCGCGATATAGGCAAGCTCTTGAATTTCCGGGCTTGGCGGATTTGTCAAAAATGACCGGGGATTTTGGGTGACGAATCCAGTCAGCGTCAACTCGGGCAGAATAAAAAGCTGTTCTTGCGGCTCGATGGATGGGAATTGAGCGAGTTTTTTTCGCAGCGTCTCCTTGATGTTGAAAATATTTTTAGCCGGATCATTCCAAATGAGATCCAAGGACACCGGATGCAAATACAAGGGGTGTTTACTCATCAATATTGCGGACGGAGGCGTTGAAGGCCTTCTTGAAATCGTTCTTGAAATTTCTTGTCAAGCACATCGGCGCAGACGGCATACCGGATGAGAGAATCGCTTTGGCCATCAATGATTGGCCCTTCAAAATGGACGCCTGCGATGCCGGTTTCTGAAATGACCAAACGATTAAACCCTTCTGAAGGCGACAAATTTCGTGTCCGGGAGTATTCCGATAGATCAATTCCAAAAACTTGTTTGGGCGCTTTCCAGAGCGTAAAAAAACCCGCTTCCGTAGCGCAGGCTTCTTGAAGCCCGGCATTTTTTAGGCTGGGGACGATATATTGGAGGCGTTTCACATAGAGCCGGGTCAAATCATCGAGGCACCGGCGGGCCGCATCCGGCTGGTCTTCAAAAAATTCCCCATAGGCCGCCATGATCGAGGGCACCGGGCCGGAGTCGGTGTTGCCTTTAACAAGAACGTAATCTTCAACGAAATCTTTTGAGCCGACGATAGCGCCTAAACGCGCGCCGGGATCGCTAAAAGATTTACTCACTGAATACATTTCCAACCACTCAAGCTCGGGATAATCTTTAGCGATCAAAGCGAGAGGGGTGTGCTTATCCCCGGCCAAGCCGGCATAGGCCGCGTCATTGACAAGGCGAATGCCGCGCTCCAGACAGAACTCAATGAGCATTCTCCATTCCAGCGCCGTGGCGCCCACTGCGGCGGGATTTCCGGGCCGGATGACATGAATGAGATTGGGCCGGTCCACTGGGGCTTTTTTTAGGGCGTCTTTAAGGAAATTAAAATTAAGCCGCATGTTGTCATGGGATGCCAATGGCCAAACGATGCGCTCGATGCCAAGATATTGGGACCAAACACCAAACACATCATAGGCAGGCATATTGGAAACAACCCTGAACCTGCCGGGTTGATTGGCGCTGCTCAAACGCAAACCGCAAGCCAAGGGCAATAGCGTCGTCGCGCCCTTGATTCCGGGAATGGGAACTGCTTTGAGATGATCATATTCTTCGAATCGGATATGCCCATGAAGCGAGACCATGCCCTGGGTGAAGCGATGGATATTATTATCTTCGGCATAGGTGTGGTATGGGTAAGCCGGGTTTTGGACAAATCGTGCCTGAAGGTTGAGAATGGCCTGCGGCGGCACGCCATCGGGGTTGCCCAAGGACAGGTTAAGGGGCGGCAGACCGGATTTTTGCGAATAGTCGCGAATTAAAATATAAATCAGTTGGAAGAGATTGATCCCCGCAGCCGAAATTTGTCGCATGATTTTTATTTTTTATTTTCACCATCCAATTTCGCGTTTATCCCGAAAAAATTTCCCTGTCAATTCACGAGGCGCATCGCTCGCGAGCCAAACAACGGTTTCCGCGCCCTTTTCAACAGAGCGCGGGGCGTTGGGGCCGCCCATGTCCGTGCGAACCCAGCCGGGACAAACGGAATTGATCGAAACCTTATGTTCACAAAAAGCGGCCAGTTGCCGGGTGGCGGCGTTTAGGGCCGCTTTAGATATGCTGTATCCCGGCGCGCGGGCGCGCATTTCAGCAAGCGAGCCATAGCCGCTGGAAACATTGATAATTCGCGCATCATCGCTTTTTAGAATAAGCGGCATAAAAACCTGGCAAACCAAAATAGGGCCGAGGGTGTTATTTTCAAAATGCTTCAAAATTGTCTCGGCTGCTGATTCCAACAGGGAATCGGTCGAGTCTTCGTAAATCGCCGCATTATTAATCAAAACGTCAAGATGGCCGTATTGTTTCATAACCTTGGCCTTAGCGCGCCTGATCGAAGCCTTATTGGCGGCGTCCATCTCCAGCCACGCGACATCGCGCCCTTCTCGGGCTAACTTTTTAGCCGCCGATTGAGCCTTGGCCGAGGTCCGGGCCGTGATCAAAACAGCGCAACCCTGACGGGCCAATTGCCGAGCCGCTTCAAAACCAATGCCTCGCGAAGAGCCCGTAATAAGAACCACTTTTTTCAACGGTTTCATCAAATGACTTTACAATATTGCCATGATAATGCCCAAGAAGTCGTGTGATGAGGAAACTTTGGGGATGGATGTTTTTACTGTTGACCATTGCGAATTCTTTGAGCGCGGCCGATACAAAATCGAAAAAAACCGGAGAAAAATCTATGAATCTTGAGAAAGCCACGTTTGCCGGAGGCTGCTTTTGGTGCATGCAGCCGCCCTATGACAAAATTCCTGGAGTTATTTCAACGGTGGTGGGTTACGCCGGCGGAACGCTCAAGAATCCATCCTATGAAGCGGTCTCCACGGGTGAATCAGGGCACGTTGAAGCCGTGCAAATTACCTTTGACAAGACAAAAGCGAGCTATGGTCAGCTCTTGGAAATTTTCTGGCGCAGCATTGACCCCACGCAAGCAGGCGGCCAATTTGCGGATATCGGTTCGCAGTATGAAACCGCTATTTTTTATCAAAACGAAGAACAGAAAAAAGCGGCCCTGGCCTCCAAGGAGTCTTTGCAAAAATCCAAAAAGTTCGATAAGATCATTGCCGTCAAAATCAAACCCGCGGGCGAATTTTACCCCGCGGAAGACGGCCATCAAAAATACTACAAGAAAAATCCCGAACACTACGAAGCCTACAAAGCCGGCTCCGGCCGCAAACGTTTTCTGGAAAAAACCTGGGGCCAACCACAGCCCGAACCCCCTGCTGAATTAAAAAAATAACAATCGAACAGCTCTCTAAAATGCCGCGTTGCCTGGAGTTCTGGGGAAGGGAATAACGTCGCGGACATTGGCCATGCCGGTGACGTACATGATGGTGCGCTCGAGTCCAAGGCCGAAACCGGCATGGGGAACCGTGCCGTAGCGGCGCAGATCGCGGTACCACCAGTAAATATTTTTATCCAGCTTCATTTCATCCAAACGGCGGTCTAAAACATCAAGACGCTCTTCACGCTGGGAGCCCCCGATGATCTCACCGATGCCGGGGGCCAAGACATCCATGGCCGCTACGGTTTTGCCATCGTCATTGAGGCGCATGTAAAAAGCCTTAATCTCTTTGGGGTAATCCGTGACCACGATTGATTTTTTGATGTATTCTTCGGTCAGGTAGCGCTCATGTTCGGTTTGCAGGTCAATGCCCCATTTAACGGGATATTGGAAACTCTTACCGGACTTCTCCAGGGCTGCGATCGCTTGCGTGTAGGTGATGCGCTCAAAACTGGATTTGACGAAATCCTCCAATCGCCGGCCGCAGGCCTTATCAATGCGCTCCGTGAAAAATCTGATATCGTCCTGGCGTTCCGTCAAAACTGCCTGAAAAATATATTTCAAAAATTCTTCCGCCAAGCCGGCGTCGTCCGTTAAATCCGCAAAGGCAATTTCAGGCTCGATCATCCAAAATTCGGCCAGATGCCGGGGCGTGGTCGAGTGTTCCGCGCGGAACGTTGGGCCGAAGGTGTAGACCTTGCTTAGGGCCAGACAAAAGGATTCAACATTAAGCTGTCCTGACACGGTCAAAAAAGCGCCTTTGCCGAAGAAATCTTTGCTTTCGTCCACGCGGCCTTCTTTGGTGCGCGGGAGATTGGCCCAATCAAGAGCGGACACGCGAAATAATGCGCCCGCGCCTTCGCAATCCGAAGCCGTCACAATCGGCGTGTGAATCCAGTAAAAACCGCGCTCGTGAAAAAACCGGTGAATGGCCTGGCTGATCGCGTGGCGCACACGGGTCACGGCGCCAAAGGTGTTCGTTCTGGGGCGCAAGTGAGCCACTTCGCGCAGATATTCAAAACTATGCGCTTTCGGAGTAATGGGGTATTTTTCCGGATCATCCACCCAGCCGATGACTTGGACTTGATCCGCATGAAGCTCCATGGCCTGGCCCTTGGCAGGGGAACTGGCTAGTTTTCCGGTGATGGAGACGGCGCATCCGGCTGTTAAGCGTAAAATTTCGCTCGCGTAATTAGGCAAATTTTGTCCGGCCACGACTTGCAAGGAATCAAAACATGAGCCGTCATTGACATGAATAAAGGAGAACCCCCCCTTGGAATCCCGGCGCGAACGAACCCAGCCCTTCACCGTGATGGCTGATCCGGAGGGCAGCTTCCCATTAACAGCCTCAACAATAGCCGGATAACTCACCGCGCTCCTCGCTTCGCTTGGCGCAGCGCGCAGGGTGTAGGGCAGAAGAAAATATCTTCGACAAATAACAAAAAATTGGCGATGCGGTTCATGCTATACCTAAGAGTCTAGCGGTAAAACGCCGGCGATGTCAATTAATAATGGCGTATTGAAATCTTTTTTTGAACTCGTCGGCGCTCATGCGAGACGCTCGCGCCAAGCGATTAATACTGGCCTCATCCTTAAAATCCTCCGGATCGAGACGTATCATGTAGCTTAACGCGACTTCATAACTGTCGGAACGCAAATCAACGAGACGCAGGCGGGTGCGCCCGGTAGCAGGGTTCATGATTCTTTTAAGGGGAATGGGCGTTGCCTTTCCGTGGACAAGATTGATGACGGCGCCGGAGTCTCCGGAAAAAAGATACTTCACGGCGGCGTAACCCAAATCCCGAGCGTATTCCGTGTCATAGGGAATGGGAGCGGCGCATCGAAGCTCGTAGCCGATATTTTTATCCGTGATAGAAATTTTGACGCCCCGGGAACGCAGGCTATGCTCAACGCGGCGCTTTAAATACTCAGCGAATCCCAAATCCGCCAGGCGCAAATGGCCGTATTCGTCCGATTGGAGTTCTTCGATGACTTTAATGTCGCCGGGCTTAATGCGGCTCGCCACGCCTTCAGCGATCACCGCCACGCCATAGTCCTTACCCATGGCCAAGCGCTTGATAATGGCGCCCTCAAGAATGTCGCAGACGCGCTGCAGCGGTGAATCGGGGCGCAATTCCTCCGGGATGACGGCCAACGTGGCTCCCGCGGATTTAGCCATGCCCAGCGTCAAGTGCCCGGCCAAACGGCCCATGGCCACGACAAAAAACCATCGCCTAGTTGTCTTGGCGTCTTCAATCAAATTGGCCAAGATATTTGTGCCCACGTGGCGGGCCGTTTCATAGCCGAAGGCAGGCCGGTTGCCAGGCAGAGGAAGGTCATTGTCAATCGTCTTGGGCACATGCGCGATTTGGAAATCATTAGCTGCCGAGCGATAGAGCGTGTGCGCCGCTCCTGCGGTGCCTTCGCCGCCGATTGTCACCAGACGGTTGATTTTTAATTTTTTGAGTCCCGCCAGCACCGCGCGCAGGCTCTCCGGATTTTGGGCCGGATTGACTCGCGAAGTGCGTAAAATGGAGCCTCCGCTAAGATGGATTCGCGAAACATCGTCAATAACCAAATTGACGGCCGCGCCGCGCGTCTGGCCCGACACCAGTCTTTTGAATCCATCCATCAGGCCCAGCACGGCGCAACCCCGGTTAATCGCCTCAATCGTTACCGAACTGATCACGCCGTTAATGCCCGGGGCTGGGCCGCCGCCGACGACAATACCCAAATTTCCGTTTGATGTCTTGGTTATCAATTTTTATATATGCTGACGACGTCGGAGAGCAGGCTTAACGCTTCGGCTTTGGGGCGCTGAAAAGCATTGCGGCCTATAATGGAACCAAAGCCTCCGCCCGCATGAATTTCGCGTATTTCAGAAAGAATCTCCTCGCGTGATTTAGACGGACCGCCGGAAAAAATAACAGGACGGCATCCGTTAAAAGAGGCCTGCACCACATGGCGCACGCGATCAGCCAACGTTCCCACGGAAATTTGTTGCTCGCCGTAGAGCCGGCGCGTGTCTTCTTTTTCCAAAAAAGCTGTGGGCGGTTTGACTTTAACCAAATGAGCGCCCATCTGGCATGCGATATGCGCCGCATAAGCCACGACATCAATGGCTGTTTCGCCCTCTTTGCTTAAGCCGCCGCCCCGGGGATAAGACCAAACAATAGCGACCAAGCCCTTGGCCTTGGCTTTCCGGACAACATCAGCAGCCTCCTCATACATTTGCTTGCTTTGACCGCTTCCCGGGTAAATCGTAAAGCCCACGGCCGCGCATCCAAGGCGCTTGGCGTCCTCCGCCGAAGCGGTCAATGCGGGAATGGGGTCAGGTGATGATTTCAGGGAGTCGCTGGAATTTACCTTTAGAATCAGGGGAATTTTTTTGGCAAAATGCTTAGCCGCATGCTCCATTTGTCCCAAAGGCGCAGCGTAGGCGTTCAGGCCCGCCTCAAGGGCGAGCCCTGCGTGATAAAGAGGATCGTAAGCCGCCGGATTTTTCGCGAAGCTTCGCGCAGGCCCATGTTCGAATCCTTGATCCACCGGTAAAATGACGACTTTGCCCGTTCCGGAAAGGCGCCCAGCATTAAAAATGCGCTCAATTTGCCCCAAAACAACCCGGTTCTCCGAAGGAAAATTGTCCAGAATTTTTTTAACCCGGGGAGACAATTTTTTAGCCATTCAACCTCCCATATGGACACAGGGACACAATCCTATTTCCACAGCCGCAGTTTTATTTATTTCCTCTATTTAACCCCTCGCCCCCTTAGGGAGAGAGAAATTGAAAAAGCGCAGCCATAAAACTATTCTAGGTCATTTTGGAAAAAAGAAATTTGAGCGACCCCTAGAGGCGCAGGTCATCCCAGTATTTTTTAGCGAATTGCCGTGTTTCTTCGAGCCGTTTTGGATCGCCGATTGTGCGCCAGAAGTACTCG
>JACQPE010000182.1 GCA_016207685.1 Elusimicrobiota bacterium | reverse complement strand
CTTGCGAGGAAGATTCCGCAACTGCGGAATCTGGGATAAATACTATCTAAACCGATAGGACCAGCTCTTGATATTTGACAAATTAGCACGATATTTCTACGATGGTTTAATGGGAAAAACAATTCGCCTGGATTTTCCTGGAGCCCTGCATCTCATCGCCAATTATGGCAATGAACAAAAACCAATTTTTAAAGATGAGGAGGACTATAACGCTTTCTTAAGCATCCTGCATTTTTCTTCAGGACGATACGGATTTAAATTTCACGCTTACGCGCTTTTATCGGATCATTACTACTTGCTCATTGAAACGCCGATGGGGGAGCTTTCCTTGGGCATGCGCCACATTAACGGAGCGTATGCCGAATACTTCAATGATCGCCGCCAACGCAGCGGCCATCTCTTCCGCGGACGTTTTAAGTCGCTGTTGGCTGAAAAAGAGGGGAACTTGCCGGCCCTGACCCGTTTTATTCATCAGGGGCCGGTTAAAAACATGCTGACGATCTATCCTTGGTCCTATCCCTGGAGCAGTTGCCGTGATTATCTGGGACTTCGGTCAAAAAGTCCCTGGATCACTCTCGATGAGACCCTAACCCATTTTGGTCCGGAAAACAATATCCAACAAATTAATTACCGCCTCTTCCTTGAAGCGCAAACCGAGGAAAACCCCTGGGATGCGGCTTCGGGGGGCGCCATTTTGGGCTCGGACGGCTACCTGGAAAAAATTCGTCAAACCATCAAACCGTTCCTCAAAAAAAGGAATCTTCCATGGCCCAAAAGCCTAAATGCCCGACCCAAAGCCGATGAAATCATTAATGCCGCCTGTGAAGTTTTCAATATCAATCGTGAACATCTTTTCAACAGCCGATGGAAACACTCCAATGCCAAAGCAGCCGCTCTTTATCTCCTGCGCGAGCGCTGCGGCCTCTCTTTGCAGGAAATCGCCGCCCAATTTAATCTTTCCCAAGCCGGAGTTTGTAAAGCTGTGATACGTTTTAGCGCCCGGCTGGCCAATGATCCCGCGGTGACTCAAAAACTTGAAAAAATACATCAAATTCTTAAACATAAAAATTCAACACCAGAACAAGAATCATTAAACAGCGCCGCAACGCCGCCTCTAATGGCATTTAAAATTTGAATCGCAAGTCTCTGAAGCCTGGTTTCACGCTCCCCGAAGTCATGATTGTTGTGGCCATTATCGGCATTTTAGCCATGATTGCGGTGCCCAAGCTCATGAATTTGGTCAACCGAGCCTACGAAGGAGCCGCCAAGGGCAACCTAAGCCGGCTGCGCTCCGCGCTTTCCATTTATTACAGCGACAGCGACGGCGTCTCGCCCATGGGCGCCAAACAAAATCCATCAACCATACTCCAAGACACCTTGGTGCCTAAATACTTAACCGAACTCCCCTATTGCTATGTGCTGCCCAATCACCCCAAGTCCCAACGAGTGCGCTCCCATGAACATCCCGATGCCCATGGCCACGATCACGGCTACTGGGCCTACGATGCCAACAACACCAGCACCGGCTGGGGCCACGCCTGGATCATCTGCACCCACGATGACAGCAAGGGAACGCCCTGGGAAAACTATTAGACGGGGTTAGACGGGGTCACTCTACATTTTATATTTCACTCTGAGACAATCCCAAAGAAAGTCATTTATTTGAAGCCAATACTCCAGAAATATAAAGTTAAGATTGCATCGGAAATTCCGCACTTTTTTGTTAGGGACTTTCCCCAGTATAAAGCTTCCCCAAGTGCGGAATTTGGGATAATGTATTTTCTCAAGTTTTAGCCGAAGATACGCCAAGAACCAAGGAAAAAAGGTTAGCGATTTTGAGCTTCGAAAACCTTTTAAGCGTATTTATGAACAGCGAATAGACCAATTAAATGAACAAAACGGGGTTGAAACAGGGATAAATTGACAAAATTATACATTTGTTCCTTTGGCTGCCAGATGAATGTGGCGGATTTGGAGGAAATGAGCAGGCCGTTGATTCAAAAGGGATTTCATCTCACCAATAACGCCGACGATGCGGAAGTTATCTTGATTAACACCTGCACCGTGCGCCAGCATGCGGAAGATAAGGCCATCTCCTTTATTGGCAACCTTAAAGCCTGGAAAAAGGAAAATCCGCAGCGCATCCTCATTGTGGCCGGATGCGCAGCGGAACGAACAAAGGATTCGCTGCAGAGGCGGTTTCCTTTTATTGATCTTGTGGCCGGAGCCAAATCAATTGAAAATTTCACGCAACTAATCAATGAAGCCCTAAAGGAAAAATTCAGTTGGATCAACGACAATCAAGGCGCATGGGATTCTCCCGATTTCAATCTGCCGCCTGCCACCGATAACCCAACACCTGGTCTTTCCCATCCCGGCCTCGGCTATGTCACCACCATGCGCGGCTGCAACTATTCCTGCGCCTATTGCATTGTGCCCTCGGTGCGGGGACGGGAGCTTTATCGAAGCGCCATTGCCATTATCAACGACAGTAAAAATCATGTCAAGCAAGGAGCCAAAGAAATCATGCTCCTTGGCCAGACGGTCAATAGCTACAAAAATCCAGTTGCGAGTTGCGAGTTGCGAGTTGCGAGTCAAAACAAAAATGTAACTATTCAGTCCGTCATTCCCGCCCCCGGCCTCCGCCAAGGGCAGGTTGCGGCGGAAATCCAGCCCCATCGGAACCTGGACCCCCGCCTTCGCGTGGATGACGAAGGGAGGGGGCAAAAACCAATTGAAGATTTTTCGGATTTGCTCCAGGCGGTGGCTAACGTGCCCGGGGTCAGGCGCCTGCGCTTTATGAGCCCGCACCCGCATTATTTTAGCGGCAAGCTTATTGAAACCATGGCCTCGGCGCCAGTCGTTTGCGAGCATCTGCATCTTCCTCTTCAGTCAGGCTCCGATCGCATCCTAAAATCCATGCGCCGCAATTACACGACCAAGGAGTACCGGTCAATCATCAAAAATCTACGCTCGGCCATGCCCGGAATTTCTCTGACCACCGACATCGTTGCGGGTTTTCCAGGGGAAACCGAAGATGACTTCAAAGCGTCTCTGGATATCGTCGAGGAGCTGGAATTTAATTTTGCTTATTGTTTTAAATTTTCACTGCGTGAAGGAACCGAGGCGGCCGGGATGGAAGAACAGATATCCGAAGAAATAATAAAAAAGCGCCACGCCCGGCTCCTGGAAATTGTGGAAAAAACCGGCAAACAGAAAGCCCGCGCCATGCTCGGTCAAAAAATGGAGGTTCTCTGGGAAACTCCGATGGAAGGTAAAAGCCGAAATTTCTACAACGTGTCCCTCTCTCGCGATCAAAGAGCCGAACCAGGGAGCGTTTCATGGGTTTCCATTGATGCCGTCAAAAATAGAAAATTACTTGGTAGACTAATGTCATGAAGCCCAGCGACCGAAGGCAGCACGCCAGGATTTCATTGACAGCCGAACTAGCGGAACCCGTTGAAATCACCGTCTTAAAACACGTGCCTGATCAAGACCCGCGCCAAGCCTCACACTTAAAAGCGCACCATATCCCTGCCATTATCGCCAACATTTCAGCCGGAGGCATGGCCATCGTGGCGTTTGGCGGCAAAGACGTTTTTGCCGATGAAGTCCGCATTCAACTCGTCACCACGATCTTTGGCCAAGATAAGACAACCGTCGAGGGGAACATCGTCCATTTGCGCGACCGCGAAGGGGTTCAAACATTTGGTCTGCGCTTTAACAGCATCCATAAATCAATCAGAGACCGGATTGACCATTTGGTTGATGATTACTCCGATTGCGAAACAAGGATTTCGTTGCGTATTCCGGAGGTTTGCGTAGGCCGCGCCTGCCATTTCTTTGGTCTATGCCGGAAAGATCAAAAACAAGTCTCGGCAAAATAAACACAGCATTCAACAAACAGCTATCAGCGATCAGCAAAAAAATAAAAATAAGCCCACCGTCATTGCTATCTTAGGGCCGACAGGCTCCGGGAAAACAACGTTGGCCATTAAGCTCGCCAAGCTATTGAACGCCGAAATCATAGCCTGCGATTCCCGAGGAATTTACAAAGGCCTTCTGCGCCTGACGGCTGCCCCCGAGGGCCGCTGGATTAGCGAAAACGGCGCCAAAATTTACAAAACCAAAGAAGGCATTACCTATCATTTAGCCGGATTCTTAAATCCCGATAAACGTTGGAGCGCCGAAAATTTTTCGCAGGCTGCAAAAAAAATCATCAAAAAATTATCCGCCCGAACGAAACACGTCATCGTGGCCGGCGGCAGCGGCTTTTACTGGAAAGCGCTTTCCCGAGGACTGGATCGCCTGCCGTCCGGCAACCCTCGCCTACGCTCTCGACTAAATGCCCAACTGGCTCAAAAAGGCCTTGCCTCTCTTCTTAAAGAACTCCGCCGCCTGGACCATGACACTTGGGCTAAAATAGACCGCCAAAATCCACGGCGGGTTCAGCGCGCGCTAGAACTTTGTTTGCAGCTTAAAAAGCCTCTCTCCCAACATCTCTCGCAGCGCACGGCAAGCCCCATGCCTTGGACTGCAAAGGCTTACTATCTCAAATGGCCGAATCAAATTCTCAAAAAACGATTGGCGGCCCGAGCGGGCCGCCTCTTGCCGGATATGCTCCATGAGCTATCAGTCATAAAAAAACGTTTTGGAGAAAAATTTACGCAGCTCCCGGCCTTTGAAGCGCTCATGGCCCGCCCTCTATGGCTGCTTCTCAATGGCCGCTTGACCCAAGAAGAAGCCATTACCGAATGCGTCAAGCGGGATTACCGTTACGCCAAACGCCAGATGACATGGTTTCGCCGGGAATCTAACCTGCGTGAACTTTGTTTCGGGATTAAAGAAGCTTTTAATGAGAAACTTTTTCTGAAAAAAGCCTGCCGATCAATTCTCGTTAATATCAAACATGATCAATCTTAAGGAATCCGAACGCGTCATCCTGGTTGGCATCGTCACCGATCGCTCCGGTTCCTGGCGCCAGGAAGACCCTTTGCTGGAGCTCGAAGAGCTCGTCAAAAGCGCAGGAGGGGTTGTGGCCGAAAAATTAATCCAGCGGCGGGAAACTCTCAATTCCGCTATTCTCGTCGGCCAGGGCAAGGCCCAGGAGATTAAAGAAATGGCCCAATCCAAAAAAATTCATTGCGTCATTTTTGATGAAGAGCTCTCTCCTTCGCAACAACGCAATCTTGAAGAGATTATCGGCACGAAAATCATTGATCGCACCGGCCTTATACTTGATGTTTTTGCCCGGCGCGCCCGAACTAAAGAAGGCATGCTTCAAGTGGAGCTCGCCCAAAATACCTACCGGTTAACGCGCCTTACCGGTCGCGGCGCCGCCTACTCCCAACAGTGGGGCGGCATCGGCACGCGGGGACCGGGAGAACGCGCCTTGGAATACGACCGCCGCCGCTTGCGGGATAAAATCCAGCGCATCAGAAAACAAATTGCCGCCGTGCGCCAGGAACGCTCCATTCAGCGTTCCCGGCGCATCACGGAAATGGTCGCGCAGATTGCCCTAATCGGCTACACCAATGCCGGTAAATCCTCTCTCTTAAATAAACTCTGCGCCCATGCCGATCAAGAAAAACCCGCCTACGCCGATGACCGGCTTTTTGCCACCCTTGATCCATTAACCAGGAAAATTTATTTACCCGGTGGATTGCCTGCGTTAGTCACGGATACCGTCGGCTTCATCCGCAAATTGCCCACACATCTCATTGCGAGTTTCCGGGCGACGCTTGAAGAAATTGAATGGGCAGACCTGCTCCTCATTATCAGCGATCCCACGCAAAGTCCCCAAGAAGAAAAAAGACGCAGCGCCGCCGTCAATGCTATTTTATCGGACTTAAAAGTTATTCATAAGCCCGTTCTGCGCGCCCTAACGAAAGCCGACCTCCTCCATGAAGATGAAAAAAAAGCCCTTTTGAAAAATTATCCAGGGCATTTCCTGATTTCATCCGTCACGGGAGAAGGATTAAATGATCTCTTAAACGGCATCGAAGCAAAACTTGTTTCAACCTGGCCCGTCGCTCATCTCACATTAAGCCCCGGTGATGGATATCTCGTTTCAAGGCTCTATCAACAAGGACGCGTCATTGAATTTTCTCAAGACAAACACGGCGGCTATCGCATTAAGTGGCAGGCGGCGCCTTCTCAAATGGCCACCATGAAGGGCCTGGCCCGCAACCTTAAGCTGCGGCGCACTTAAAGGATTACCAACCGGTGTCGCTCGCTAACAAAATCACCGTGATCCGCATTGTCTTGACACCCTTTTTTCTCATTTGCCTTGTTTATGAATTATTTTTCCCGGCATTCCTATTTTACCTGGCCAGCGCCGTCACCGACGGACTGGATGGTTTCTATGCCCGACGGCGACGCCAGATTACACGGATCGGCTCGTTTCTCGATCCGTTGGCCGATAAGTCATTTCTTATCCCGACCTATGTTTATCTGACCCAATCCGGCCAAATACCAAAATGGCTCTTTGTTATTTTGCTATCACGTGATTTTACAGTAATCTTGGGTTGGCTGTTAAATTTTATTCGTGGACGACAAGATAGCATCAAGCCGCGCTTTTCCGGCAAGCTCTCGATCGCAGTCCAAATGGTATATTTTCTATTAGTCATGACCAAGCTGGCATTTCCTGAATTGCCATCGCTTTTCTTAATGGAAAAGTCTCTAAGAACCCTGACTCATTTGACGGGCTTTTTTGCCTTTCTCTCCTTTGTAGATTATCTCATCCAGGGGAGCGCTGATTACTCCAAAACTAATGTTTGAAAAAATTATTTTACTGGCAATGAGTTATTTTTTGGGAGCAATCCCATCGGGATACATCATCGCCAAACAATTACGGGGAATTGATATCCGCCAACTCGGCTCCGGCAATCCTGGAGCCGCCAATGTGTATCGCACCTGCGGCAAGGTGCCGGGATTTTTAACGGCATTTTTTGACATTCTCAAAGGATTTCTCCCGGTAATGGCCTCAACCTACATGATTCCGGAATCCCCATTTTTTAATTTAGCCGTCGGGGCCATGACAATTATCGGGCACAATTGGACGATGTTCCTAGGATTTAAAGGGGGCAAGGGCGTGGCAACCAGCGCCGGGGTGTGCGTGTGCCTGCTTCCCATTCCGACTTTGGCGGCAACAGCCGCTTTTTTAGTTGGAGCGGGTCTGACCAACCACATTTCAATCGGTTCCATGAGCGCGGCCCTTGTGTTGCCTGTCATGAGTTTTGCGCTTCAAAGCCCGCTTCCCTTTAGCGCCTTGTCCTTGGCCATTGGGGCCACCATTCTCATTCGACACATCCCCAATATGAAGCGCCTCTGGGCCGGACGCGAACTGCGCTTTCACCGATGAAAAATTAATGCGCCATACGCTTCCCATTTGTTTCATTGGTTTCGGCGCCTGGGGCGGAGCCGTTGCCATTCACTTGGGCAGACACGGCATCGCTCCTATTGCCGCCTGGGAATATCTTGATGATCTACGCCGTATTATCCATGAAACAAATAATCATCCCTCGCTTGGAGATTCGGCGATTATTCCCGAAGGGATCCGTTTGGTTGACAATCTCAACGATCTGCCCATAACGAATAAAAGCGTCGTTGTCATTGCCGTCGCCAGCAGCCATGTCGGCCGCACTCTTAGAAAATTTCCGATATCCGTTAAAGCGCAATCCTGGGTCATCTTAAGCAAAGGTCTCGACCCTGAGACCTTGACTCCGCTGACCCAAAGCGCCCAATTTGTTTTAGGGGCGCGCCGGGGAACGATTTTTGCCTTAAGTGGACCCACCATAGCCAAAGAGTTAATTGCCGGAGCCTCGACGACTGCCATCCTGGCAGGTCCCCCCGGCCGCCAAAGGAGCGCTCTCCTTAAAATACTTAACCGCGCCAATTTTCACGTGTCGGCCTCGAATGATTTGATCGGTGTTCAAATCGGCGGCGCCATGAAAAATATCTACGCCTTGGGATTTGGGATTCTTGACGGTCTTAACGCCCCGAACAATACCAAAGCCATCTTTTTAACGACAGCCCTATCTGAAATGGCCCTATTGGCCCAATCCATGGGGGGAACGCCTTCAAGCATCTACGGTCCCGCTGGATTGGGGGACCTCATGACCACTAGCCTATCTACAAATTCCCGTAATTCGCGCCTGGGCCGCCTCCTGGCTTACGGTAAATCGCTTGAAGAATCCCAGTGTGAAATCGGCATGGTCACGGAAGGCGTTGAGGCGTGCCGTATTTTTCTTGAGTTGGCCCGACGGAAAAAAATCAAACTTCCTCTGGCCGACCGCATACAAAAATCTCTCAAGACCCCTACCAATTCCCGCGAATTGCTGTTAAATTGATGACTGGGTCACGATGAGATGATCAAAGTTAAAGTTTACTCCATCGCCACCAGCGGCAGCGAATGCGTCTTGCTTCTTGAAGAAATTGACGGCCCCAGACTCTTGCCAATTTGGATCGGATTGGCCGAAGGCCAGGCCATTGCCATTAAATTTGCCGATATTACCCTGCCGCGTCCCATGACCCATGATCTCCTTCTCAATACTATTGAAAATCTCAATTTCAAAGTAGATCGCGTCGTGATCAATGATTTACGAGGGCAAACTTTTTACGCGCAAGTTCACATTGCGCACAATTCATCCAAGCATGTCATTGACTCGAGACCCAGCGACGCCGTGGCTCTCGCCGTGCGAGCCAATTGCTCTATTTTTGTGGAAGATAAAATTTTTGAAAAATGCCATAGCATGAATAAACCCATTTCTGAGGATGAAGTCAAAAAATTTAAGGATGACTTAAAGGGTCTTAAGCCGGAAGATATTTTTAAAGGGCTTAAGGACAAACGCCGCCGACGCAAACCCGATGCCGGACCAAACCCAAACGATGAAACTCCGGGCGCCTCGGAAGAAAATGAAGGATGATCTTGCCTTTCCGCAAAAACGTCATCTTAATATCTGCAGCATCTCTTTTAGAATTTTTTTCAAATCTAAAAGCACCGCGGCCGCGGCTGACTGCGTGGCCAACTCCAGCGGCAATTCAGAACTCTTTTGACGCCGCCGGGCCTCATCGGCCAGAGCCTTGCGCGCTCCCTCCAGGCGCATTTTCTTAACAAAAAAAAGGTCTTTAATTTTTAATATGCGCTCCACATCGGTTTGGCGATAACGGCGATGTCCTCGCGTTGTGCGAATCGGAGCCAGAAGCCGATGTTTCTCCCAATAACGAAGCGCATGGGATGGGACTTGGGTCAACCGGCAAACCTCATGCATGGCATAAGAAGGACCCCAGGAAGAAGGGGGCAAGGGGGAGGGGGGAAGCGCCAGCCTAGGAGTAAAAAAATTTCCCGTCCCCGATCCCTCGCCTATCACCCCTGTCCCCTGTTCTCTTCTCATTGAAGAAAATCCGGACTCATCCGAAATTTCACATTCTTACGGGCCGGGACAAAAACCGTTTCTCCGGTTTTAATGTTGCGGCCTTTGCGCGGCTTGTTTAATCGAACAATAAAACTGCCAAAGCCGTGGATCGTCAACCTGTTTCCATTTTGCAGCAAATCACGAATGCTCTCAAAAACCAATTCGATGGCATGATCCGAGGCTTGTTTATCCCAACCTGTTTTTAACCGCATCATCGCAGAGAGCTTTCGCTTATCCATAAAGTCTGTTCTATTTATAGCATACTCATGTGAAAAATCGGACCGACAATAAGCCATAATAGAATTTCTCCGTTTATCATCCTGAACGCAGTGAAGGATATCGTTCCTTGGAATTGAGATTCTTCTGCCGGCCTAAAGCCGGAATCAAAATGACAGAACTGGTTGATCTGGGGAAATTCAGAAGCCATAATGAAATTTATCTGCGGGAAGAAGGGATTGACTGGTAAAGGGAGAGAAGAATTATATCCCCTCACACCTATCATTGAGCCCTCTCCCCCCTGAAGGGGGATGAGGGAGCTAGAGAGGAACTCTTTCGTCGGGGGTTGGCTCAGTTGGTAGAGCGCTCGGTTCGGGACCGAGAGGTCG